>REGJ01000023.1 GCA_003702525.1 Candidatus Nitrosopumilus sp.
TGGATATTCACTGGTCTGATCACTTGATGGCTCAAGGTGTATGGCAAGACTGGATTGGAAATGCAATTGCAAAAACAATCAACATGCCATATGATGTAACTGCAGAAGATGTAAAATCTGCATATCTACTAGCACATGAGATTGGTCTAAAAGGTATCACAGTATATCGTGATGGTTCTAGACACAAACAAGTTCTCCACATGACAAGTGAAAATGCAGAAAAAACATTTGATGTTACCCCTAGCGAACATGTAACGGGCTATGTTTCAACACAAATTACAAACCCATACATCAAATCACAAGTTAATGCAGCACTTGCATTAAAAGTACATGACGAAGAAATCAAACCTGAACCAATTCAACAACAAGAAGAAGTTCCAGAAGATCGTCTATGTCCAACATGTAAGAACAACCTTGTATTCGTAGAAGGTTGTAGTATCTGCATTGAATGTGGATTTAGTGGTTGTACTTCTGGATAGATAACAGAATCACAACTTTTTTACTTTCTTTTCTTTTTGAATCCGTATGGATAAGAAGATTCTAGGCGTGGCTGCAGGTGTAGTTGTAGTTATTGCCATTGCAGCTGGAGTTCTTAGTATTTCTGATAATTCAAGTCCTGATGTTATACCTGTAAAGACTAATGAAAAGATTGGATTGGTAATTAATTCTCCAAATCAATCTGTAACACTACAAGAATTAGATGAAATCTATGCTACTGCATCTGAATCTGGAATTGGAAGAAGTAACGTCTATCTATTTTGGAATTTAATTGAACCTGAACACAGAGAATACAACTGGCAATACTCTGATGCTCTGATGAGCTTTAACCAAAAAAATGATCTCAAAGTTACACTTTACTTTTCAATAATTAACGGAGAAACATTAGGACCATTTCCAACTTGGATTGGAAAACCACCTATCCAATCACTAAATGAAGACAGAGTAGTTAGTGTTCTTGATGCAATATTATCTAGATATCATATTGTTGATACTGTAATTCTTGCAGGAGAAACAGAATCTCAGTTCAGATATCATGAACAAAATATTCCTTCTTACAAAGAACTGTTCACTGGAGTGTATGATAAAGTTAAAGAAAAACATCCTGATGTAAAAATCGGAAATGCATTTGCATTGCATCAAGTTTTGAATAAAAATTTACGATATATTGTAACTGACTTGGATGTTGGCGATTTTGTTGCATTTACTTATTCTCCTGTAGATACTGTTGGTGATATGGTAAAAACTCCACAGCAGGCAAAAGAAGACCTAGAACAAGCTATTGACTTGGCAGGTGATAGAAATGCTGCAATTTTTGAAATTAGCTGGAGTACCTCTGATTTCGTTGGTGGAAGTGAAGAATCACAAACTGAATTTTTAGAAAAATCCTTTGAATTTTATGTAGAAAACGAATCTGACCTAGAGTTTTTTACTTGGTATAGGCAAAATGACAAGCCTGAAGGAACCTGTTCCTTTAATGCACCTGAGATTGGAGATAGTGAACTTTCAGTTGGTGGTTCAGGATTTGGTAGTAGTGAACATGTAATTGAGAGATTAAATCATTATGTCTGCAATGCCGGATTGTTTGATGAGAATGGAAATCCAAAACCAGGTTGGAATGAATTTAAGAATCAAATTCAAATGACAAACTAAAATGATTTCCATAGTTTTAGCTGAATCTGCATTAGAACTTGTTCCGTCTGAACTAAAACATCATCCATCAATTGTTTCTCATGCAAGAAAACTAGGAAAACTTTCATCTGAAATTCTCTTAGATAACTCGTGGCACTTTGCAGCAATGAAAGGAATCAACAATGAATTAAAAAAAGGCAGACCTGACCTTGTACACTTTTCAATACTTGAAGCAACAACAATTCCACTATATCTAAAAAACAAAATCAAACTCTATGTTCATACAATTGATGATAAGGTAATCTATTTTGGTCAAAATGTACACGTTCCAAAATCGTATCATAGATTTGCAGGACTGATTGAAAAATTGTACAAAGAAAAAAAGATAACTGCAAATGATGAGACATTACTTGAAATCAAAAACAAAACATTCTCAGAACTAATTGATGAAATAAACCCCTCAAAAATAATTGGATTTTCCACCAAGGGAACCCAAAATTCGTATGAAAAGATTGCATGTGAGATCAGTGATGACTATTGTCTTGTGTTTGGTGGCTTCCAGAAAGGACATTTTTCAGATTCTATAGAAAAACAATTTGCACAGATTTATTCTGTTGGCGATGAATCCTTTGAAGGTCATACTGTAGTTGCTAGAATGCTCTATGAGTACGAAAAAACCATTTTTATGTAGGCATCAAAATTTGCATTTTGTTGCAGTCATAGTATAGCCTGGTTAGTATTCGGGGTTTCCAACCCTGTGACGCGGGTTCGAATCCCGCTGACTGCATTTCTTTGATTTTAATGAGAAGTAATTTTTAGGTGTGGCTTTAGAAATTATTGTGAAACCTGCAGTAAGAAAACTTGCAATGGAGAGAATGCAAATTCTGATACAAAACGCAATTAGTAATGCAAGAACAGATCCAGAACTTTCTCAACGACAAGCTCTTCTTGCCAGAAGAATCAGCACTCGACACAAAATTCGGATGCCTTATGAACTTAGGATGGCTTTTTGCAAAAAATGCAAATCATTTATCGCCCCTGGAGTAAATTCTAGAATTCGTTTGGGTAGGGCATCTGTCAAGTCGATCAGAATATCTTGTTACTTGTGTGGGCACACGTACCGCAAAATAATATCTCAATGATTTATAAGACGATTCTCGATTTTTTGTCTTCATGGCAAAGGTATACGATGTACCCGCAGATGTGTTGATAGGAAAACTAGCTGAAATCCTGAAAAATGAAGATATTCCAGCTCCTTCTTGGATTCCATTTGTAAAAACTGGAGCTCATGCAGATAAACCGCCACAAAACCGTGATTGGTGGCATACTAGATGTGCTTCAATTATGAGAAAAATTTACCTTCATGGTCCAATTGGAATTAACGAATTAAGAAAAGATTATGGTGGCGGCAAACCATCTGGTTATGGTGCAGCACATCACAAAGACGCTGGTGGTGCAATTATTAGAAATGCAATCCAAGGATTAGAAAAATTGGGTTACTTGGAAAAAGTTGAGAAGAAAGGACGTGTAGTTTCTAAACAAGGTATGCAAAAACTTGACAGATTAGCAACAGAAATTCTAAAAGAAATGATTGTTGAAAATCCTCAATTGAAAGTTTACACTTAGATTCAAAATGAGTTTTCCTGAATCAAACGATCAACCTCAAGACAATACAAATCATGAACTAGCTGCACAAAAAGAACAGATTCTAAAACAAATTCTAGTCCCTGAAGCAAGAATGAGATTAAACAACATCAAAATGGTAAAACCAGAGTTGGCTGATTTAGTAGAGCAATATCTTATTGGAATGGCAACTCAGGGAAAAATTCCTGGCCAAATTTCAGACGATCAACTAAAGCAAATCTTGCTTTCAACCCAACAACCAAAACGCGATTTTAAGTTCAATCGTGTCTGATCCCAGATAAAATATAATTATGGGTAATCAGCCTGTAATTCCATGAAAGCAGTCGTATACAATGAATATGCACCAGATGATAATTACGCTAAGATCCTTAAAGTCCAGGATATAGACGAACCAAAACCAAAATCAGATGAGGTAATTTTTACCAATAAAGCATCTGCCCTAAATTATAACGATATTTGGGGAATGAGAGGAGTTCCAGTAGCAGTTCCTCTCCCACACGTTTCAGGTTCTGATGTAGCTGGAGATGTTATCGCCGTAGGCGAAGATGTTAAAAATTTCAAAGTAGGTGACAGAGTTGTCTCTCACTCAAACCTTGCATGCAGAGTTTGTAAAGCATGTACTGACGGAAGAGAATTTGACTGTACCCGCAGACAAGTTTGGGGTTTCCAAACTGGACCACTATGGGGTGCATACTCTGAACAAATTCACTTGCCAGAAGTTAATGTTTCAAAAATTCCTGATGGAGTTTCATATGAAGATGCAGCAGCAGCTTCAATGACAATTCTGACTTCTTGGCACATGTTAGTTGGTAGAGCTAACATTACTCCAGGACAAACAGTACTCATTATGGGTGGTGGTTCTGGTGTTGGAAGTTATGCAATTCAAATTGCAAAATTATACAACTGTGATGTTATTGCAACTGCAAGTCCAGACAAACTAGAGAAATGTAAGGAACTTGGTGCAGATTATGCAGTAGACCACAGAAAAGACGATTGGCAAAAAGAAGTCTTCAAAATTTCAAAAGAAATCGCAAAAACAAAAGGTGAAGCACCTGGAATTGATCTTGCATTTGATCACATTGGTCAAACTCACTTCAACAAGCAACTAACATTGCTCAAGTATGGTGCAACACTTGTTTCATGTGGTGCAACAACAGGTTATGACGCACAAATAGATCTTAGACACATCTTCTTCAAAGGAATCAATGTCTTAGGTTCAACACAAGGAACTAAAGCTGAACTAGATCAAGGTCTCTATTGGATGGGTCAAGGAAAGATAAAATCAATTGTTGACTCTGTCTTTACCTTCGAGCAAGCAGCAGAGGCTCATACAAAAATGCTAAAGGGTGACTTCTTTGGCAAAATCATTATGAAGCCTGAAGGCGCTTAGTCATTTAATGACTCAGCTCTTCAGAAGTCTCATTTTTGTGCCTGGTAACAACCCAAGGTTTCTTGAAAAAGCAAAGAAACTCCAGGCCGATATTGTATGCTTTGATTTAGAGGATTCTGTCCCAGACAATGAAAAAACAAATGCAAGAAAGCTAATCAAATCTGCACTCAAATCTAAAAAGTCATACGAGTCTTCAATTTTTGTTCGTACAAACTCTCCTTTATCTGGAAAAATTCCTGCTGATCTAAAAGAAATTGTTCAAAAGGGAATTGATGGAATTGTAATTCCCAAAGTAAACAATACAAAGGAATTAAAAAAAATTGAAAAGACAATTGCAGGACTGGAGAAAACACGCAAACTAAAACCAATACAGCTAATCCCTTCTATAGAATCATCTGAAGGTGTTGTCAATACGTATCAAATTGCTTCTAGCAGCAAAAGAGTAGTAGCAGTAGTCTTTGGTGTGTTTGATCTACTAAATGATCTTGGTGTAGAATATACCAAAGATGCAGAAGGTGCCAAATATTCTAGAAGAAAAATTCCTGTTGATGCAAAAGCTGCAGGTGTTGCTGCAATAGATGCAATTTGGCAAGATCTCAAAGATTCCAAGGGACTAGAAAAAGACTGTAAGGTTGGAAAAAGTTTAGGCTATTCAGGAAAAAGCATTATTCATCCAGATCATATCTCTGTAACTCACAAACTATTTCATCCAAACAAAAATGAGATTGAATGGGCTGAAAAAGTTTGCAAAACTTATCTTGAATCAACAAAGAAAGGAAAAGGTGCTACTACTGTTGAAGGAAAAATGATTGATGAGGTTCACTTTAAACAAGCAAAAGCACTGCTTGACCTTGTGAACTAGACTATTCTAGATTTTTAATGATATATTTCATTGTCGTACTCTTTTCAAATATTTTCTTAGGCACGATTCCACTAACTATGAGATTCTCTTTTTTAGCATACATCAAAACTTCTTGGAAAACACACTGAATTTTTGATATTTTCTTGCTTTCACTAAGCACTTTTCCTGTCTCTATGAAGAATCCATTGATTAGAAGATTCTCTATCTTCCTGTATCCTGAAGTTTTAGGTATTCCTGATTCTCTGAGGATCTCTGGTATGGTGTGCTCACTTTTTAGAATAGATATGATAATTTTTCTTGTTTCATCATCTCCGAATATGTCTAAAATAAAGTGAACCAACTTTGAATCAAGTATAGTCAGATGATAATTCTCTTTTACTTTTTTTACTTGAATAATTTCTTTTAGACACTCTTCTTCAAAATCATTTATGTCTAAATCAGAATTTTTTTTAATGATTTTTAGTAATGTATCGAAATGCTCTGTTGCGAGTTTAATTGACATTCCATGTTCTAAAAATAACTCACGTTCAATTTTTTTTAATGTATCTGCATCAATCTTTTTCTTAATTTTGGTCGGTAATGATATTGAAATTAGTTTGTCTATTCCGGCCATATATGATGTCTGAAGATGTAAAATATAAAGAACTCATTTATTGTATGAATATATGACTAAATCTGTCATTATAATTGATGACGATGAAGATACTGTTAGGTTATTTTCTGAATTCCTTGAGGAAAAAGAAATCAATGTTGTTGGAAATGGATTTGATGGTGTTACTGCAGTCAAATTATTCAAAAAACTGAAACCTGATGTCACTCTTATTGATCTAAACATGCCTAATGGCTCAGGATTTTATGCAATAAAGAAAATTCAAGAAATTGATCCTAAAGCACGCATAATTGCAGTCACTGCTGACACCAGTACAGAAACTGAAGAAAAATTACAAAAACTAAACGTACCTGTAGTTCAAAAGCCCTTCAACATTGAACACGTAGTTTCAAGCATAAACGGGGAATTCCCATAATTGGGACTTTTCATATAATGTTATATTATAATTCTCATACCTGTCACATATGGCTAAACGAGTAACCATAATGATTGATGAAGACATCGATAAGAAACTTCGACTTCGTCAAGCAAAATTAATTCAACAAGAACAAACCTCCTATAGTTATTCTAAGGTTTTAAACGAAACCATTCGTAAAGTCCTAAAATAACTGGGAATTTTTCTTTATTTCAGAATAGATTAAAGATAATGAGTTTTTATCTAATTATTAGAAATGGTTAATCTCCTAGATCCTAGTAATGTCATTACTCGGATGTTTAACGCAGGAAAATACGAGGAGATGTATAATTATTGCAAAGGTCTGCTTGAAAAAATTCCTAATGACATGGTTGCACTCCAAAACATTTGTTTATCTTTGATTTATCTTGAAAAATACCAAGAAGCCATATCTTACTGTGATAGAGTTCTTGAAATAAAAGAATCAGACACGTATGCATTAAAAAATAAAATCTATGCACTAGAAAGTTTAGGTGACTATCAACAAGTTCAAAAATTATGTGATGAAATTCTCTCTTCTAATCCTAATGATTCATGGGCACTCAATAGCAAGGGTTTGTCATTAAATGAATTGGATCAACACAAAGAGGCACTTGAATACTATGAAAAAGTACTTGCAATAGATCCTGCTGATGTTACAGCTTTGATGAACAAGGCTATCTCCCATAGCCATTTAGGAAATTACGAAACTGCAATAGAATTCTACGACAAGGCACAAGTGGTTGATTCTAGCCTCAAGGAAATACCTCTAGCAAAATCCAAACTATTTGAAAAACTAGGTGATAGTGATAACGCATTTTTGGCAGCTCAAGGAATACTAAACAAAGATATGGAAAAAATCAAGATGACTGCAAAAGAAAACAAATGCTCTTTATTCCATCAAGTCTGTGAAAATGAATTTGAAGAAATAGATTCTGAAAAATCTAAAGTAAAAACTAACTAAATCATTTTATACGTGAATTAGTAGTTGATTTTGATGTTTACAGGAATTATCGAAGGGGTAGGTAAGGTAGAAAAAATTTCTAAAAACACTAAAAATCGAAGTGCAGTACAGATGACTGTAAACCTAGGAAAACATGCAAAGGGATTAAAAATTGGACAAAGCGTTGCACTAAATGGTGTTTGTCTTACTGCAACAAAACTATCAAAATCTAGTTGCATATTTGAGATGATCGAAGAGACAACAAAGAAAACCGATCTTGGCAATCTTGAGGTTGGTGGAATAGTAAACATTGAACGAAGTTTAAAGGCTGGAGATAGATTAGAAGGTCATTTTGTTTTAGGACATGTTGATGGTGTGGGCATAATTAAAAAAATTCAAAAAAAACCTAAAGAGGTTCAAGTTTGGTTTGAAGTGCCAAAAACATTGGCAAAATATGTAGTCAAAAAAGGTTCTATTGCAGTTGATGGAATTAGTTTGACAGTCACCGACATCAAAAAAAATCTTGCATCTATTTCATTGATTCCACATACAATTGAAATCACAAATTTTCAAACAAAAAAAGTAGGCGACAAAGTTAATATTGAAACTGACATTCTTGGAAAATACATTCTAAAATAAACCTGTTAATCTACTACTTTATTGGTAATTACCATTTTTTAAGTAAACTTTATAATCAGTTTAAGGATTTTTTTGTTTATGTCTCTTGAAACTGCACTACAATCTCTAAAAAGAGGAGAATTTGTACTCTTGTTTGACTCTGCAGGACGAGAAAATGAGATTGACATGATGGTTGCAGCAGAATTTGTTACTCCTGAACATGTTGCACGAATGCGTCAACATGCCGGTGGATTACTTTGTATTGCAATAGACAACCAATTTGCCAATTCACTTGAACTCAAATACATGCATGAAATTTTAGCTGATTCTTCAATCTCTAACAAAGAAATGATTATGGGACTTGCACCTTATGGTGATCATCCTACATTTTCGTTATCTGTAAATCATTATCAAACTTATACTGGAATTACTGATAATGACAGATCATTAACAATTCGAGAGATGGCAAATATCTATAACGTTGAAAACAAACAAAAAAAATTCGCATCATCTTTTAAAACTCCAGGACACGTTCCTCTGCTTATTGCATCAAAAGGTTTGCTAGCAGCACGTCAAGGACATACAGAAATGTCTGTCTATCTTGCACAGATTGCAGGTTTGACTCCAGTAACTGCAATATGTGAAATGATGGATGCTGAAACATATACTGCATTATCTGTTGATAAAGCAGAAAAGTTTGCAAAGCAAAATGGAATTCCATTGATTGATGGAAAAGAACTACTAGAATACGCAAAGGTGCATTAATTTTGAATATTGCTATAGTAGTTTCGGAATTTAATGACGAAGTGACATCTAGGATGCTTTCAGTAGCTCAAGAAAAGGCTGATTCTCTAAAATTGAAAATAACTCAAACTTGTTATGTTCCTGGTGCATATGACATGCCCATAATTGTTGATGCATTATTGCAAAAAAATGATGTTCATGCTGTAGTTACTTTAGGCGCAATTATCAAGGGACAAACCAAACATGATGAGGTTATCTCTCATGCTGCTGCTCAAGCACTTACTGATTTGTCCATAAAACACCAAAAACCTGTATCTCTAGGAATTTCTGGTCCTGGTATGCAAGAAAGACATGCCCATGCTAGAATTAGACCTGTAGCTGAACGTGCTGTAGAAGCAGTAGTAAAAATTTCATCAGAACTAAAAAGGATTCAAAAATGATTCAACTAAGTATTTTGAAAATAACCGGTTATGGTCCCTGGACTCTGACTCTAGGTAGTGACAGAGAACATGAATTACAAATGCTCCAAGCATCTTTGTACAAACAACTACAACAATTATTTTCTGAAAAGAATTGTCTTGTTTTTCTAAATAGGGCTGATGAATTTTTTGTTGTCTCAAATGGTGTTGGATTGGAAGAGCATATTGAAATTCAAAAAACAATTGAAAAATCTTTTGAAGTACACCTTACAATTTCAATTGGATTTGCTGAATCTCCATTTGATGCAAATCTAAAAGCATATGAAGGAAAGAAAAACGAAATTGTTCTAGATAAACAATACAATATTTTTGGTTTTGTTAATGACATATCTGATTCTAAAGTTACTATCATGCATTTGGATGTTGATGATCTTACATCTCAAAGAACAACAAACTCCCCATATGAAATTTCATCAATAATTTTTCAATTATATTCAAAAATGTCAAAATATTTTATAGAAAAAAACTCATTGACATTCTTTATGGGTGGTGATAACTTTATGGTGGTAGCAAGTGATGAAGGAAAAAATTCTGTACAAGATTTCATTAATATGATAAAAAATGATGATAAAATTTTTCTGAATTGCGGTATTGGTAATGCTTCTACATGTAGAGATGCTGTAAAATTAGCCACAAAGTCACTTGATACAATTCGTGAAATTCGAGATTCAGGAAAAGAAAAACCTGAAGTTTATGAATTATCATGTTAATCAAAAACATTAGTATCCTTTTAGGAAAAGAACTAGAATTTGTCTCAAAAACAAATGTACAAATTCAAAATGGTAGATTCAAACGAATTCAACCTAACATTAATCCAAGTGGTAAAGAAGATTCTATTGATTGTGAAGGTCTAATACTAATTCCAGGATTTATCAATGCACATACTCACATTGGTGATTCAATTGGAAAAGATGTTACTCTGGAGAGCTCTGTAGATAAAAAAATACACCCTGTCTTTGGCGCAAAATCAAAAATTCTAAAAAATACTCCTCCTGAAAATTTGTCTAATTTTATGAAAAACACTTGTTATTCCATGATTAGAAAAGGAATTACCACTTTTGTTGATTTTAGAGAGGGAGGACTGGATGGAGTTCTCTTGTTGAAAAAAACACTATCTGAAATTCCTATACGATCAATTATTCTGGGTAGGGTTGATTTTTACCAAGATTCTGCTGAAATTAAAAAAAATCTACCAATTCCTAAAGAAAAAGCCCAGGAATTGCCTTTAATTATTCAAAAATGTGATGGTATTGGAGTTAGTGGTGCAAATGAGAACAGTACTTCAGTTTTGAATCATTACTCAAAAACATCAAAGATTAGAGCAATTCATTCTGCTGAAACAAAACAAAGCGTTTCAAAATCTAAAAAAATGACTGGAAAATCTGAAGTGATTCGTGCATTGTCCATGAAACCACATTTTCTTGTTCATATGACTCATGCATCAAACAGTGATCTTCACCTAGCTGCAAAAAAAATTCGGGGTATAGTAGTTTGTCCAAGAGCTAATTCTTCACTAGCTGAAGGAATTCCTGATATTGTATTGATGCAAAAGGCCGGTTGTACGCTTGGATTAGGCACAGACAATGTTATGATAAACTCCCCAGATATGTTCAGAGAAATGGATTATCTTTGGAAAGTCACAATGGGTCTTCATAAAAAAAGAATCAATCCTAAAGAAATTTTGAAAATGGCTACTGTGAATGGTGGAAAAATTCTAAAAAAAGACATTGGAGTAATTGAAACCAAAAAAATTGCTGATTGTGTATTTCTTAACAAGCATGCACTAGATTTAGAACCGATGCATGAACCCTATGCATCTATTGTACATAGAGCATCTGAATCTACAATACAAGCAGTAATGATTGGAGGAAAAATCGTTCATGGAAAAATCTAGGCCACGTGTAATTCTAAGTGGCGCAATATCTCTTGATGGAAAAATTGCAACTAGAACAAACGATTCAAAACTTTCATCACAAAAAGATATTCAACGAGTTCATAAATTACGTTCAAGTGTAGATGCAATCCTCGTTGGAAAAAACACTGTGTCACGTGATAATCCTCTTCTAACTGTACGTTATGCTAAAGGAAAAAATCCTATTAGAATTGTTTTAGATTCTAAAGGAACTATTCCAATAACATCAAAGATTCTGCAATCCAGTGATAAAATATCCACCATTATAGCTGTATCTAAAAAAATTACTAAAAAGAACCTTAAAAAATTAGAAAAATTCCCTGTTGAGATAATTATTTCTGGTACTGATTCTGTTAATCTAAAATTATTATTGAAAAAACTCTCAAAAAAGAAAATCAAAACAATATTGGTTGAAGGCGGAGGAACGGTAAATTGGGAATTCGTTAAACAAGAACTCTTTGATGAAATGATACTAACTCTATCTCCATTCTTGATTGGTGGTGAAGATTCTATTTCCTACTTGCGAGGTACTGGTTTTAGTAAAATTTCCAATTCTCCTAATCTCAGACTCAAATCAGTAAAGAGGCTCAAAAATCATCTAGTTTTGCATTACGTAAAGCTCTAAGTTCTTATACTTTATTTCAAATACAACTACAAGAAATTGGCAGTAAAAAAGAAAACAACCAAAAGAAAAACTACCACAAAGAAAAAGGCTGCACCAAAAAGAAAGGCTGCACCAAAAAAGAAAACAACAACAAAAAAGAAAGCAACTAAATCAAGAGCAAAGAAGCCAGCATTTGGCGGATATGCCATTAGTTTTGCAGGTCGTAAAGAAACTGCTGAACAAATATTTGGTAAAAAACCAATTGCTCCAAGTGAAATGACCAAAAAGATTTGGGCATTTGTTAAATCAAAGAAACTTTCTAATCGTTAAACCCACTTGTTAACGATTAGTCGTTAACACTTTCTATCTTTTAATTATTTTAAAAAAATAAGATATAGATACCCGAAATAATACAAATTCATTATGTCAACTGCATCATTAAGACGTGATCATGAGCTAATTGAAAAAGTTGTCAAAGCAATGGATGCAACTATTCAGTTATTAAATGAAAATAAAAAAATTCCTGAATCAATCTTACTTCCTGTTATTGATTTTTCAAAAAACTTTACAGATGTTTGTCATCACAGTAAAGAAGAAAATTCACTATTTCCGGCATTAGAACAAGCTGGATTGCCAAAAAACATGGGACCTATTGCAATGATGTTAATTGATCATGAACGTTCTAGAGAAATTGCAACAAACATGGAATCTTCTGCAAAAGAATATCTGTCTTCAGGTGAATCTGCCAAATTGATTTCTGATATGAAGCAATATGTCGAACACATTACCGAACATCTTTGGAAAGAAAACAATCGATTATTCATGATGGCAGAGGCTCGATTGCAATATGTTGCACAAAAAGTTGATGGAGAATTAAATGAGATTGAAGCTGCCAAACTCAAAGATTTAGGAAAATCTAGGCAACACTATGAAGATCTCGCTGAAAACCTCACACAAGATGTTGCTGAACAAGGAAAATAGGCTTTGACTGACAGCATATTTGGTCAAGTAGTTGCAGTACGAAAATTTGCAAATGGGGATATTGAACTAGATTTCTATCATGATGACATAGTCACTGAATATCGATATTCATCTGACCCAAGCAGACTGGGAAATTTTCCAAAAGAACTAGCTGAAACTCTAGCATCTACATTATCTACTGATATCTGCATTGAAATTTTCTTTGGAGATGATGGAACACCAACACATGTTGAATTAGAAGAATGTGACGATGAAGAAGACGATGAAGAAGAGTTTGACGAGGACTTTGTCCCAGAGGAATCATGAACTCTGAATGTATCTCAAAGCTCAAGGCGTTCCCAAGATCTCTTTGATCTTCACTCAATAACACGTCATCAAGTGTCCTCGTCACAATATAATACGCTAAAATTATACTTAAAGGATCCTCATAATTTCAATTATGAAAAATTATTCTACATAATGATGATGTGTCAAGTTATCGTAGAATCTAACTGATTTGAGATTTACAAATTCTAGCATTCCGTATCTTGATAATTCTCTTCCAAATCCACTATGCTTTATTCCTCCAAATGGAATTCTTGGATCTGAAATTACTACATTATTCACACTAACAATTCCTGATTCAATTCTTCTTGACATTTTATCTGCTTTAGCAAGATCTTTTGTCCAAATACTTGCACCTAATCCAAATTCACTATCATTTGCCATCTTGATAGCTTCACTTTCATTTTCAACAATTGTTATTGGTGCCACTGGTCCAAATGTCTCTTCTTTTGCAATTCTCATATCTGGTGTAATGTTTGTGAGAATTGTTGGTTTGTAGAAATATCCATTTCCATCCATCTCTTCTCCACCTAGTAATACTTCAGCACCCTTTGCCTTTGCATCTTCAACAATTCCAGAAATTGTTTCTAGTCCATCTTTACTTGATAGTGGTCCAACATCTGTCTCAATTGACATTGGGTCTCCAACCTTGAGCTCAGATGCCCTTTTGATGAATTGTTCAATGAAATCTTCAGCAATGTTCTTGCCTACAAAGAATCTTTTTGAGGCTACACAACTCTGACCACAGTTGATGAATCTGCCCTTTGCTGCACCATCAGCTGCCTTTTCAATAATGGCATCATCTAAAACTATGAAAGGGTCACTACCTCCTAACTCTAAAACACATTTTTTTAGATTCATAGCAGCTCTCTCACCCACTTTTGCCCCTGCATTGGTACTTCCAGTAAATGTCACGGCATTAACTTCTGAATCAATAAGATGATTTGCAGAATCTACACTTCCTACTACGGTTGAAAATACTCCTTCAGGTATGCCTGCATCGGCAAATGCCTTTTCAATTTCAATTCCTGATTGCATGGTGACTCTAGATGGTTTCATCACAATTACATTTCCTGCCATCAAACATGGAGCTGCAAATCTTAGAGCTTGCCAATATGGAAAGTTCCATGGCATAATAGAACCAATTACGCCAAGTGGTTCAAATGTAAGAAAACTCTTTCTTGCATCTGTGTTTAGTACTTCGTCTGAAAGAAAACTGTCTCCGTGATCTGCATAAAATTCTAAAGCCCAAGCACATTTTTCAACTTCACCAATTGATTCTTTTAGTGCCTTTCCCATTTCCTTAGTTGCAACTTTTGCTAACTCTGTTTTGTTTTTCTTTAGGTGTTCAACTAAATTGTAAATGTAACTTCTTCGTTTTTCATAATCTTTTTTCCATTCAGGAAATGCTCTCTTTGCTTTTCTAACTAATTCAAATACCTGATCTTTATCCATTGGTGTAAATGTGGTGATATCTTCACCTGTTGCAGGATTTACTGTAGTAATCTGATTCAGGATCTCTCAGAATTATTCCTCTTATTTATTCTAGTAACCTAAAATTCAGAATTGTTACTTGATTAGAATACTTGCTGCATATCTTTTTTGATTTCATCAATTTTCTTTTGATATGCTTTCTTTGATTTGTCGTTCTTTTTTAGATTAAGGACATTTCCACATGAAGGACATTTGAACATTCCTTCAAGAGCATCTTCAAATGTTACTCTTGGACAATCTTCATTTCCACAGTGGTAGAAATCAGATGCATTTTCATAGTCTAGTCTTTGTTGTAATCTCTCCTCAATTTTCTTTTTTTGATTTTCAATAAAGTGTTCTACTTCCTCTCTTCGTGTTCTCCATCTGTAGACAAACCATCCTTTTCTTTCGTCTTTCACTCTGATTCCTGTGATTAGTGATTTTCCAAAAAGATCATAGAGAACCTTTCTTACCATGTTGATTCTAAGTCCGGTAGAACTGGCAATCTCTTCATCAGTTGCATCTTCTGCTTTTAGTAATGAACGAGCTACTTTGAGATATTCATCTCCTCCAATCATTGAAGCAATTCTAACAAAAGGATCTTCGTACTTGTCTACCAACTCTAATTTCTCCTGATTTTCTATTATTAATCCCTTGTTTCGTTTACTTGCACATTTTTGCCTGTTTTCGTGGGTATGATCTTCCTTTTTGCATTTGGAAATTCTTTCTCAAATTGCTGACCTTTTTGGATACGATCTAAAAGAATGGCAAGAGCACTTATCTCTGAATGTGGCTGACTGCCTACTCCCACATTGTAATCGGCCAACTCGTAAATTTCTCTAGGTACTTTTTCAGCACCCACAACGATTAACAATTTTTCTTCTTTTCTAATTTCTTCTTGAGCATCATTAATTTTTTCACCATACATTGAAAGATGGACTATTTTGAAACCTTCTTCTTTTTTCTTTTTGACAATTGGTTTCCAACTGTCAATGAATTCAATTTCAAAACTACCGCCCCATGTATCATTAATTTTTCCTAACGTATCTTTGATTTCTGGATTAATTTCAGTCATGAAAATTCTTTCTGCACCAAATGCTCTTGACACTAGTGCCACATGGGTTGTAACTCTGTCATCTCTGACTAGTCTCTGTCCAATACGTACTACTTCAATTACCAAATGTCTTTTCAACTCCTAACTTTTTTTCAGATTTGTACGAATTATAGCTCTCCAAAATATCTCCAATCAATTCTTTGAGTTGCTTTACATTTTTTCCAGTTTTAGCAGAAACTGGAATCCATTTTTTGTTGTCTACTAGATTTAGTGTTTCAATTTTTTCTTCAATTTCACTATCTTCTAGTAAATCTGATTTGTTTAGAGCATATACCATTCTGTCTTTCTCTACTCCTAATTCACTTAGTGTTCTCATGCAGCTTGAAAATTTCTTTTTCAACTCAAATATTGAATCACTAATGTCAATTACCACAATGATGATGTCTGTATGACCTAATTCTTCTAGAGTTGATTTGAACGCATCAATCATGTATGCTGGTAATTTGCTGATAAAACCGACAGTATCTGATATCAAAAATGGTTCCTGATTAATTGAAACTCTGCGTGTAGTAGTTGAAAGTGTTGTAAACAACTCACTGCTTTGGTCTCTTGTCTCGCCTGTCATCATGTTAAACAAGGTAGTCTTTCCGGCTGATGTGTATCCTGCAAGTGAGATTGTCTTGAATCCCATTCTTTTTCTTCCCTGTCTGTGCAATTCTCTTTGTTTTCCAGCTTTTTCTAATTTTGATCTAACAGTACTCATCCTGTGTTTGATATCATTATAGTAAACATCAACTTCAAATTTTCCAATTCCCATAAATCCTGGCTGTTCTCCCATACTTGAAAGTCGAACTTTTTCTTTTGCTCTGGCCATCTCATATCTTAGCTGAGCTAACTTTACTTGCAGTTTTGATTCTGCACTTGATGCTCTACTTTCAAAAATTTCAAGAATTAGTGCTTCCCTGTCTAAAATCTCTCTATGCAATACTGATGCTAAATTGTAATTCTGACTTGGTTTTAGAACCTCATCAAACACGATAACGTCTGGCCTGATCTTCTCTGAAAGTTCTTCTAGTCTTTCTAAAATTCCGCCACTGATGCCATACTTTGGTCTCTTCAAAAATTTCTGTTCGATTGTATGAACTACTTGAAAGCCTGCTGCGTCACAAAGTCCTTTGGCCTCATTAATCGCATCTTCCTTATCGTATGTGATTAGAATTGCTGATTTCATCTTGATTCCATGTTTTTACTATAATTCGAGTTAAAGATTCTAACTGTTAGAATATCACTTTTTGATTGCTTTTTCTATGTTCATATTCAGTACAATTTCAGCAATATCACTTGCATATTCAGAAATTCTTCTGATATTTTCTGTCATTCTTCTGACCCTGTAGATATCTTCATCATCTTTTAGTGATTTTGAGGCCTCTCTGACCTTTTTCTCAAATTTTACAATATCGCTAGTCTTTTCTATGGTTTTTTCAGCCTGAGAATAATCCTCTTTGAATAAGGCTAGACATGCGTCATCTAGTGATGATAGACAGAACTCGTTCATGTCTTGTAATTTCTGTAGAATTTCCTTTTTCACTGGTTTTTTGAATTCCAAAAGATCTTTTGCAATAAATGCTGCATGGTCTCCTGTTCTCTCTATATTTTTTACAACCAGTCTGTATCCCAAGCAATTTCTTGGATTTCTAAATCCCATCTCTTTTAGCATGTGTTCATTTTGAATTGCAATCTTTAACTGACGAATAATGTAGAATCCAAATCTGTCTACCTCGTCATCCGTATTGATTACTTCTTGAGCTAATTCCTCATTGTTTTCTTTTACCGCAAGTAATGCATCACTTGACATTGATTTTGCCAAGTGAATCATTCTCTTGAATGCTCCATCAACTGATAATTCTAGCAAATTTACTAGAACTTGCACTGTAATTCCACTGCTGGAATCTGAAATTATTTCAGATCCCATTAACATTCGCTTTACTGCTTCTTTTACCGTGTTTCTTTGAACAGGACTTAATCTTCCATCTTTTGATTTTACATTAATTGTCTTAAAGCCAAGAAAATAAAGTGAAATTAATTTTCTTACAATAGAAGATGCTTTTTCTTCAGAATTAATTTCAATTATTGCTTCTTCTTTTTTCTGACTACGTGATTCAAACTTTGGTGGGAAAAGCTCCAGGGTTGATGAGCCCTTTCTTACCATTCTAATCTGATCACCTTGCTTTAATCCCAAATCCATAATCCACTGTTTTGGTAGTGAAACTATATACGATGATTTACCTGTAAATTGTATTTTTCTTGTTTCCTCTCTTTCTTCCATGAACTACATAAAAAAATCCAGTCTATATAGTTTTTTGATCTTTCCCTATACCATCATTGGACTAATATTTAGAATGCAAATAGTCCGAATATGGACCATGTCTTGAAACTACAGTCATCTATTGACTCTCTATTTGGAAATGGTGTTTCTAAACATCTTCCAAAAGACATTGAAATGACCTTCTCAAGAAAAACTGGTAGAATTAGAACTGTTATGCATAAAGGAAAACTGTTGTGTACATTACGAATTGATGGAGGTTTGGCAATCAGTCCATATTTTGCTCAAATACTCATGAAGAGTAAAACATTCAAAGAAAACTGTGTGGAGGTAAACCAGGATGCTGCACCATTTGTTCAAGAAGGAAGATCCGTATTTTGTAAACATGTTGTAAAATGTGGAAAAAATGTTAGAATCTCAGCTGACACTCCAGTTCTATTCAAAAACAAAGTGATTGCAGTAGGTAGGGCTGTTTTGTCATATGAAATGATTTCTGATTTTGATAGAGGTGTAGCCGTTAAGGTTAGAGATAGTTTAAAAAGTCGTAAGGAGGAAAAAGAACCATGATGCGTGGAGGAAATCGTGAAATGCGAAGAATGATGGACAAGATGGGCTTGGACATGAATGAGATGTCAAACGTTCAAGAAGTCATCATAAAGACCGACAAGAAAGAGATCATTATTTCAAAACCCTCCGTTACTGAAATGAAAGCCAAAGACAATTCCATTTTCACTGTTACTGCAGATAGTTATGAGGAAAGGGAATTAGAAGTTCCTATCTTCTCTGAAGAGGATATTCAACTTGTTAGCCAGCAAGCAGGTGTTGATGAAGAAAAGGCTAAAGCCGCATTAGAGGAAGCAAAAGGCGATCTTGCTAGAGCCATTTTACTACTAACTACTGGATAATCTCCCATTTCATGCCTAAAAATGAATGATTTAAGTAATGGAATTATTGAAATTTGTGTGTAATGAGTATGGCTGAATCTAAAGTCACTGGAATCATCAAATCTCTAAATGTCTTAGAAGATGATATTGACTCCTTAAACAGCAAAGTTGGAGATATGAAAAAACAACTCTCAGTAAAGGCCCAAAATGAGATAGATGCTCTTATGGAAAAAACTAGAGAAATGGCTACAAAAGAAGCCGAAGTTATGATTAATACCTCTAAAGAAAAGGCAACTGCAGAATCTGCAAAAATTGCCCAAGAAGGTGAGTCTAAACTATCTGAAATTCAAGCAAAAATTGATGCCAATTTCGATGAAGCAGTAAAGCATGTTGTGTCAACTGTTT
>REGJ01000004.1 GCA_003702525.1 Candidatus Nitrosopumilus sp.
GACCAACACATCGGTTCAGCCACTTACATAGAGACTATGCGCGATGAATCATTTTATTCATCAAAGTGGAATATACACGACTTGTACGATGATTTCATTTTTAATCATGCTTAGCGAATGCTATGCAATTTTTGTAATTTGAAATTCCCCTAGTGAAAACTATACACGACTATTTACTTTGTTATCGAAAATAACACACAACCGTTTGTATTATATCAAATGGGATCGTAAAATTATCATGAAGACTGCAACTGCTTTAAAGAAACTCAATCTTGATATTTCTGAATTTGAAGAACGTCTATTTGATCATTCCATAGTTGGAATCACTGATGCAGAAGGAACAATAATTTATGTAAACAAAAATTTCTGTAAAATTTCAAAATACTCTACTGATGAATTAATTGGAAATGATCATCGAATACTAAAATCTGGTGAACACTCTAAAGAATTCTTTTCGGATTTATGGGATGCCATAACTAGTGGAAAAGTTTGGGAAGGTGAAATGAAAAATAAAACAAAAGATGGAAAGTTCTATTGGGTAAATAGTATCATTATTCCAATCACTGATGATAAAGGAATTAAAAACTATGTCTCCATTCAAAATAATATCACTAAAGAAAAAGAAATCCAAGATCGATTAATTAGAATGGAAGATGATCTTGTAAAACAAAACGTGACCTTACTTTCAGAAGTTGAAAAGAAAAGTGCTGATTTGGTAAAATCTGAAAGACTAGCAACTATTGGTACTATGGCAAGTAGGGTGGCACATGATTTGAAAAACCCATTGACCATTATCCACACATATGCTGATATGTTAACTCCTGAAATTCTTACAAAACTAGATCCTCAAGACAGAGAAAAATGGTTTAGACTTCAAACCTCTGTTTTAGATATGAATAGAATTATTGAAGATGTTTTGGATTTTGCAAGAACTACTGAAATCAAAAAGAAAAAAACTTCATTTTTGAGTATCTTGAGATTAGCAATGAACCATGTAAAAACCAGTTATGGCATAGCAATCCATTTGCCAGATCGTGATGTATCTGTAAAATGTGATGCAAGAAAGATGGAGGGAGTAATGTCCAACTTGCTTAACAATGCAGTTCACGCAGTTGATGGCCAAGGAGAAGTAGATGTTGAGATGTCCACAGATTCTAAATTTCTTACAATCAAAGTAAAGGATTCTGGCCCTGGAATTCCTGAAAATGATTTGGAGAAAATTTTCGAGCCTATGTATACTACAAAAACCACTGGTACTGGCCTTGGATTAGTCATTTGTAAGAGTATTGTAGAACAACATGGAGGCACAATTTCAGTTAGTAACAAACCTACTACCTTTACCATTACTCTACCGCTATCTTAGACTGTGGCTTGGTGATTCACTCTTCTAATTCAATGTCATTTTGAAGTTCTTTTGGTAATCCAACCCACCACTCTTTCTGGTTTTCAGACATCAAGAGAACAGATCGAAGGTTGCTAATAGATCTGTTGGTGAAATCTTCAGAGTAACTGTTAAAGAAAATCTGACTATGTCAATCTTTCAGATATGTAACATCTGAGACATCTTGAACATCCTTGATTTTCACGACAATTGTATCTCCTAGTTTGTTGAAAACTCTTTGTCTTTTTTCATTTGTCAAAATCCATCCTAGAATGACATCAAATGGTAGCAAAAAGGATTTTCCAAAACTGCTAATCAAAACAGCTTTCAAACTTGGATTTCTCCCATAGATATTTGTACTTCTCAAATTGAGAATTTTTTTGCCAATTGTTTGACCTGTTTTGTATTCTAGAATAACCCAATAAACAAAAAATATTGCGCTAGTTGGAATGTATTCTCCATTTTCTATCCAAAAACTACTTTCATCCAATTCGTAATCTATACTTCCAAATGATGCAAAAATTATTCCAGTTGAAATTGCTGAAATTATAATAAAATCAATCAACCATGCAAAAAATCTATCAGACCATTTTGCAAGAATAATCTTTGAATCTGAATCAGTCATATGCTAATTAATTAACTCAAATTAATAAAACATGTTAATCATTAGTTAACACCAATTGCAACAGATTTGATTTATGTTTCAATAATTATCAAAACACATGAAAGCAAAATTTGCAACATCATGTGTCTCTTGTGGTGACAAAATCCAACCAGGAAAAGAGATATCTAAAAACAGCGATGAAAAATGGGTTCACAAGCATTGTGCTGAGGATTCTGAAGGCTTGCCCTAGAAATTAATATGACTCTGTTCAATTAATTTTGAATTTATTTTTGGTATCGATAAACCCTTTTGATGTATTCTTGTGGACCTTTCGTAGAAACGAAAAAGACACTGTGAATCTATACAACACATTATCTCCTGTTATGCAACTTGCAACTGGTGGAACCATGCTCAATTTTGGGTATTGGACAAGTGATTATTCAGAACCTATACCTGCTCAAGAGAATCTATGTATGGTTTTTGCAAATCTTGCTGAATTATCTTCTGCAAACCATGTAGTTGATGTGGGAAGTGGATTATCTGCACCTTCTCATCTTTGGCAGGAAAAATTTCCAGAAATTTCATTATATGATGTAAACATCAACTATTCCCAACTCTCTTTTGGTAAAAAACAAAAAATTGAATTTCTAAATTCATCTTCAACCAAACTGCCTTTTACAAATAATTCTGTAGACCGTGTTTTGGCATTAGAATCTGCACAACACTTCAAACCCCTTTCTGACTTTATCTCTGAATCAAAAAGAGTATTGACTCCTAATGGATTACTTGCAATGGCCATTCCTGTAACTCTTGGACATTCGTCTATCAAGGATTTAGGCATGCTAAAATTTACTTGGTCTTCTGAACATTATTCTTTTGATGATGTAAAAAATACTATTCAATCACATGGTTTTTCAATTACAGAAGAAAAACTAATTGGAAATCATGTCTATGATCCTCTTGCCGATTATTATCTTCAAAATAGAGACCAACTCAAAAAATCTATTTTAGAAAAGTATCCAAATTATGTTGAAAACATATTGTACAAATCAATTATTAAAATGAAAGATGCTTCTGAAAAAAGAATTATTGATTATGCTCTTCTAAAATGTATTCCAGAAACTATACAATGAGAATTCTTTTCTCAATCATGTATTCTAATGCTTGAATGTATTCTTCTTGTGAAGTCAATCCATCTGTAAACCACATGGCACTTGTCTTCCACCATGTAGGAATTTTCAAGCCATGATATTGCACTCCTTCTGACTCTTCAAACACATTAGTGCTGAGCACTGATGATTTTTCCCAGTTTGTTGTAATCTCTGTTTTTTCAAATTTCTCTGAAAGTAGTAATCCTGTTTGTTTATCAATTACTATTACTCTTGTTTTATCCTGACTCTCTGCAACCACTCCTTCTCTCAATAGATTCCCTATCGGATAAGTTGTAATTCCATATGCTTGATATTTTTCATCAATCATATCTCCAATCTCTATAGGTGTTGTGTATAGAAATTTCTCTGTCCTGCAACATTTTTCATAAACTGGAATTCTTGAATCTTCATCAAGCAAAAATTGGTGATTCTTTACACCTTTCTCTGAAACAATTTTTGAATTAATTGTAATTCCATCTTCATCCATCTTTTCTACTTCAAATGTTTCTGTTATGGTATTTCCATATTTGCTATGGTGAGAATATGTCACATAATCTGTCTCTTTTACACATAGTCCATCAACGCATAATCTTTGACTGACATTATCAATAATCTTTGGAGAAATTATGTTGTTTTCAATTAGTGCTCTAATCCCATATGCATAGAGAGTATCTTTGTATTTCCCATCTGTCCATCTTTCAGTATCTTGTATTACCCAAGCTGGCATTGTGGTAAATTTTTTGACATGTCTTTCTTTGAGAAAACTCGAATCCCCTAGATACTTTTCAATTTCTGCAATCAAAACAACATCTCTTGCTTGGTGTGTACTGCTCCATGCAATGTGATTGTACAAAATACCACAAGCTCTTAGGTTTGGAAACTGAGGGTGAAGATCAACTAAACCCTCTAAACCAAATAATTCGTATTCTTCATAGAAAAATTCACAGAATTTCAAGATGTCTTCAGGGGTTTGTACACGAAAATCAGGCTGGTGTGCAAATATGCTCTGGGTGTTAACACTTCCTAATACTATTACTGATATGATTAGGATTGCCGTTATTTTCAACAATAGTATTTTCCAGTTTTTGCTTATTAATTCCATGTAAAAACTTGTTCAACTTTGTGACCAATTTGGAATTTTTTTTGACTGATAATATTGACTAGGTTTTTATTTTTGATACTCTCAATTACATTATCATGACTGATTCTGAAGGTACCTTGAATCTATATGCTGAAAAATGCAAAAAATTACTAGATGAATCTGAGATTCGATTTGCTGGAATTGTTGATAAAGATGGCCAATTGATTTCAGGTGGTTTTAAAGAAGGACTTACTCCTTATGAGGGAGATGAAACCCGACTACAATCATTCTTGGAATTTGTCTCAAAGGCATCAATCAGAAAAGAGTATGATGAGAGTTTAGGCCCTATCAACTATTTGGCTGCCAGACGAGACAAGGCCGTTCTTGTTAGTTTCCCATTTCCTATAACTCAGATTCTATTGTTAATTTCTGCAGAACCTACTGCAAATATTGAAAATTTGGCTAAAAAAGTAGTTGAAATTTTTACTGATGTTTCCAAAAAAATGACAGGAACTTAAAAGAATCCTTTAGTCTTTTTAGCAAATAGTTTTAATTCTGTTTATGTTTTAGAATCTTTGAAATGAAAGCAACATTTGGTGCAGGATGTTTTTGGCATGTTGAAGATTTACTTAGTAAAACAAAGGGTGTAACATCTACTCAAGTTGGTTATATTGGTGGCAATCTCCCAAATCCTACTTATGAAGAAGTATGTACTGATAGAACAGGACATGCTGAAGCTGTCGAAGTAGAGTATAATCCTGATGAAATTACTTATGAAGAACTTTTAGATGTTTTTTGGAACAATCACAATCCTACGACACTAAATCGTCAAGGCCCTGATATTGGAATCCAATACCGTTCTGCAATTTTCTATCATGATGACAAACAAAAAGAGATTGCAGAAAAATCAAAATCAGACCTTGATTCTTCTGGAAAATTCCCTAACCCCGTTGTTACTGAAATTACTCCTGCTCCTACATTTTACAAAGCAGAAGAATACCATCAAAAATATTTCAAAAAGAACGGATTCTAAATTATTTTACAACCAGAACTGGAATTTTTGCTGTGTGTATGACATAGTTTGAAACACTTCCAAAGAATAATTCCTTTGCAGAACTTCTACCCCGTGAGCCAATTATTATCATGTCGAACTTTTCTTTTCCTTGTGCAAGTTTGACAATATTGTACCCGATATCTCCTCGCATCATTTTTTCTTTGAATACTATGCCGTTTTTAGCGGCTAGAGTCTTGGACTCTTCCATGATTTTTTTGACTTCTCTGTTAAGTGCTTTTTCAACAGAACCAATACCTCTGAATTCTGAATGCGGAGGGGCATGAATTGAGAATACTCCTGTAATTGTAGCCCCGCATTGCCTGGCTAGTGAAATTGCTATCTCTAAGCCTCTTTGGGAGTTTTTAGAGCCATCTAATGGGACAAGTATTTTTGAGATCTTTTTCTTTATCACACATTTACGGTAATAATGATCCTAAAAAACATACTTGCTAAAACTCATCACCAATTTTTCTACCAAATCATGATTTTCAATGATCGCAAAATTAACTAAAACTTATCTACCGATATAATTGAAGCAAAATTAGTGAATGAAAAATTCCTCCAAATTGATGGTAATAAAATTCGTTATCTTGAATCTGGTAATTCTGAAAAAACACTAGTTCTAATTCATGGCTTGGGTGCTTCTGCTGAGCGGTGGGAACAAGTAATTCCTATTTTTGCTGAAAAATTCCGTGTTGTAATACCTGATCTAATTGGATTTGGATATAGTGACAAACCTCTTGCAGATTATACTATAGACTTTTTTTCAGACTTTCTTGGGAAATTCATGCAAACTGCAAATATTGAATTTCCATATCTGATTGGCTCTTCACTGGGAGGACAAATCTCTGCTGAATATACTGCTTCTAATCAAAATGATGTTGATAAACTCATTCTGGTCTCCCCTTCAGGAGTAATGAAACAATCTACGCCCGCACTTGATGCATACATAATGGCTGCATTATATCCTAATGAACAAAATGCAAAAACTGCATTTGAGTTGATGGAAGGTTCTGGCGAAAGCGTTGATCAAAAAATTGTATCTAATTTTATTGAGAGAATGCAATTACCAAACGCAAAACTTGCTTTCATGTCTACTATACTTGGTTTGAAGAATGCTGAGATTATCACAAAAAAACTTCCTTCTATTTTGAACGAAACAATGCTGATTTGGGGTAGTGATGATCCTGTAATTCCGATTCATCACGCTGATGATTTTGTTGCATCTCTTACGGATTGTCGTTTTGTTAGGATGGATGGATGTGGTCATACTCCATACGTTCAGGCCCCTCAGGCATTTTCTGAAAAAGTACTTGATTTTCTAGACATCCATTAGGTGCACTTAAATACCACATAACTCCAACAATTACCTATGAATGGTAATGATAACCAATATGATCCAACTACAATGTTCAAAGATTGGATCCAAAAAAGTGGAAGAGCTCAAGCAGAGTTTATGAAAAATTTTGGTGCTTTGATGACTAATCAAACTAGTAAAACATTCAATCCACTTGATACTCTCAAGGAAGTTTCAGATAACACTAGACAAGCCCAATCAAACATGATGGAAAACATGACCTCTATGCAAAACAAAAGCATGGATACTATGTTTAGCATTGGACAAATGCTTCCATCCTTTATGAATTGGGGTGCATACAAAACTACCATAAGCAGTAACGGTAGAATTTCCATCCCTGAGGCAGAACGTAATGCCCTTGGATTAGGCGAAGGTGACTTGGTTCAAGTCATTGTTCTTCCAATAGCAAAAAAATCAAAAGCTAGGGAGGTGAAAAATTGAGTAAGAACGAACAGACACAATCAAATCCAAAAGATCTATTTTCTGTATATCAACAAAACGTAGATAAATTCTTCAATGGTATTAGAACATCAGTACCACAATATCATCAAGCAATTACAAACGTACAACAGGAATTCATACAAGCTTATGAAAACATTGCAGATTCAACCCTAACACTACAAAAAGAATTTGCAAAGAAAGCAGGTATTGCAGCAAACATTCCTGAAGCTACAATCAAAGTAATGCAAGATACAACAGAAGAAGTCGTAAAGGCTACATCAATTCAAAACCAAGTAACCCTTGCAACAATTGATGCAACACAACAAAACATCAAGACCTTCAACGACAACGCAAAATCATTTGCTGAGTTAAACAGAAACATTCTACAATCTTGGATTTCTGCATTCACCACAAAGAACAACTAGTGGCGAATCTAATTTTTTAATTTTTTCCTCTTTTTTATGATCTGTCAGCTAACCATTGTCCTAGCTCTGGTAAAACCTTCTTTTGAGATAATGAACTGGCAATCATGCCTACGTGACCTGTAGGATACATTCTCAATGTTTTATCTTCACTTCCTACTGCATAGTGAAGAGGCATACTGCATTCAGGTGATACTAGGTGATCTCCCACTGCCACCTGTGTGAAAATTGGCATGTCTATCTTTTTCAAATCCACTAGTTGACCTTCGATGTACATCTTGTTTTGAATAAGCAAGTTATCTTGATAGATATCTTTGATCCATTGTTTGAATAATTCTCCTGGAATTGGGGGTGTGTCTCCTAACCATTTTTCTACTCTGAGGAAACTGTCAACAAATTTCTTGTTTTCAATATTTTTGAAGAAATTGACATATTTTTCAATACCTTGCTCAAATGGTTTGAGAACTGAAAAAGCATAATACATGAATTCTGGAGGCATATTTCCGATAATCTCTACCATTTTATCCACATCCATGTGTTTTGCAAGATTGCTGATGACTGTAGTGTCCCTCCAACCATCAATTACAGGAGCAGTTGCAATGTAATTTTTGACACTTTCAGGATGCAATGATGCATATGTTGTAGCAATTGTTGCCCCTGTACAATACCCTTGCAATGAAATTTTTTCAGTAGATGATTCATTTTTGATATATTCTACATATGCATCAAGATACCCATTTACGTAATCATCAAAATCAAGATACTTGTCCATACTAGTTGGTGTTCCCCAATCAAGCATGTAGATGTCAAATCCTTGTTGGAGTAAGTTTCTAACCCAACTTTTTTCAGGTTGTATATCTAAAATATGAAATCTGTTGATAAGTGCATATGAAATCAACAATGGAGTTTTGTGTTGTTTTTCTGTAATTGGTTTGTAGTGTAATAGACGTGTTTTGTCCATTTGTTGTACCACCTCATGTGGTGTAACCTCCAAACTAATTTCGTCTGGAGCTGATACTAGTTTTGGAGCTTCAATTACATTTTTACCAAATTTTAAAATCTCTTCAATAATTTTTGGATCTACTTTTGACTCACTCTGCATTTTTTTTCATCTCCTTTTTCTTTAATTCTAGTTCTAATTTTGCAACTCTTTTTTTCAATGAATGTATCTCTTTGTACACTTCATCAATCTCTTCTTTGCTTGGAAGATTTACTGATTGAAGTACTACATTTGTAATATTGTTCCAATGTTTTGTTAATTCTAATTCTTTTGAAACTAGTTTTCCATAATTGTCTCCGAACTTTCCTGAATCAAATAGTTCTGTAAAATCATTATCAAATATATCAATCCAAATTCTTTTTACTGCTTCCATCTGTTCAATATCTTGAGGAATTTCAGGTGCCTTTAGATTGACTTTCTTTTGTGCATCAACCCATGTATCTGCAAGTTGTTTGTAGTATTCTGTTAGGTGTTTGTTAAACTCCATCAAATCTTCATTAATCTCAATTAGTTCAGTAGATACTTTTTTAGAATTTGCAGCAAATGCTCTCATTGGTCCAATTGATGTTAGTGCCTGTGGTTTACTTGACATCAGATGAACAATATCTGTCCAGAATAATGAAAGGTGCTTGTAATAATCTGTAATGTCTTTACCTGATTCTGATTGCATAGAGACCTATTGAAAACAGATCGCAATAAATAGTTCGCTTGTGTAATTAGACAAATGGAAGATGTTGAAGAACTTGAGAAACTCTGCAAAAAAATAACTAAATTGGATCCTAAGATGCGTTCTGCTAGGCTCATCAACAGTAGAGGTCATCTGATGGCCGGGGGTATGAAGGATGGATTGATGTCCCTTGAGGCTCAAAAACAAGATGAGATGATGTTTATGGAATTGGCATTGCGTGTTAGAATGAGACACGAATTTGATAAAGAATTTGGTGTAGTTCATTTCTCAATGTCTTATCGTGACAAAGTAATTGTGATGAGTTTTCCATTGACCGGTGATGATGTATTACTAGTTTCTTCTGAAAAAGACATCAACTTTGGAAAAATCCCATTCAAGATCCTCAAACTTATTGAACCTCTAAAAAATTCCCCAATGAAGACCTTTTAAACATAACAACTTAATTCTACTCTGTTTGGATTCTTGTATTGTCTCAGGACGTAGATTGGTCTGAAATTGAAACTATTGTAAAAAGACTCTCAAATCAGATTTCAAAATTACCTAAAACATTCTCTAACATAACCACTGTTAGCAGAGGAGGGTTAATTCCTGCACGTCTAATTGCAGATCAATTAGACATTAAGAAAATCTTTGTTGATAAAAGAAAGATTAACTCCGATTCCTTATTTGTTGATGATATTTACGATACTGGGGACACCTTTAATGAAATCATTAAACGAGTTGATGTTCCATCCAAACTTGTTTTTGTAACATTATTTGCACGACGTGGAAAAAAATATCCTAAACAATTACTCTATGGAAAAAAGACAAACAATAATGCATATGTTGTATTTCCTTGGGATAAATTAGAGTTTATAAGATCTGAAAAATAATTTCTAATCGTTAATCATTTTTCTTAATCCTGCACATCTATTTCTAATAGTAACTTCAGTTACTCCCGATGCGATGGATATGTCTTTTTGAGATTTTACCTCGCCTGTACTAATACATGCAAGATATAGTGCTGCAGCTGCTATTCCCATTGGGTCTTTTCCTGCAACTACTCCCATCTTCTTTGCTTCGTTTAAAATTGCAATTGCTTTACGTTTACTTTTCTCACTAAGTTCTGCAATACTTGCAATTCTTGAAACACCTTTTACAGGATCTACCACTGGCATTTTTAGTTCTAATTCTCTGAAAATTAATCTGTAACATCTGGCAACATCTTTTCTTCTAATGTTGATTCCTTTTGCAACATCATCTAATGTTCTTGGAGTTTCTGTGTTTCTACAAGATGCGTAAAGACATGCTGCAACTAATCCTTGGATTGAACGTCCTCTGACAAGTTTCTTCTCCATTGCTTTTCTGTAAATGTAAGCTGCTTTTTCAATAACTGCATCAGTTAATGCTAGTTTGTCTTTTAGTTTGTCCATTTCATTTAGTGCTTGTCTGAGATTTCTATCGGCTGATGAATGTGCTTGACTTCTGCTATCCCATGTTCTTAATCTTTCAATTGAACTTTTGACACTTGCAGATAGTGGCTTTCCTGTTGAATCTTTGTTTGCTGCGCCAATTACTGTGGATAACCCCATGTCGTGCATTGTAAGTGATGTTCCTGCACCTGTTCTTGCTTTGTTCCCCTCATCATTTGAAAAAGAACGCCACTCAGCACCCGTGTCTGCAATTTTATCAGATACAACAAATCCACATTTTCCACAAAATAGTTCACCCGTATTTTCATCTGTAATCATTTTTTTGTCGCCACAGGCTGGACATTTTGATCCTGTGATCATTTGATTTCTAAGCATAATTATTGAGAATTCAACTGTTACCTTATTATCCATTTTACATAATTTCTACAGGTTATTTGTGTGTAGGTTAAGCTAATTACTTATAGCTAAAGCTAATTGTATTTTAACAAAATAATATTGTTAGAATCTAGCTAAGCAAACAATATGCGTATGATGGCGTGAATGATGGATACATTATACTTGTTTTATCATCAACATGTTTCAAACCAATAGAATGACCTAACTCATGAGTCATAATTGTTTCAACACTGCTAACATCATACAACTGAAAACTTCCATCACAATTGTAATCTCCTAATGTGACTTCTACTACTCCTTTTCCTAAGTGTGCATGTCCTAAGACACCATCTCCAATGTTTCGGACAACCCATGTGATCCAAACATTTGCTTCATGTTTCATGTTTGTTATTTCAAATTTCATTTTTGCTTTTTGATTATTTGTTGACAATTCTTGTTCTTCCCAAAATGAAAACGAATTACTTAATGTACTTACATGATCTAGCGGTAGACCTGATGGTTGTTCGTTAATGTATACTTTGTAATAGATAATGTATGTATCATCAACAGTTTCATATGTTGGATCTGGGAAACTAGAAGATGCCTTTTTTACTTCTTCTTCAAAATTCCATTTTACATAATCTCTCAAGAATTTTTTAATTACGTCTTGACTAGGATTTGGATATTCTATGTATCGTTTTTCTTTTGATATGTTATTTGTAATGTCTCTAAGATACTTTGTGAATAAATAAAATTCATGGTCCAACTCTTCTTGAGTCTGTGTTGTCTCTTCCACTTTGATTATAATTAGTCCATTCTCTATCATGTATTGTATTCCTTGTACAAACGCATCATCATCAATTTGGTCATCTGCCCACCAGCCTGCATTGTTCTTTATCCAGTCTGGGATTTTTTCTTCAGAAACACCTTGTGCTTCTACTGGTGGAATTTGAATAATTTTGTTGTTGATCATAAATACCAATGCTGATACAAATTCTGAATCATCAATACCATCTGATGCCCACCATTTTGCTATTGGTTTTACCCAATCTGGTATGGATGATACTGGTTGTTTCTCTAACCCATCAGGCTTTTCTGTAGGTGTGTAGGGATATTTTGCAACTACTTTGTCTATGAATTCTTTGTAATTTTGTATGACTATGCTATTTGGTTTCTCTTTGATGGCTTTTTCAAAATATGATGTTGCCTCTTGATACTCTCCTAGATTTCCAAACCCTACTCCCATTCCTGCTAATGATATGACATCATTTGGTCTGTGTTGTAGAACTGTGAAGAATTGCTCTAAAGATTTTTTGTGATCTCCCATATTGCTATGGGCTATTCCTTTCATTTTCAGTGTAGATATGTTGTTTGGTGCGATTTCTAAAATATCGTCATAAATTGTTATGGCTTGATTATAATTTCCATTGGAGAAAAATTCCATTGCTTGATTAAACATTACTTCTGGTTCTTCATTTGTTTGAGCAAATGAAACCCCTGCAAGACTTTGTGTGCTAAGTATGATGATAGCTAAAAGACAAGAAATTTTTTTGAAATAACTTTGCATATCTAGTAACAGCTTTGTGGTTTATTTCTATTTTCTACTAATTTATACGCGTGCCGTTCTCCCATTTTTTGTACACTCTGGAAAATCTTTAATTTATTCGGAGTATGCCTTTTGATATTGGAAAAAGTTGGAGTTGGTAACATCATTTATGATCTGCGGAAAAAGATACAGCAGGCAGAAGCAGATTTAGCACAATTAGGTGAGCCTGTATCTGATATTCCTGAATTAGTTGAAACTGCAAATCTCATAAGATCTAATGAATACCTTCAGAAAGCAAATCTCAAACAAACTGAACTTCTTGAAATATATCAAAAATATTCTGATGCATTAGAAGAACTGCTTTCTATCGTATTTGAGATACAAAATGATCTTAAAGAAATTGTAAAAGAACAATCTTCTTTAATTTTAAAACCAAAGAAAACCACTACTAAACGAAAAACAAAATCTACAAAAAAATAACTATTTTGTGTGAATAATATCTCCTGCTATCACTCTATCTGTATTTTTAGTATTCGATACAACCAGTGCTCCGTCCTCATCAATTCTAATTGCCTTCCCTTTTATTTCACCATCAATTGTGTTTAATTTCACATTTTTTCCAATTGTTGATGACCTTTTTGTCCATTCTGAAATGATTTTCTTTGTTTGTTTTGTCTCTAGTAATTTGTATATTTTTTCCAACTCTGTCAAAAAGGATTGCACCAGCTCAACTGGTCTGATTTTTGTTTTTAGTTCATTTAATGATGTTACTCCGTAAAAATTTGGAGTGTTTTTGAGATTCTTTTCAATTTGTTTTGCATCTACATCAAAATTAATTCCTACACCTAACACCAGATTCTCAATTTTGTTTGATTCTAAAGATACATCAACTAACATTCCTGCTAATTTTTTACCTTTGATTGTAATGTCATTTGGCCATTTTAATTCTGGAGAAATCTTGAATGTTTTTTCTAGTGCTATTGATAATGCTAATGCTGATGCAATTGGGAATAGTGTTGTTACAGATATGTCAAACCTTGGGTGTAAAATAACTGAAAACCATATTCCTCCTTTTGGAGACACCCATTTTCTTCCAGATCTTCCTCTGCCTCCTGTTTGTTTTTCTGCTACTATTATTGCACCATCATTTTCAGGCTCTTCTGCCATCTTTAGTGCCTGATTTTGTGTAGAGTCAGTTGAATCAAAGTAGAATGCTTGCTGCCCAATTGTTTTTGTTTTCAGGCCTGATGTAATCTCCCATGGTAGTAAAACATCAGAATTTTTTGTTAATTTGTATCCTAGCTTCTGTTTTGATTCAACTGTATATCCTAATTCTTGAATTTTTTTGATATGTTTCCATACTGCAACTCTGCTAATTCTTAATACATCACTCAAGTCTTGTCCAGAAAGATATTCTGTATTGTGAGTTTGCAAAAATGTTAAGACTTTGACTAGTCCTGGATTGTCAAAAGAGTTGTAAATCAATTGTAATTTGTTTTTGTTTCAAGTATAAAATTTACACTAGAATCCAATGTCGATGTCAAATCCGCCATCGTCCATGCCTCCACCATCCATACCGCCATCGTCCATGCCTCCATCGGCACCATCTGGCATACTTTCTGCAGGAACATAATCTCCCATGCTTGCACCAATCATACTAAACATCATACTAAACATCATGATATCCATGACGCCAAAGAACATCATCATTGGGAAAAATGATCTATTGTCATCCATAAATCCCTGAAGTTTTTTCTTATCTCCTGTTTTGTATAGTGTTTGCATCTGATTCCATTTTTCTGTAATTTCATGTAATCTCTCGTCTAACTCATTGGAACCTTTTTCAGTAACTTTTAACTCAATTTTTTTCCCTAACCAACCTTTCTTTTCTTCAACAATGATTAATCCTCTTTCTTCTAATTTCTCTAAAATTTCATTTAGTTCTTCAGGTTTAATCTGAGTTGATCTTTGAATTTTATCAAATTTCTTTTCTCCTCGTCTAATTGCACCTAAAACTATGACGTCTTTTGCCTCTTCTTCCATGGGGGTTGTTTTTAGTTCTCACTAAAAAATTCTTTGCATAATTTTTCAAAAATTATATTCATGATAATTGTAGATTTGTTATGGAACAAGACGATCACACAGATGAACAAATTCAAGACATCTTGTCCATGAAAAAAGTAGCAGTCATTGGAATGTCAAAAAACCCTTCAAAGGCTGCTCATTATGTGCCTAGATATCTATCTGAAAATGGATTTGATATCACTCCTGTGAACCCTTCTACTGATGAAATTTTAGGAAAGAAATGTTATGAATCTGTTTCAGATATTGATGAAGATGTTGAGATTGTTGACGTCTTTAGACCTTCAGATGAAGTCTTACCATTTGTTAAAGAGGCAATAAAGAAAAAACCAAAAGTAATTTGGCTTCAAGAAGGTATTCACAACCCTGAAGCTGAAAAACTCGCCAGAGATGCAGGAATTACTGTCGTCTTTAACAGATGTATGTTGGCCGAACATCAGAGACTGTGTTAGTATGGAAGATTTTGAGAGTTTCTATCATGATTTGCTTGAGTTGGCAAAAAAATATGAGACAAAAAACATTCCTTTGAAAATTGAAAAAGATCTTGAAAATGATATTGTGAAAGTCTTTGGAGAGAAAATCACTTCTTTGGCAAGGGCAAAAAATGGTCTAAATGATGTCACTGAGCTATCTTACACTACTGCAGAACATCATCCCTACTGGAATCTATTGTATAATTGCTCAGAAATTGCTACTACTGTTTTAGAAAAATGGAAAGATTCCCTTTCATCTGAGGATTTATCTGATATTGAGTGGGCAATTAAAGAATTAAATCAATCCCTTGAAAAAATCAAAAACAAAACCAATACTGATTCCTAGGCAGAGATAAATATTCTCAGATGAAAATTACTCTATGCCAATCAAACTTGGATTAATTGGTAAGACCAATACTGGAAAAACAACTTTCTTTAACTCTGCAACTTTATCCTCTGAAGAAATTTCATCTTATCCGTTTACTACAAAATCCCCTGTTTCAGGTATTGCAAATGCAATTACTCTTTGCGTTCACCCTGAATTCAAACTACAAGATAATCCAAACAATTCAAAATGTGTTGATGGATGGAGATACATCCCAATCGAACTAATTGATCTTCCTGGATTAATTAAAGACGCATGGAAAGGAAAAGGATTAGGAAATCAATTTCTTTCTATTGCTGCACAATCTGATGCGCTACTTCATGTAGTTGATGCATCTGGAGGAATAGATTCTACAGGAAAAATTACTGAGGTTGGAACTGGTGATCCTATATCTGATTTCGCTGACATTGAAGAAGAATTGATTATGTGGTATCATAAAATCCTTGAAGGAAATCGTGAAAAAGTATCAAAATTAATCAATTCTGGTTCTGAGTTTGTTAATGCTGTAACTGATCTTTATCGTGGAATAGGTGTGAACAAATCTCATGTAAAAGAATCTCTTACTGCAACTGGACTTGAAGAAAAAAACTTTGATGACTTTGATATGGTTGATAGCAAAAAGTTTGCATCTCATTTGAGAAAGATTTCAAAACCTACATTGATTGTTGCAAACAAAATTGATGTAGAAGATGCAGACAAGAATTTTGATAGATTAAGAGAGCGTTACAATGATTCTATTGTAATTCCTGCTAGTGGCGATAGCGAATTTAGTCTAAGACGTGCTGAACAAAAAGGACTAATAAAATATTCTCCTGGTTCTGAGCAATTTGAGATACTCGAATCTGATGAACTAAATGAAAAGCAAATCAATGCTTTGGATTTCATCAAAAAGGGGATAATGGGTGAATACATGCGTACTGGAGTTCAATTTGCCATCAATGTTGCAGTATTCAAACTACTCAAAATGAATTCAATATACCCTGTTGCTGATGAAACAAAACTTGCTGATAAAAAAGGAAGAATTCTTCCTGACTTGATTTTACTAAAAGATGGTGCAACAATTAATGATCTTGCAAAGGAAATCCATACTGACTTGACAAAAGGACTTCTTTATGGCAAAGACTTGAGATATAATCTGAGATTGCCAGTAGATTACCAACTAAGAGATAGAGATGTTGTATCTCTAGTTAGTGCTGGAAAAAAATAACTACTTTTTCTTACTTCTTGGCTTTGTTCTAAGCACAGCTTTGCAACAGATACATCTGGGATCATCAACTGCTAAGAATATTCCACAGAATGTACATCTTTTTTGTCCAATCTCATATCTAATTTTGTTTGGTGCGGGTCCTGCTTTGTGCATTTCACAAATGCCTCTACATGTTCTACCCATCAATTTCACCTCCCACTTTTTTCAAAATTTCTTTTGCTCTGTCTCTGATTGTTACTGCACTAATTCCCGATACTTCAGAAATTTTTAACTGTGAAACTTTTTTTCCGTTTTTAATGGATGCAAGATATGTTGCAGCAGCTGCCATTGCCATGGGGTTTTTACTAGCTGATACGCCATTTTTTGCTGACACATCCAAAATTCTGAATGCAAGTCTTTCAGTTTTTTCAGAAAGTTCTACTGCTTTTGCAATTCTTGAGACAAACTCTGTTGGCTGATATGCCTCAAGAGACAACTCTAATTCTCTTGCAAGAAATCTGTATGTTCTCTGAATGTTTTTCTTATTCACATTTCCAGCTTTTGCAACATCTTGTAATGTTCTTGGAGTGTTTGTCATTCTACATGTAATGTATACCGCAGCAGAAAGAATTCCCACAGTAGATCTACCTGCAAGAATTTTCTTTGCAGCAATTTTTCTAAATAGATACGCAGTTTGTTCAATAACTGACTCTGGAAGACCTAGTTTGGCAGCAATCCCGTCAAGCATAGTGAATGCTTTTTGAAATGATTTAACAGAATTTGCTGAACGGCTATTCCTGTCCCACATTCTTAGGCGATAAAACATCCTACGATTTTCAGCAGACAGGCCTCTTCCTGTTGCATCCTTGTCTTTGGATTCTATGATCGTTGATAAACCCATATCAATCATTTTCAATGAAATTTTCCTTCCTGTTCTGCTATTGTTTTGATATTCCTCTCCTGTCATTCCTATGCTCTCAGGACCACTATCCACAACTCTTTCAGAAATTACTGAACCACAACTAGTACAAGCAATCTCACCTGTTGCCAAATCTGTAATGAGTCTATTTTTTTTACAATTCTTTTGATGCACAAGCTCTGTAATCATTTTACACTCTCCACAAAAGAATACCACCATCTTCACATGAAATTCTAAATTCATCTGAATCAATTTTCAAATTCCCACAGTTAATACAAATTTTTATATGATTGTTTTTTATTTTTAATCTGACTCTATTTTTTTGAACTATCTCTTGTTTCATGAATTAATTATGTCTTAAAATTATTTAAGAGAAAGAAAATATTTTTTCTAGTGCTAATTTACTCTATGTGCATCTGTTTTTTATATCCTATTAAAATAAATAAAATTCCTAATATGATTACACCGATAGATATTTTCTCAGATGTAATTTCCGATGATGTGTAAAAATGATGTACAAAATCAGGCCCCCAGACAATTAGATTTTGGATTGGTATAATGGCTGCCGAAATTAAAAAAATCACCCCAAAGGCGGTTAAAATATTTGGTTTGTATGGTTTTAATTTAAACAATTTATTATGAAACAGCTACTACAGTGGCTACGGTGTGCTCTAAATCTTTACTCTTTGATAATTTTTTTGAAATCATTTCAAATAACTCTTCTTCAGTTTGTACAATTGCTGCATATGTTGATTCTAATTCATTTGGTTGTTCCATACTCAAATAACGTGATAATGATATTTTAATATGCAAAAAATGTGATTCTAGTGCTAATTCATAACTGTTTAATCCTATAGATATAAAATTTTGGCACTATAGAAATTTTTTGATTTTTATTAAATACTAAAAACACCAAATGACCTCATGCCTCATATAGTATTTGAAAACAAAATTGATCTGGATGTTTTTTCAAAAAAGTTTTTACCAATATTCAAAAGAGATTCAACACTAATTAAAATTCAAACAATATTTGTTGACAAGGATAATTTTACTGCATTACTTCCAACAGTAGTTATTGATGAACACCATCAAGAATTTTTAATTGAGATTTCTACTAGAAAAGATAAAACAACAATACGTCTTTACCCCAATACTGATCCTGAAAAAACTGATGGCATAAAAATGGCAATGGCATTACTTGCAAAACAAATCCTGGATAATTACCCTGACTTTAAAATCACAAAGACAAATTTATCAAACTATTTGGGAGTGGTTGTTGCATAATGAAGCAATTCACTCTTCAAAGATTTTCCAAACTCACTCAGTCACATATTTTTCAAATCAGCACTGATATAGAAAACTTTCATAATATTATGCCTGATTATTTTAAATCTCTTGATGTCATTGAAGAAAATAAATATGGTAAAATTGTTGATGAAAAAATAAATTTCCTAGGCATTACAATTCAAATTAAAACAAAACACATTATCATTTACCCACATATTCACGAAGTTCATATCCTTACGGGCCCTCTTAAAGGAACGTCTTTTATTGAATTGTATGTCTCTTCAAGCGGCGGTACATCTGTCTCTATTGATATTAATTTACAATTCTCTGGAATCTTCAAATTAATATCATTTCTAGAGGATTTTATGGCAAAAAAAATGTCTAACACCATGGATGAATTTATCCAATCTGTGGAGATGTATTCTGAGAAGAAAATGCTCTCAAAATAGGAATATTTTTCAGAAATCATGGTAAAAATTATCTCTAATTAAAATCCCCTTTTTGTAAACCACAGTTTGTTTGCATTCAAAAAAGTTAGCACTATTAAATAATTTTATCTCTAGATAAATATGAAAAATTCTTTAAGAAATCATGCAAGATGAAATCTTTATCATTGGAGCAGGTGTGGGGGGGCTCACTACTGGCGCTTTATTGGCAAATCAAGGGAAAACTGTTCGTGTTTTAGAAAAATCCTCTAAATTAGGCGGTAGAACCGCTTCAATGATTTACAAAAATCACATTTTAGATAATGGTTTTCACATAATGCCATTTTACAAAAAGTCTGCCATATTCAGTGTATTAAAAAAAATTGGCATTGAATCAAGACTGAAACTTGCAAAGGTTGATGATATTGCATTCCATTCTGACACTGGTTTTCACAAATATCCTAAGGGCATGGGTGATCTACTACAACTTTCTTTAATTCCCCTCAAAAGCAGAATACGTCTGCTAAAATTGTTGCTTCCAATGGCTTTTACCTCCATTGAAAAAACTGAAGAATGGGATGAAAAATCACTTACTGAAATTACAGAAAAACTTGACCCTGACACAAAAGCATTTTTTGAGGCTGTATGCATGTTAGCATTTGCAGATACAGCTGATCATATTTCCTTAGGTGAATTTGCAAGAACTATCATCCGTGCTAATCCGTTCAAAGGAGGGACCAGTGAATTCGCATATCCTGACGATGGTGGATATGATTCAATTTCAAAGGTTCTATCTGATTATATTGTAGAAAAAAATGGTACAGTAGAAACTAAACAGAAAGTTAAAAAAATTGTTATTGAAAATTCAAAAGTTGTTGGTATAGTTTTAGAAAACATTCAAGGTGATGATGAATTTATTCCAACTGATTGTGTCGTTGTTTCATACCCTGCATATATGGCATTAAATCAGTTATTTGATAAGGATGCTATTGATAGAAATTTTGTAGAAAAAATTAATCGCTTAGATAAAAAAACTGCTGTAGTTGAAGTTCATTTTGCACTTAATTCAAAAATTGACAATCGACAAGTAGTTTTTCCTGTTGGTGACCATTATGCTACCAAAGGCATATTCTTCATTTCAAATATTACTCCGTCTGTTTCCCCTCCTGGCGAACATTTGATAATTGCTGGTACTCCTGTAGATTCATCCGTTGCAGATGATTCAAAGAAAATAAAACAAATAGTACAATTAATGAAAGAAGAAATCTCATCAATATATCCAAATTTCAACTCTTCCTTGTTGTGGGAGAGGCCTATGGCTTGGAAATTAGTTGAATCTGTAGTAAAAGAACCTGGAATGGTGTGGAAATCAAAGATGCCTCACCAAATTCCAGGCATAGAAGGCTTGTTTTTTGTAGGTGATTCTACTGTTAGTTATGGAATTGGAACTGATTCTGCAGCACATAGTTCTATCTTATGTCAACCAAAGATTGAATCTTATCTTAAAATAAAAAATTAGATTAAACCTTTCTTAAAATTTTAGGTACTTCTTCTAGGCCACAATCTGCAATTACTTCTCCTGCAAATTTGGGGATTTTTTCTCCCTGTAATGCGTACCCTCCAATTAGAATGGGCATATCTTTATGATCTTTAATTTTTTTAACTAGTCTTTGCCCTGCTGAAATATTATCTTCTAGCGTAATTGAAACTAAAACCACATCTGGTTTATTGTTATCAATGAAACTTAGAATTGATTCTGTTGGAATTGATGTTCCCATATTAAAAATTTTGAAACCTTTTATTGAAAGATATGTTTCTAAAACGTCACATCCTAAATGATGTTCTTCACCTAATGGAACACAAATCATAACTTTCTTTTTATTTCCAGTAGATGACCCTTGGTCCATGATTATTTTAACTAGTGTTTGGGCAACATTGCTTGCTACATGTTCTGTAGCTATACCCATTTTTCCATTGGCCCACTCATCTCCTATTCTATACATGACCGGTTTTAGGATTTTATCAAAGAAATCTGATGAATTAAAAATTTTTGTATATTCTTCATATATTTTCACACAATCTTGAATACTTCCCTCTGTTAATTTTTTGTATAGTTGCTGTTTTGATTTCTTTGTAGCATCTTCTCTTTTTTTAATATCTTTAGGATTGTATGCTGCTAATGCTGATAACACTTTGGGATCATTTCTGTAATCTACTGGAATGTCATCTTTGACAACCTCTGAGGCTTTGCCAAGATATTTGATAATTTCTTGTTTTGATGTACTATTTTTTGAATCCCAAACGCTTTTGACTAAATACAAATATTGATCTGATTTGACTTTTTTTGCACGTAAGTAAACCATGATTTTACTTGATTGTGTATTATATAACTAATGCTAACATAATTTTCTAGTGCTAAATCGTGGTCTAAAATGGAATTTTGTAATGACTTGTTCCTACAATGTGCAGAAAATCATTATAATTTAGCACTAGTAATTATTTTTATCACTAGTTTAAATAATTTGAGAGCGAAAATCACTCATGTACCAAATATCTCAAAAAAGGAGACATGTCTAATGGACAAAACAATTCTTTTTGCAGGTATCGCTTTGCTAAGTCTAGGTGCTGGATTTTTAACTGCACAAAGCTTTGATACATCACTACACTCTGCATTTACAACTGGAGGATATCTATGGTTGGCAATGGGCGGTATAACGATTAGCTTGGGACTCAAAGCAAAAAAAGATAAAGAAAAACAACAAATGATGGGAGCGTTAAGATAAATGGAACAAATGGTTTCTCAATCAAATTCTTCCCATTCTAAACCTTTTTCGATTTTGGTTACTGGTGCCACTGGTTTTATTGGATCAAGATTAATCTCATCACTAGTTTCTTCAGGTTACACTGTAAAGGGGTTGAGTAGAAAGGACCTACCTGATCATGATGGTGTAAAATATGTCAAAGCAGATGTTTTCAATTTTAATGAATTAAAAAATGCAATGTCTGGTATTGACACTGCATTCTATTTACTCCACTCTATGGAAGGTGATAAAGGTGATTGGCAAGAATTTGCTACAAGAGAAAAAATTCAATCTCAAAACTTTCTGAGAGCCGCAACTGAATCTGGAGTAAAGCGAATTATCTATCTTGGTGGTTTGGTTAATGACAGTTTAGATCTTTCCCCCCACATGCGTAGTAGGAAAGAAGTTGGGGAAATTCTTGCATCTGGTAACATTCCCGTAACTGAGTTTCGAGCTTCTATAATTATTGGTGCAAAAGGTGGCTCTTATGCTATGCTTCGCTATCTTGTTGAAAGATTAAGAGTTATGGTTTGTCCATCTTGGGTAAAGTCCTTAGCTCAACCAATTGCAGTAGATGATGTTGTAGAATATCTCACTGAATCTCTCTCAAAACCTGAGACAATTGGAAAGATCTTTGAGATTGGTGGTCCTGATAAAATAACTTATGAGGAATTAATGCGTGTATATTCTGCATATCTGAACAAGAATTTGTTTGTCATTCAAATTCCATTCTTGACTACTAGATTATCGTCGTATTGGGTTGATCTTATTACTCCTGTAAAGGCATCACTTGCAAGACCTCTGATAGATAGTCTGGTTCATGATACTGTCGTAACTGATGATTCTATCACAAAAATTATCCCTATACACCTAAAATCTGTTCGTGAAGCAATTGATATTGCCACAAAAGAAATGAAATCAGACCCTCCTCAAATGGAACAAAGAGAGGAAAAAACTGGTTTCAAAATTAATCAAAAACTGATTCAAGTTTCTCTAATCGCATTAGCTATTATCGGTTCAAGTTACTATTGGTTAGATGATAGACCTGATGTTTATAACCCACTATGGTTGATTGCTTCTGCAATTTGGTATATTGCAATCGTATCTGGTACCCTACTCATTCACAACAAAACTCGTTTGGGATACTTAATTGCAGGTGTATTGTCTTGGATTACATTGGCATTTTGGTTGTTTGATAACTACTATGTATTGTTTGACACATCATTGATTGCAAGTACTCCAAATGAACTAATGATGATAAGAAATTTCATTGGAATATTTGTCGTTGCATTAACTATTGTTGCATCTCACAACTTATTCCACAAGGTAATTGATTACCAATACAAAGGCAAACCAATATGATTGAATTTATTGGTAAAGGTTTGCAAAAGAACCCTTTGATACCTTAACATCTTCAAATTTTTGTGGATGAATTATTTTTGCAAGTATTTCTATTCCCTCGACTGTCCTAATACTGGGTTTGCTGAAAAAAGAATTAGCATCTACTGCAAATACAGCCTGATTTTGTACTGCTTTAAGGCTGTTCCATTTTTCATCTTTTTCTAAAATGTCCATGTATTCTGAAATTGTACGTTTTGTATCAAATCCGCATGGCATTAGGATTATGATGTCTGCATCCGAGTTTGATATCTCTTCAAAATCCATGCGTCTTGAATGCTCTCCTGTTTTGCTTATCATGTTTTTCCCTCCTGCAATTTCTATCATTTCTGGAACCCAATGACCAGCTGTAAAAAATGGCTCTATCCATTCAACTGCCAGGATTTTTGGTATGTTGGTATGTTCAGTATTTCTTATCTTTTGAATCCTTTTTTTTAGTAACTCTGAAATCTCTTTTGCCTTGCTTTCTTCCTCTAAAATTTCTCCTAATTTGGTAACTGAATCTAAAATTTCTGATATGTTATGTGGATCCATTGAATGAATTATTGGCCTGTTCTCAAGAATCCGCAGTGCTTTGTTAACCTGATTAGTATATGCTGCACACACTTCACATGTTTCTTGAGAAATTATAAGATCTGGATTGGCATCCTTTAGATTTTTTTCATTTAAAATGAAAATGTCTTTTCCTTCGTTAAGAAGTTGACATGTCTGTGTATTGATTTCATTGCTTGATAAATTGTCAGAATTTATTACTGAACTAATTATCTGTGGTTTTGAAATTGCTTCACTAGGGAATCTACATTCATGTGTGACTCCGTATACCTTATCTTGAACCCCCAATTCGTATAGTAATTCTGTTGCACTTGGTAAGAATGACACTATTCTATTTACTGTCATAATAATTCTAGTTTTATGGGAATAACAAGTGTTTACCTCTCGTCAATTTCGATAATTAGTCAAGTTATTAGATACAAATCAGGCATAAATTTCAATGTCTTCTAATTCTCAAGATATTCGTCGTTCAATTTTGACAAAATGGCATGAGACATTATCAAAATATGGGAATCTGTTTTCCTCTGATTCAATCAGTGGAACTAGTCCTCCATCTGTCTTTGTTGGGTCATACAATTATCCCAAAGTCTTTGTTGGTCCAATGGTTCCACCAATCCATGGTGATACAAGCTTACTTGACAGTCCTGAAAAATGGAATGGAAAATCTTTAGAAGAAATTGTAAACTTTAGATTAAATTTAGTTCGTGGTACTCAAAAACTATCCATCGATAAAACTGATGGACGATACATTGAAAATCTGCAAGAAGTTACAATGTCTTCAAAACCCACTGATTCTGATTTGATTTTTCAAAAATCCGTATCCTCGAATATATCCCTTGATGGTGAAAGTGCTCCATTTGGTCCTGTTGGAGAAATCAAATCTGCCAAATTTTCTGGAACCTCTTCTGTAAAGTCAATTGAAAAAACATACTATGACAAAGATTTGAAGGCACAAGATGCCGTAATGAATTTGTATAATTCTGGTATTGATATTTCAAAAATTCAAAAATGCTTTAGCATTGGAATGCTTGGTCAAAAAAGAAAACTTGTTCCAACTAAATGGAGCATAACTGCGACTGATGATATTATTTCCAAGTCTCTTATTGATGAAGTATTAGATTATGTGCTAATTGACTCTTGTAATGTTTTTTCATATTCTCATCTGGGAAATCACTTCTCTGTGGTTTTATTCCCTCATAGATGGATCTATGAAATGGTTGAGGCCTGGTATTCAAATGGGATTCTTGGATTTGGTTCTGATTATGAAGATGCCCGTGGTATTGATCACCCCCCTGCCATAGCAGGTGCTTATTTTGCTGCCAAATTAGGCGTATTGGAGTATCTAAGTAAGAAAAAGATTCAATCGGGAGTTGTGATTTTGCGAGAAATTAGACCTGAATACGCGATACCTGTAGGCGTGTGGCAAGTTCGTGAGGGAATTAGAGAAGCAATGAAACAAACCCCTGTAATTGCAAATGATTTTGATCATGCACTGAAATTGGCCTCAGAGAAAATGAGTATTAGTAAGTCTGAATGGCTTTCACATGGAAATATTTCAAAATTGATGAGACAAAAAACCCTTTCAGACTATTTCTAAATTTATTTTTGTGATAACATATGAAACAAATTCCCTGGCTGTGGATCAGAGTATAGTAGAAAATAAGTTTGACTTGCAAGATATGTATTATTAAATCGATAAACAATTGGATTTATTTCTGATAAAATTTTACCAATTGTTATTTCTTCATTTTTGAATTTATTTAGTAATTTGAAAAACTGTTCTTTTTCTGGTTGACTAAAGTTTTTTGAAAAATATCCGAAAATATGCATTATGACATTAGAGTGTGATTTGATAGTTGGTGGTTTTTCTAATGCACTGTGCAGATGTTTCTCATATTCTGACATTATTTCTAATAATGAGATCTTTTTATAACTCGCAACAATATTTCCTAAAATCTTTAACTCACTTTGATTATGTGCCATGATCATGTATTTGTTCATGGCTTGAAATGTGACAAGATTTTTGATTTTTCCTTCTTTCACCTCTGAAAATCTTTCTAGAATGTATTCTTTAACATCCTGTTCAGACAATCTTGGTGTGCCTAGAACCTTTTGTTTATCATTCACTCTTTAAGATCGATTTGATTTGCATATAAAGAGCCACCCTCTGAATTTCATTTACCACTAGAAATGACAACTTTTTTGGACACTAGGAAAATTCTTTAGCACTAGCTTATATAGAATGACCTTACAAATGCATTAATGAAAACCGCAATAACTGCAATTGCCGCAATACTTCTATTAGCTACAACTGTTTCTTCTGCACACGCAGAAGTGCCATCTTGGGTAAAGAACAATGCAGGTTGGTGGGCAGACGGTTCCATTTCTGAATCTGATTTCCTAAAAGGAATCGAGTTTCTAATTAACGATGGAATAATTCAAGTCCCTCCAACATCTGTTTCTGCAGAATCTTCTGAAGGCATTCCTGCTTGGGTAAAGAACAATGCAGGTTGGTGGGCAGAAGGCATTACTACAGATGGTGAATTTGTTAATGCCGTTCAACACTTGATGTCATTAGGATTGATTTCTGTTGCATCAAATGATGTCACAGATGATGCTAAAGTAACTCCAGTAGAAAGTTCAAGTTCTGAATTATTTGGCTATGAAGCAGAATTAGAGAAATGCTCTGAAATTAAGAAAGCATATGATAGACTAAAGTGTGAAAAGGCAGCAGAACACAAAATTGCTGTCTATGAGTACAAACAAAATTCCCAAATGTATCAAGTCGGTCCAATAACTTACTATTGGTCTGGAATCGATACTGATGGAAATAGTTTTGAAATTTCATCTTCTGGTCAAGCATTGCTTTATCTAAGATTCATGGCTGAAAATTCTGGTTCTAATTCAAATGAAGCATTATACTGTACTGGACCAGCTGTCTGCAACTATGATGTCTCAAACGGTAGCAACGATTACAAGTATTCCCAAATGGACTTTACAAGTGCTCAATTGGTGATAAAACCTGGAGAAACTAGATTCTTTAACTTCTTCTTCGGACCAAACATTGGTGGTGGAGGAACAACATTTGAGTATGACTCAAACAAGGATTATCACTTTAGAATCAGTGAACCATTTGGAAGTCTCTCAATCCCATTGAACCTGGGATAGACCCATTTTTTATTTATTTTTTATTTACACCATAATCTGTTTTAGCACTAGTTTCAAAAAAATATTTTTTTAAATATGGTTTAATGCAAATGTCTTCAATGAAAAAACTTTTGTTCATTTTACCTTTGTTAGTATTTTTGACACCAATAACTTTTGCAGAATCTTCTGATGTTGGAATGATTTATTGGAAACAAGATATTGTTTCTAGCAATTCTTTTGCTGAAATTTATGTTAAAGATAATGATATGAATAAAAAAGAGTACCCAAACTTTGCAGACAAATTCATGATCACTGTTTGGTCTGATTCATCTTCAAATAGTCTTGAAATTCAAGTTGTTGAAACTGGTGTTTATACTGGCATTTTCAAAGGAACAGTATATGTGGCTGACTCTGGAGAAAGTACCAAAAACAGATTGATTGCACATCCCGGTGATGTTCTCTATGCAAAATACACTGATACTACACTTCCCACTGGTGGCAGTTCAGACATTGTTTCAGCAGCAGTTGTAAAAATTTCCGGACAAAATATGGATGAAATTTTAGAAAAAATTGATCCAAGTATGAGACCCTCCACATCCGAAGAAAAAGTTCCTACCTGGATTAAGAACAATGCAGGTTGGTGGGCAGACGGTTCCATTTCTGAATCTGATTTCCTAAAAGGAATCGAGTTTCTAATTAACGATGGAATAATTCAAGTCCCTCCAACATCTGTTTCTGCAGAATCTTCTGAAGGCATTCCTGCTTGGGTAAAGAACAATGCAGGTTGGTGGGCAGAAGGCATTACTACAGATGGTGAATTTGTTAATGCCGTTCAACACTTGATGTCATTAGGATTGATATCTACTGTATCTTCTGAATCCACTCCGACAGCATCACCAAACAGTTCTGACTCTCAATTAGCAGAACTTGAAACCCAACTTGAAAAGTGTTCTGAATTTACTAAAGCATATCAGAGATTAGACTGTGAAAAACCAATCAAAAAGGCAATTCAACTTTATGAGTACAAAACAACTGCAGAAAAGTTTGAAGTTGGTCCAATCATTTACTATTGGCAAGGATTGGGAACCGAAGGAAGTGAATTTGAGATTTCTCCAACTGGACAAGCAATTTTATCCATTAGGATGTTAGCTGAAAATATCGGATCTGATATTGTTGCTCTAAATTGTACTAGTCCCCAGATATGTGCATATGATGTATGGGATGGCTCAAATGCATTCAAGTATTCTGGAATGGACTTTACGAGTGGTCAAATAGTCATAAATCCGGGGGATACTAGGGAATTCAACATGTTGTTTGGCCCTAACATTGGTTATGGTGGAACTCAATTCCTTTATGATCCTTCTTTGACATATAATTTTAGAATTAATGAGGACTTTGGTAAATTAAACATCTTGTTAGAATTGGAGTAAATTTCTTTTCACTTATTTTAGAAATACGAAAAAACATATTCACTGTAAACAATTAGATTAAATCCTAGTATTCTTTTTCCCAATTACTTTGACTGAAATAAATAGTGATTACACTAACTATGGCATTTATGATATTACTGACAGTATTGATTTGAGTTTTCCAAATACTGAAATCAAATTTAGGAATATTGGCACAAATGTTTTTTCCTATTTTAGAAGGGACTCTGAGGATAACACTATTGAAAAAATGATTCCAACCAAAAATAACAAAATTCGTATTGAAGTTGCCCCAATCAGACCGATTAATCATCCTTCACACAGAACATCCTATATCTACTTGGAACTTGAAACTCCTATATTTTTGTCAGAAAACTCTCAAGCAAAGATTTTTGCTAGATGTCCCATTGAAATTGGAATTTTCCTAATTGATGGAGAAAATAAAAATTCTCTTGATTTTTTTACCTGTGACCCTATTAATTCAAGATTTGGACTTTATGGAACCCCTGAATCTGGAACCCTTTGTAAATATGCAAAATCTGAAATTGTTGAATCCTACGATGACTCAAAACCTTACATTAATGCTACAATGGAAATTAATTTTGGAAATGAACTTTCACGAGGACAATCAATTTCTAAAATAATCTTTCCGGTAACTGAAAATTCGATTTATTATGATGATTCAAAGGCAATTTATGATTCAATTGATGCCGTTTTAAAGAAAAAACTAACAATAGAAACATTGGATATTTCAAGTAGAAACATTTCAACCGATTGGACTAAATCTCCTGATTATGAAAGAAAAGAACTTGTAAAAAGATTGAACATGGGTGTTGATTAATGGTTTTTGAATTTTTCCAAGGTCTTGATCAAATTGAGATAACATCCGGGCTAACCTTGCTTTCATTGTTAATTGGAGGTATAATCATGGGATTTGGTGTAATCATCGCCAGAACTGTAAAACTATTGTTTACAAAATACTATGCTCCAAAGCTTTCTCAAGACAGTGCTAAAAATTTAGGTAAATTACTTTACTTTGGAATTATTGTAATTTCATTTTTAGTTTTCACTTCAACTACTGGTGTTGATCTTTCTGGATTACTTGTAGCTGGTGGAATTTTTGGTGTTGTCATTGGTTTTGCAACCCAGTCAGTAGTTTCTAACCTAATTTCTGGAATATTTTTAATGGTTGAGAAACCCGTCAAACAAGGTGATTCAGTTGACCTTCCAGGACTTGGAATCTCAGGAACTCTTCTAGATATTAGCACATTTTCTGCAAGAGTTAGACAGTTTGATGGAACTATTACTAGAATTCCAAATGAATCTTTTTTCACAACAAATATCCGTTCCCTATCATCCACCCCTGTAAGACGTTCAGAGGCTATCGTAGGAATTGCATACAAAGAGGATATTGACGGTGCAATTTCCGTAATGGGAAAAGCGATAAGAAAAGAAATGCCTTACGCTTTAATTCTTCCAAAACCTGATTTTAGAATAAATGAATTAGCTGATTCAAGCGTAAATATTGAAGTTTTAGTTTGGCATCCTCGAGAAGACTGGGATCAGGTATCTCCAAAATTACTCAAAGTCTTAAAAAATGCTCTTGATGAGGCAGGAATTGAAATTCCATTTCCTCAAAGAGTTGTTTGGAAAGCAAATGATTGATTATCTGACAATCTCTTGTTTTTTACTCTGTCTTTTCTTAAGTAAACTGAACATGATCATTCCAACATTAACAATTGAAACTATCTCAATCAAGTCTACTCCATACAAGAACCAATCAAGTACTGGATGAACTCTTGAAACAAGACCTGCTTCTAACATGATATCTGCATTCCAAACCATATGTGGTACTTGAATGAATTGAATAATTGCAATCACAATTATACTTCCAAGTATTTTATTTTCATACCATTTCCAAAATTTATTCCATGCATTCATATCATAACTTAGATTTCAATTCTATTAAACAACACGAAAATTAGATGCAACTAATTAGACTTGACTAATTTTTTTACGCACAAATTTTTTTAAAATTAGGTTGACCTACGTTTTCTTTTTACAGAAAAAAATATTGGTAAACAAATTATAGAAAATAAAATTACAAAGAAAATAAGAAGTGAAAAGTAATCATTAACAAAAATTTTTGTGTCAAACCATGCTTTAGGTAAAATTGTAAAAAAATCTGCACTTGAAAAATCTTCAATTGTACCAATTGCTAAACTATATTTTCCACTTTGATTTTTTTCATCTGCTACAACAAGAAAATATTTTCCATCATATGGAATTTCAAGATTAATTTCTTGTCTTTCCCAATATGTTACTTGTCCAAATGGTTCATAAAATTCATTTCCAGGATAATTCCCTTCATAAAGAAATTTTTCTACTGCAAATTTTCTTTCATCGTCATTTGGTTCAATAAAATTAACTGTTGGGGAGTAGAATTCTAATCCCGGAATTTTAGGAATTTCAATACTTGCATAAAACGAGTCCCCCTTTTTGGCATCAAATGTGTAGTATTTGGCCTCATTTGTATCTAAATTCTCATAAATTGCCCATGAAATTTTATGATCTGGAATGACTAGTGCTGATTCATAATCTCTGTGAGAATCATCATGGCTAATCAGCTTATGTGCAAATGCCTGATTGGTAGATGCCAAAATTAGTAGGAATATTACAAAGTAAATTTTTTTCATGGTCTTGAAATCCTCAAAACAATGTCTTACAACATCTCACTAAGTTTTTTTAATTTTTTTAAATCTGAAATTTCTATATCACTACTTAGCGTAACAATTTTTGCTAATTTTGGATTTGCATCTTTACCTAATTTTAGTACGGTGTCTCCTTGAAACTTAATCTCCAATGTCACTTCTTCATTTTTTAATTTTTTAGCAAGTGACTTTGCTTCAGATAATTGTTTCATTACTCCTGGTTTTCCAGATACTTTTACTGGAATATCCACAATATCGATTATTCTTCTATTTTTATCTGAAACAAAATTTATTGATGGTTGGTTGTCACATGTAACCTTTAGAGTTCCATAAGTTAAAGATAATAAAAAATTGGCGGGGAGTTTACTTTTTTTCATACTCACAACCTCATTTTGTGGTGATTGTCAGCTTTCCTTTTAGGGAAACTGTTCCAGTTGGGATTACTTTACCATTTCTTTCAACTTCGCCTTTCATCTCAAGATTGTCAAAATCATAAGTGATTGAGGCATGTTTTTCTGTAAGTTTGTCAAAAACTTCAGCAAGTAAATTTGCCCATTCTTGTTCTTCTGCCATAGTGTATTTTGTCTCTAATTGTATTTAATCTAGTGATAAATTATTTCCTAGTGCTAAAAATCATCATTTATTGAGAAGAAAAAATCTCTTTTGCTATTTGAGATTCTGTTTTGTGGTCCAGTATTGGTTTAACATAGGATGAATCTCTGGGATATTTTTTCCATAAATCGTGAATCGCTTTGGCATTCATTTCCTTTAGTTCTGGAATCCATTTTTTGATGTATATGCACTCAGGATCAAATCTCTTTTGTTGTATCCATGGATTAAAAATTCTGAACCATGGTTGGGCATCACACCCCGTAGAAGCTGCCCATTGCCAATTTCCGATATTCACACATGCATCATAATCAATCAGTTTAGTGGCAAAATACTTCTCTCCTAATCTCCAATCAATATGCAAATCCTTTGTGAGAAAAGAAGCAACAATCATTCTGACCCTGTTATGCATGAATCCCGAATTGTTTAACTCCCTCATTCCTGCATCTACTATGGGGAATCCTGTCATTCCTTGACACCATTTAGAAAAATTCTTCTTATTTTTACTCCATGGAATTTTCTGGAATCTTTTGTTGAATTCTTTAGAATAACTATGGGGTGAGTGATACATGATGTATGTGAAAAAATCCCTCCAATGAAGTTCTGATATTATCGTATGTGTTTGACCTAGATTTTTTATGCACTCCTGGTAAATCTCCCGAATTGAACAAGTTCCAAATTTATTATGTGCTGATAAATGAGATGTTCCATTAATTGATGGAATATTTCTTTCTTCATCATAATTTTTGAGATTTTTCAAATTTTTGATTAGTTCTAAACATGCGTTTCTTCCTCCTTTCATAATTTTTGAATTATTTTTTATCTTAAATTGAGGAATTTTATCAAGACTTGTCTCTGAACTGATTTTTGTTTCTGAAATATTTTCAAATTCATGCCTCTGAGGCTTTCTATATTGAAATTCCCTTGCCTTTGAAAAAAATGCTGTAAATACCTTGTAGGGATCTCCATTTCCAGTTTTTAGTAATTCTATATTATGCAATAAAATATCATCTGTGGAAATAAAATCCACATTATTTTCTTTGCAAATTTTTTCAATTTTTTTATCCCGATTCTGACTAAATGGAGTATAGTCTGTATTGACAAATATGGCATCAATTTTTGATGTTTTGAGAATTTTTGAAATAATTTTTTCAGAATTTCCAACAAAAACATGTAGATGGGATTTTCTATTTTTTAATTGTGCGTCTAAATCCAAGAGACAATCTTTTAGAAACTGTAATCTGAACTGACTGAATTTTTCTTTAGAATTCATTATTGCAGAATCCACAATGAAGATAGGAATTACCTCTGATGATGACTGAGAGGCTGCAATTAATCCCGTATTATCTGCTAATCGGAGATCCCTTCTAAAAATAAATAATGATTTTTGATATTTAGGCATTTTTTAATCCCTAAAACGACTTTTGCTATAATTTTTCATGTGAATAGAACAAATTTGTATTTCATAATTAAAAAGTAAAATTAATTAAAATTTCTAGTGGTAATCTATTTCTGTTCTTTGATAAAGTCAACTATGGAAAGTATTTTTCCCATGTCTGCAAGATGACCATAACTTTTTTTCTTTCCTAAGGATGATTTTTTCAATGGTTCATTTGTTATAGTACAGTATAACATATCTCCATTTCCAAGAGGTACTGTAATTCTCTTAATTTTTTCGTATGATGCAATTGTATACATTCCGTTTCCAATGTAATTTTTTACACGTGCATTTTCATCCCATGCATGTAATGCTCTCATCAATGTTTGTTTTGTTTCTTCAAATGGCACTAAATTCTTCAGACCCTCTCTTTGACTCCACCATGCAATCTCTCCGTTCTTATTTGAGACAGCTGCAAATCTGATATCTTGATTAAAATCCATTAACATGTTGAGGAGTTTTTCTAATTTTTCCATAACAGTATTCTAACTTTTTAATTAATAAATTTTTTAAAATATTTTCCTAGTGCTAATTTTTGTAAAAATTGTATTACTCAAATGTGTTAACGAAATCTACAATTGAAAGTATCTTTCCCATTTCCACTAATTTTCCATAACTATGTTTTTTTGTATTTTTCATGGGAGTGTTATCAACACTCAGAAACAACATGTGAAATGCATCAATAGGGAGAGTTACTCTTTTAGTTTTTTCAAATGATGTTATGTGGTATAATGGATGCCCTAACGGTGCTCTGTCGGCAGCTTTGCATCTGTCAATCCAGTCGTCAGATTCGCGTTTTAAAGCTCTTTTTGTCTCAGCTAAAGGTACCTGCAATGTTTTAGATGATCTTTTTGAACTCCATAAAATTTCGCCTTTTGTATTACTAATGACTGCTAGTCTGATATTTTCATCAAAATCCATTAACATGTTGAGGACTTTTTCGTATCGACTCATGGTGAATTTTGAACTTTATACGATAAAAAGAATTTGATTGGTAAATGCTAGTGCCAACAATTTTGTAATAAGGATTAACTTATATCTTATTTTGGAAAAAACAATGCATGACAAAACATTATGATGGGTTTGTTGGTAGTGTTTGGAATGAATTTCCTCAACTAGCTGAATGGCATGATGATGATCCAAAATTACTTCAAAAATGGAGTTTAGATAAATTCATTGAAGCTGGCTATCATAATTTTCATGCAGAGAGAAAGCAATTATACCATATTAGTAAATTAATTGAAAACTATGCAAGAGACAATGGACAGCCATTACTTGCAACATTTGAAAAAATTGCTAGATACAAATTCGTTGAAAAAAGATATCAGAAATTAATTGAGAAAATTCCAAAAATTTGGGTTGTTGCAGATTATGGAAAAACAACTCTGACAACACCTCCAAAAATTGAAATTGTTAATTGTAAAAGCACTCCATTGGTAGATGTTTGGAGTGTAATTACTAGAGGCCCATATGGTACATTTGGTTTAATTGCTGAAGAATACGAAGATGGAAAATTTAGAGGATTTTTCACTTTAAATCAAAATGTCTGCCAACTTGCAGTTAACAATATGGGTAAAATATTGGGCAAAAAATTCAACATTCAATAATTTTTTCTAAATTTTTTTCATTTAATGCATTGACTATGCCCAAACAGCGATTTTGTTGTTTTTGTTGTATATTCCTAAAAACATTCCTAACGTAATTCTTGGAGTGGTTCCCAAAATCTTTGTAACCTCGTGATAATAATTTGGGTTAATAATTACTAGATCTCCATTACTTATTTCTGATAATCTACAAAATTCTTTTGTTGCGACCTTTGATGAATAACCAAATTCTATATTTCTGAATTTTTCATCCTTTTTTGTCCATTGATTTTTGTAAATTTTTAGAATTCCTCCTGATTCAGATTCTTGCAGATGTATGACGCATGATAATTGGTGGTCAATATCTGAAATACTGTAATCTTTGCCCTCATATTGAACATTATCTTTGTGTATTGGGATTGACTTTCCTTTTCTATGAATTCTAATGATGAAAGGCGAAAAATTACCTTCAAACTGTTTTGCTAAAGATATGGAAAATGTCGGCAATGGATTGCTAATCACTACAGAAACTTTTGAAAGAGGATTTGGAACATCTTCTAAAATATCTGAAATTGTTTTTTGAAATTCTTTTGATTTGTGAAAATACTCTTCCTTTTTAGTTGTATATGACATCAAAAATGGCCCAATATGTTCAAGTTGTGTTTTACTAAAATGACTTTTTTCTATTTTTTCTATTTTCTTTACTACACTTACACATTGTTCTTTGGAATAAAAATTTTTGATTATTATTGCAGGGACTTGTCCTGATACAAGTTTCTCAAAATTCTTTTCTGAAATTTTTTGATTAGTTATTGTTATGGGATTCCACACTAATATCCACCGACCCCTGAATGTGAAACTTTTGCCATTATCACTCCTGATTCATCTCTAGTTTGAATCTCACATTTTAGAAATGCCTCGAGTGTACATTGCCTTAAAATTTCCTGACTCCATTCTGCCTCATTGTGCGGTAATCCTGGAATATCTGCTTCAACTATCTTGATTTTTTCTATATCTGAATATTTTTCTTTATTTCCATTTTTTCTATGTGTGACATTTAGAATAAAAGAATTGGATGACAAAATGTCTGAGCCATTTCCCCAGATTATGTCAGTCATTTTGCATCTCATATGATTTATTGAGGTCTATTTGCATTTTCAGTGATCTTTCTGTGCTTTTTATGACTGCACCAATTATTGAAGGACTGATTGAAAAGAACCCTCTATAGATTCCATTCCCTATATCCTCTGCAACTAATCCAAAAGGACCATTTTCACCTTTTGTTAGAACCATCCAGATTTCTGAAAGATTTGTTCCATCACAACTAATCACCTCTGCATTTTTTGGTGGCTGAGGAGCTAATGAGGGATTATTGAAGTTTCCAATAATCCAGACTTTTGGGATGTCCTCAACTAATTCCATGTATCTGTCTTCGACATACTTGTATCTCTTTGAAGTCTCAAATGTAGCCAACAATGGAACTTTGTATTTAGCTGCATAATTTTCAAGTAGAATACTTAGTCTGTAGAGCTCTTTTCTACCTGTCTCAAACCTAACGTATCCTGCTTTGATGTACTCGCTAAGATACCACAACAGATTATGGTCAGTTATGTCTGTCACTTCAACATCTTTGAGTTTTGGAAATTCATTTAGAATTTCATCCATCATACTTTGGTATTGTAATTCCATAAGGGCATTATGTCAAAATAATATATAACCAGTGTTAAAAAAATTAACTAGTGCTAATATTACCACTAGTGGCAGATTTTACCTCTAGTTAAATATCATCAAAGACAAAAGTACACATGACCGCGTTAGTCCAAGAATCTAGAAAACAACAAAACAGTGTAGAACCTTATTTTCATCAGTTCTTCCAGCAAGTTGTACAATCAATGCCACATGTTGATCCTCAACTATTGATCAAAGTCATGATGTTGGAGATGAATCTCAAAGATTACATGGGTGCAAAAATTCCTCATGTCAATTTGTATGTGCAATACAAAGAGGGAACAGATCTACATCAAAAACAGGAAGAGGGAAGAGACAAGTATCCTATCGAGGTGACTGCATCGAGATGGGAGGATGGAGTGATTTTCTCAGGTTTGATGAGCATCAAAAATGTAGAGACTGTCTGCTCTGATCCAGATATTGTAAGGGTTACTGGAAAAGCATCTCCAAGACACAACTAACTCCCTACATTTTTCATTTTTTTACCACTAGCATCATTTTTTTCCACTAGTTAAATACTAGAAAACCCCAATTACTCACATGAGCTTAATCACAATACACAAATGCAAAAACTGCGGAAAGGAATTTGAAGATTGGTCATGTGATTTTTGTTACACGAAAGCTGTCTTTCAAAAAATTAGGGAATAACATGCAAAAATTAGATCAATCAAATCTTATTCAGAATCTTTCTGATTCCAGAATCCCTATTAGAATTGCCTTCCTCAAACCTGATGGCACGCCGAACGTTATTTCTCTATGGTATGAGGAAATTGAAGGAAAAATTTACTGTGCAACTCAAAAATCGGCAAAAATTGTTTCGTATTTGGAAAAGAACTCTAAATGTGGCTTTGAAATTGCAGCTGATAAACCCCCATACAAAGGAACTCGTGGGACTGGGATTGCAAAAATTGTAGATAAACGCGGTGAAGAAATTCTAGAAATTTTAATGGACAAATATCTTACCAAAAAAGAATCACATCTTTCTAAAATTCTCAAAAAAAATGCAAAAAATGAGGTGGCAATTGAGATTACCCCTCAACAAGTATTTCATTATGACTATTCTGTTAGGATGAAAGGTGCTTGATGTGGCTAATGATAATGGTTGTCCTACATGTGGTTCAAAGAAATTTGAGATTATAGACTCTAATATTTTTGGCAATGGAGAAATTCATTTCAAATGCAATAATTGCAAAAAATTTTGGTATTCCTTAGCATAAGCATTTGGCACTAGAGTGTAAAATTATCTCTTGGTTATATTTGATAAAATGTAAATCCTATTGAGGAGAAATGCAACAAACCACACAAACAAAAACACCCCGGCTAAAATTCATACTGCTTTTGGCTGCTGCAACTTCAGTAACACTAGTTTTCACATTGACTCCTTGGAATATAGTTCCAACACTAGTTACTGAAGATGTATCGGTCATTGCTGTTACTGATTATGGCTGTGTTGGTGAGTCTGTTTTAGGTCATTCTGTCGTTGTGGCAGATTGTAGTGCAGGTGTTGGAGATGTGATTTCTGCAACATTTTATGTTCCTGCCATGGACCAAAACGGATACTATGACAGAATTGAGGCAAAATTAACTATGGTTAATCCTTAATTCTTTTCTTTTTTATTTCTCAGCTTTGATGTTCTCTTTTTTCATCCAGATTGTTTTTCCCTTATGATCAATCAATTCAACATTCATTTCATTTAATTTATCACGAATTTGGTCTGCTTCTTGGAATTGTTTTTCTTGTCTGAACTTTTCCCTGTTCTCAATCATGGTGTCAATTTCCTGTTTCATGTCATCTGTCATCTCTGGAATATTTAATCCCAAAATTTTGAGCATTCTTTGAAATTCTGGTTTGATGATTTCAGCGTCTTGCTTTCTTAATTTTTCTTCAGCTGCTAGTCTGTTGGCCTCTTTTACTAGTTGGAAAAATGCTGATAGTGCCAAGTGAGTGTTAAAGTCATCTTCAAGTGCTTTATCAAATTCTGAGGCTAATTTTTGCACTTCAGAGCCTATATTTTCACTGTTCTCACTATTTGCGTGAATCAACTCATAGTAGCAGGTTTCAGTTTGTCTCCATTTAGTTAGATTTTCTTTTAGTAATTCTTCAGAATAGTCAATTGGCTTTGAATAGTGTCCTGACAAACAGAACAATCTGATGATGTTTGGTCCCCAGTTCTCTAAGACATGTTTGATTGATTTTATATTTCCAATAGATTTTGACATCTTTTCTCCATCAATTGTAACCATTCCCACATGCATCCAGATCTTTGCAAATTGATTACCTGTAAATGATTCAGATTGTGCAATCTCATTTTCATGATGAGGAAATATTAGGTCTCTTCCTCCTCCATGAATGTCAAAATTCTCTCCAAGATACTTTGTACTCATTGCTGAGCATTCAATGTGCCATCCGGGTCTTCCTTTTCCCCATGGACTATCCCAAACAGGTTCAACGTCAGAGAACTTCCATACTGCAAAGTCTAGGGGATTATTCTTTGCCTCATCAACTTCAATTCTTGCACCTGACTCTAATTCATCAATCTTCTTTTTTGATAATTTTCCGTATTTTGGAAATTTTGATACTGCAAAGTATACTCCATTCTTTGAAACATATGCAATTTCTTTTTCGATTAATTTTTCAATAAATTTGATAATATCGCCAATGTGTTCAGTTGCCTTTGGATAGTTTGTTGCATGTTTGACATTTAGCCCATCAAAGTCTTTGAAATAATTTTCAATGTATTTTGTGCTGATTGCCTCTGCACTAGTATTTTCTTTTTGAGCTCTATTGATTATTTTATCATCAACATCAGTAAAATTTTGAATAAAGTCAATCTCTACTCCCTTGTCTTCAAGGTATTTTCGAAGTACATCAAAAACAATGATTGTTCTTGCATGCCCGATGTGAGATTCATCATACACTGTAACTCCACAAAGGTAAATTTTGACCTTTTTTGATACATCTAGTTCCTGCTCAACATTTGATAATGTGTCTTGTAGTTTCATCTTTATTCTCTATCTGGTTTTCCTGCTGACAATCTTTTATGTTCACTGTTTTTGTTTAGCTCCTGGATTTTCTCTATTGTAGACATTTCAATTCCTGTTAATTCTTGAGTCTCTGCTACTGAGAGTTTTTTCTCAAATAGACAATAGAGAATAGAATCTACTTCTTCATATGATACTCCAAGTTCATTTTCTGCTTCATGGTCTTTCCACAAATGAGGACTACTCTTTTTTGTAATCACATTTTCTGGAACGCCCAAATACTTTGCAATCTCTCTTACTTGGAGCTTATACAATGAAACAATTGGTGTTATGTCTGATGCCCCATCTCCAAATTTTGTAAAATATCCAATCAGATATTCACTTTTGTCACTTGATCCTAATACTAGATAGTTTTTGGCATTTGCATAGTAATACAAAATATTTGTTCTGACTCTTGCACGAAGATTCCCCTTTGCTCTTTCATTTGGTTCCAGATACATGGAATACTCGTTTACAATTGGATTGATATCGATTAACTTGTACTGGATTCCTGTTAGGGACACCATCTTGAGTGCATCTTCTGTTTCTATCTTTGGTGTGATTGCAGTATCTGGCATGACGATTGCTATTGTTTTGTCTGGAAATTTTCTTTTGCAAATGTATGCTAGAACAGCTGAATCAATTCCGCCGCTTAATCCTAAAATGAGGCCTTCAGAACGATTCTTTTCCATTTGTTCTTCTAGAAAATTCTCAATAGTGCTAGTAATGGCTGGATAATCTTGATTTTTTATCTCGTCAATAATTTCTTGATTCAATAATTCATTTGCAAAAACTGAGAATAAAAATTGTGCCTAAAAATTTCTAAACATCCACATAGATGCCGTCATCTCTTGCTTCAACAGGATAAGTTTCCAACTTTACATCTTTGAGATAGTCTGTCAACTCTCCTGTCTTGATGTTATAATGCCAAAAGTGTAGTGGGCATTCAACAATATCTCCATCAAGTTTACCTGGTGCAATTGAACCATCTTGATGGACACAGAGATCATCTATTGCATGATACCCGTCTTGATTAAAAATTGCAATCTGTTTTCCATCAACCTCAAAGGCCTTGCCTTTACCTGCATCAATGTCTCCTTTCTCTGCAATCTTCTTCCAAGCCATGAGTTTTTGTTAATTTTGTCATTTATTTACATTCGCATGATAGGATTTTATATCTAGGAACGTTAGGTTACCCGTGAGCAAAGTAAAGTCTAGTGCAAAACTGGTCAAAGACGGAAAATTGTCCTATGAATGGGCAAGATCTCATATGCAAATTTTAGATAATACCATTAATCGATTAAAAAAATCAAAACCTCTCAAAGGAATCACCTTGGGATTTTGCCTCCATATCACAAAAGAGACATCTGTCTTGCTAATGGGTGCAAAAGAACTTGGGGCAACTGTAGCATGTTGTGGTGGTAATCCATTAACAACCCAAGATGATATTGCTGCATTTTTGGCATCTCAAGGAATTCATGTCTATGCATGGCATGGTCAATCTGTAAAAGAGTATGATTGGTGTATTGATCAAGTACTAAAGCACAAACCAACAATTCTCACTGATGATGGAGCAGACATGAACGTCAAAGCTCATTTCGATAAACGATTTAAGAACATGAAAATTTTGGGAGCAACTGAAGAAACAACTGCCGGTGTAACTAGAATCAGAGCAGTTGAGAATCAAGGAAAATTACGATATCCTGTAATCTTGGTAAATGAGGCATACACAAAACATATGTTTGATAACAGATACGGTACTGGTCAAAGCACAATTGACGGCTATCTTCGTGCTATGAACTTGCTTATGGCATCAAAACGTGTTGTAGTTGTAGGTTATGGTTGGGTTGGACGTGGTGTTGCAGCAAGATGTCATGGAATGGGTTCCAAAGTAATTGTAACTGAAATTGATCCTGTAAAAGCACTTGAAGCTCATATGGATGGCTTTGAAGTTATGCCAATGGCGCAAGCTGCAAAGTTGGGTGACATCTTTATCACTTGTACTGGAATGACCAGTGTAATTAGAAAAGAACACATCCTAAAGATGAAAGATGGTGCAATCATGGGAAATGTTGGTCACTTTGATGTAGAAATTGACAGTGAATTTTTGCTAAAGAAATCAAAATCTGTCAAAGAAGTAAGACCTGCACTTGATGAATGTGTCCTCAAAAATGGAAAGAAAGTCTATCTAATTGGCCAAGGTCGTCTTGCAAACTTGGTTGCAGCAGAAGGTCATCCTCCAGAAGTAATGGCACAATCATTTTCAAATCAAATTCTATCTGTAATGTATATTCTGAAAAATCACAGCAAGATGGAAAACAAAATTATCAACGTACCTGAGGAGATTGATACTCAAGTTGCAGTTGATGCACTAAAAGCAATGGATGTAAAAATTGACAAACTTACTCCTGAGCAAGTAAAATACGCAAACAGCTGGTAAAACTTCTTAACCCCAATACTGCCTTTGAGAATATCTAATGAACAAAAAAGCTATCATTACTAGTGCACTACCTTATGCAAATGGTGAGATTCACCTCGGTCATGTTGCATCTACGTATTTGCCTGCAGATGTCACAACTAGATTTCTAAAACAAAATGGAGTAGAAGCTTACTATGTTTGTGCATCAGATGATTTTGGAACTCCTATACTGATTCAATCTGAGAAAGAGGGAAAGACTCCTGCAGAGTATGTTGCTCATTGGAATAAACGTGATTATGAGGATTTTAGTGCATTTGACATTGATTTTGATTATTTTTACAAAACCAGTTCTCCTGAAAATATTGAGTTTGTTCAAGATGTATTCAAGAAACTCAATGACGCAGGCCATATCTATGAACAAGAGATTATTCAATTCTATTGTAACAATGACAAAAAATTCCTACCTGATAGATATGTCAAAGGTACATGTCCATACTGCAAAGCTGAAGACCAATACTCTGATCTTTGTGAGAGTTGCGGTCGTGTCCCTGAAGAGATTACTGATCCTAAATGTTCCTTGTGTAGCCAACCTCCAACAAAAGAGAAAACAACACACTATTTCTTTAAACTCAAAAATTTTGGAGAGCCCCTCTCTAAATGGCTAGAAGAAAATGATCATCTTCAAAAGGATGTAAAAAAATATGTTCAAAACTGGATAAAGTCTGGCTTAATTGATTGGGATATTACTCGAGACATTACTTGGGGCGTTCCAGTACCTCTTGATGATGCAAAAGACAAGGTCTTCTATGGTTGGTTTGATAACCACTTGGCATACATTTCTACTGCTCTAAAATTCTTAAATGACAAGGGAATAGATGGAAAAGAGTTTTGGAATTCAGCTGACATTTACCATTTCATTGGGAAAGACATCGTATATCACCACTATCTGTTTTTGCCTGCAATGAGGTTAGGAATTGAAAGTGAATACAAACTACCTGACTATATCCCAACAAGGGGCCATCTTACACTTCAAGCAAAAAAAATCTCAAAGAGCAGAAATTGGTACATTGGATTAAAACAATTCTTAGAATACTATCCTGCTGATTATCTTAGATTTTATCTTGTATCAATTAATCCTTATTCTCAAGATGACTTGAATTTTGATTGGGATGACTTTACAACTAGAATCAACTCTGAATTAATTGGAAACCTTGGAAACTTTGTTAATCGTGCATTAGGATTTACCAAAAAAGCATTTGATGGAAAAATTCCAGAACCTGAAGATTTTGACGAAAAAGATTCTGAAGCAGAACAAAAAATCAAATCTCTTGCATCTGATGTGGGTGCTTTAATGGAGCAAAACCATCTTGATAGAGCATTAAAGAAGATAATGGAGTTTTCATCTTACTTTAACCAATATTTCCAACACAAGGAACCCTGGAAGAAAGGCCCTGGTACTGCAACTTGTGTCTATCTTTCAGTAAATGCCGTTAGAAGCTTGGCAATTGCTGCATTTTCATTCATGCCAAAATCTACTCAAAATATCTGGACTCAACTTGCATTAGATGGTCAGGTAAATGAACAAAATTGGAATAATATGTCTGATTTGGGAATCTCTTCAGGCCATGTCCTTGGTGAGGCATCCCCATTATTTGCCAGAGTTGAGGAATCTGATATTGAAAAATACAAAAAAGAATTAGGTCCTTCTGAATAGCATCCTACTTTCATAATAGAAGATAAATTTGAATACTGGTAAATCCCACTCTTAGCATGATTGAGGGGATTGGACTTGAGGTTTGGGCACAAATTGCAACTGCTGTGGCAACATGTGTTTTAGTAATTTTGTTGTATTTTACAATCAAACAATTTGAATCTCAAGTAGAAGTTAGTCGAATTCAAACTGAGTTTAGATTTAGACCTTGGATTGGACCTACTGGGCCAATAACTAAAATGGAAAAATCAATTTCTGAAGATTGCCAGTTTGATATAGCCATTAAAAATTATGGGGAACTTCCTGCAAGTAAAGTAACTGCAAAATTTGTAAAAAGCACTGAACCCTTAACCCGTGATGCTATTAATTCACCTACTGCAACATCTTATGATTTAGGCCCTGTAATGCCAACTATGGAAAAACACTATTGGTTTTTCATTGATTCAGAATTGTGGCAAAAGGCCGAAGCAGGTATCTCTCCTCTTCACACGGTATTGTATTTCGAATATGATCATTCTGGAAAAAAGAATGGTTATGGAATGCTAAGCAAATACAGTCCTTCAGCTAAGAACTTTATTCATAGCGATATGTGGATTGATAGTTAACTTTACCACTCAATTCTAAAAGTCCTGCCTTTGGGAATATCTGTAATTTCCCATTTTACCTTCTCAATGTTTCCATCTTTGGTAATTTTTGGTTCAATTTTTGATTGAGTACTTTCTTCTGTTTCTTGATTAATTTCTAACAACTCAGGACGTTTGATTTTCTTGTTTAATGGATAGTGAAATGACATGTTGAATTTCTGACAATCAATCAAAAATGCATTCTCAAAGTATCTCTCAGGCTCGGGTACTTCGTATTCTAAAGTGTATTTCTTACCCTTGTCATCTTTGACTATTGGCTCACTGAATTCTGTGGTAAACTCTTTTGTGTCTGGTTTGTCTACATTGATACTTGTAATTCTGCATTCTCTGTCTTTTTCATCATACACCTTGATATTCAAATCATTAAAGTCTGGAATGTCTACATCAAATGCAATTCCATGTAGGACATTTTTTATTGGTTCATTTGAAATATTTGCAACTTCGTATGTTCTTTTGTGCTGAACCCTCATCTTTTCAGGTTCTAACACTGTCAAAACTAGATCAATTGATGGATACAGTGTAGTTTTTTGTAGTCTGAGAATCTCTTCACCATATTTGCTTCTAACTGATGCTCCTTTTTCTGGATGATTCTTGTTTCCAAACCCTTCCCCATAAGCTGAATAAAGCAACATTGTTGTTCCGTGTTTTAGAACCACATCGTGAACTGGTTTGATGACATCTCTATATTCATCTGATAATGAACGCAAGTCTTCAGCTAGTGTTGGTGATAAAAGAATATGTCCATCATCACCAAAGTCCATGACTCTTCTCGCATAAATAATTCCTGGACCCCATGTGTTTCTCTGTCCAAGTAGATCATCAACCAAAAAACAATTGCCACTATGCAACCCAATTCTCACTCGTACTGTCTCACTAGGAATTTTTGCTTTGTTATATGCTGCTAATTTTTGGTGTAACTCTACTGCCACTAGTAATGGGAGTTCCGGTCCTTGTAGGAATCCAATACAACAACCATCCCCTGTTGGCAATAACAACAGTGATTCTTTTGGAACTGATTGAAATGATTGGCATTCAGCAATACACTTGTTTAATGTCTCAATTTTCTTAATCTGAGTCTTTGTTGACATTGATGTGTCGGATAATCCTACAATATCTACAAAAAAGAAATTAGCATGAATCAATCGGAGCGAGGCTGTAAAATCCAATATTTTGAGAGAATTTTTGTAGCAAATAACACTTTTGTTAATGAGTACAATCTTAGAGTATTATTTTCACAAATTTTTGAAATTCTGAAGAATTTTATACGCTCAAAATTATCTTTGTATAAAATTGAAACAAATTATTCCGCGAATCTCAACTAGGGGATATTATGATCTTTCAACTGGAAAAACTCTAAAAAACAATCACTACTATTTGTATCCCAAAAAATCATTTTCATCTCTGAAAAACCCAACAGAACTCACAATTATGATCCATGGTCTACGTAATGATAATGCAGGAGCTGTGGCCAAAGTAAAACTGGCTAAAAATAGGTTACGTAATTTAGGATATTCTCATCCTGTAGTTGGATTTAGCTATGATTCAAACACTACTGGTGCTCACTTGATAAAACATGCAAAAAAAGCACTTGCAGTTGGACAAAGCATTGCAAAAAAGAACGGTAGAAATCTTGGCAGATTTATTGAGGATTTCAAAAAAGAAAACCCAAAAACAAAGATTCGTCTAATGGGTCACTCTCTTGGCTCTCAAGTAATCTTGAGTACCATAGAACACCTTGGTAAAAAGAAAGAAAATTACGGTATAGTTGAAGGTGTGTATTTTTTCGGTGCATCGATTACTGAGGATGTTCCATCATCCCCAAAATACAAAAAATTACTCCAAAATGTTGTTAATAAAAAAATAATAAATCATTATGCCCCCACAGATGAAGTTCTCAAATGGGCTGACAATGAAAAGTATGTTCTAGGTCCTTTGGGTTTGAACGGTGCCATTGGAAAAACAATTTCAAAATATCATCAAAAAAAGGTTAAACCAAAAAATCATAGATTTGCAAATTATGCCCAAGTTTTGAAATCATTTCCTTGATGTCTTGATTTAGTATGGTTTTTAGTGCCTAAAATTGAGGTTTTTTCATTGGTCAAATCGATTAATTTTGTAGTTTTAGGAAAACAAGACATTGCATCAGAGTTTGGGAAAAAAGGAACTGTAACTGATCTATCCCTCTATGATAGAAAAGAATCTGAAATTATCAAAACATGGGTTACTCCAAGCGGATTTCCTGAAAAAATCCAACCATTATTTCAGGCAATTAATTTGGCAGAATATGTAATCTTTCATGTTGACACACTAGACAAATTTACTGGTGAGCAAATAATTGCATTAGACTCTCTAAAAAAAGAAAATGGAATTTTATCTCACACATTTGATGTTGATGAATCAAAACTTAACGCAATGATCAAAGGAACAGTAGTTGAAAATTACAAAAAAGTTGATCAAGACAAAATCAAAGAAGAAATGGATAAACTCGAACCAATATCAAGTGATGGCAAATCAGAAATGGTAATTGATCATTGCTTTGATGTAAAGGGTGTTGGAACAGTAATTTTAGGCAAAGTAACTAATGGGAAAATCAAACAATATGACAATCTAAAACTCTATCCTGCTGGAATTGATGTATTGATAAAATCAATTCAAATGCATGATGATCCTGTTGAAGAATCAATATGCCCTGCTAGAGTTGGTCTTGCAGTAAAGGGCGCAAAACCTGATGAGGTTGGTCGAGGTGATATTATTTCAGAAGAAGGTGTATCTGATGTTGGAACAGAGATTGAACTTGATTTTAAGAAAAGTCCTTTTTACAAAAATGAACTTTCAGAAAATCAAGGGGTTTTAGTAAATATTGGATTGCAGATAAAGGCTGCAAAATTCTCTTCAATTACTCCTCTAAAACTCACCTTTGAGAAACCTATTATGTACAAAAAAAATCAAATCGCAGTGATTTTGAAACCCGAGTCTCCAACAATTCGAATCATTGGCAGTGGACAAATTAAATAATTGATACTCTCTTTTTAAATAAGAACTTATGAGAATGTTTTTTGTGGAAGGAAAAACCCGATTTTTAATAATTTTTCTCATAATTACTATGATGATTACTCAGGTATCCTTGCCTGGGGTTGATGGCTTCACTCCTCAAACAGGTAAGGTTGTAGTTATTGGATTTGGCATTGGTCATATTGATACTCTGGAACCCTCAACTGTTTCTGCAGCAAAATCTCTATTGATAAATTCTGTAAAGTGGACCAGTAATCATGATGCTCCAAAAATTCTTCTTCTAGTTGATCCTTCAGTTCAAAAACTAGGTGGGCGTTCACTTGATCCTGATTTCATTTTAGATACTCTGAATGAATACTCTGTTGATAAAGTCACTGATACTTTTGAAGGAATTTCTCTTTCAGAACTTGAAAGTTATGATGTTGTAATCTGGAGCGGTGAGTATTCTCCATTACCCTCGCCATCCCATTCAAGCACAACCCGAACTTTGTTAGAATATTTTGAATCTGGCCATGGTGTAATCTTGATTAGTGATGATGCTAGTTGGGATTTGACTACTAGCGATCCTAAAACAAGTTCTGAATTCACTCGTTCATTAACTCAAGTTGCGACAATAAATACTGGAATATCTCGTGATGTTCAAACAGTTATTTCCACATTTGAAGGTCAACAACATCCAATAATGGAGGGAATTCTAAGAATCAACGTTCTAAAGGATGATCCTCAAAGTTTTGAAGGTGCTTACTATGCAAATGACATTGATGATTCATTGCCAAGCATTAATGCAAAAGTTCTTGCAACAAATGTTTATGGTAATCCAACAGTTATTGCACAAGAATTTACTGGAAACAGATTCCCAATCAATGCACTAGATGATCAGTACTCTGTATTAGAGGATTCAAAAAATAATAATTTTTTTGTTTTGTATAATGATGCTTCTCAAAAAGGTAGGCTATCTATTGATTCATTTGATGCCTCGGACCTGAAAGGAGACTTGATTTTGAATTCTGATAGTTTTATCTTTATTCCTGAGCCTGATTTTGAAGGAAATACTGGATTTAGTTATTTTGTTTCAGACTCTTTAGGAAATAGAGATGTAGCCCTGGTAAACATTTCTGTAACTCCAATAAATGATCCCCCTGTAGCAAAAGATGCAACCTTTTCAATTTCAGAAGACACTAGTCTAAAATCAAAACTTCAATCAAGTGACATTGATGGTGATCCTCTAAAATTTTCTGTGGTAAGTAGTTTTGATCAAGGCACTGGAAAATTAATTTTGTATGATGATGGAAGAGTAGAGTTTCATCCAAAAGAAAATTTTGTTGGATTGGTAAATTTTGATTATGTTGTTTCTGATGGAGCACTTTTGAGTTCTCCTGCAAATGTACAAATCAAAATTATTGCAGAAAACGATGATCCTGTTCCCAGAACTGGTGTTTATTCTGTTGATGAAGATAAAGTCTTGAGTGGAATTCTTTCTGCAATTGATCCTGATGGTGATCCTCTTTCCTATTCTCTACTTTATGACACTCCTGTAACAACTGGGCAAACTAGTGTCATGACACACGGTGCATTTGCATTTATTCCTGTCAAAGGATTTTTTGGCCAAACCTATTTTGTTTATGAGGTAGATGATGGCAAAACAAAAACACAGCATACGGTATTCATCAATGTTATTCCAAAATCAGATCCTCCAGAGGCAATTAATAAGAAAAAAATTCTAGATGAGGACTCTAAAACAAGTATTGTTCTTGAAGGAGTGGACTCTCATGGATATGATTTAGATTTTAGAGTTGTAGAGACTACAAAATTTGGAACAATTGATGGAACTGGAAACAATTTGATTTACACTCCTGATGAAAATTACTTTGGAAGTGATGAACTAACATTTGAGGTTGATAATGGGCGATTTACTGATTTGGGTACTGTTTCAATTACAGTAAATTCTGTTAATGATCCACCTGTAGCCGTAGAAGATTCCATTTTTACTCAAGAAAATACAGAGATTGCAATCCCTGTACTGCTTAATGATGTTGATATTGATGGTGACGAATTAGTAGTTACATATGTTGATGATCCTGTCAATGGAAAAGCAGAAATTAATCTTGGAAAACTAATCTCTTACACTCCAAATCCTGGTGTCGTAAATGACTTAGAAATTTTTAATTATGTAATTTCAGATTCTTTTGGTGCAACCAGTACTGGAAAAATTATAGTTGAAATTTTACAAAAGGCAGATTCTACTGGTGGGGTAAAACTTGAAGAGAGCAGTTTTGATGGAGACACCACCTTTTCTTTTGATGTAAACTCTGATGAATTTGGAATTAATGGAAAAATCTCTTACCGTGATTCATTTGCAGCAATAAATCTAAACTCTGAAGAAATTACATTCTTTTCAATTGATCAACAAGAAAATTCTGCAACATTTGGTGGTGTATCATTTACTGATCAATATTATAGCATTTTTGTTGATGACAATGGTTCATCCGGAAGAGATGACATTGTTAAAATTAAAATCAGAAATTCTGACGGCTCTCTAGTCTATCAGAAAGAAGGTACGACCACAGGAAATGTTATTGTTAATGCAAACTATGTAGAAATTCCTAACTGGTTTAAGAACACTGCAAAGTGGTGGTCAAATAATCAAATTGCCGACTCTGATTTTCTAAAAGGTGTTCAATTCTTGATCACTAATGGAATTATTAAACTCCCTTCGATTCCTGAAATATCTGAAAAATCAAGCAAAGAAATCCCATTATGGATAAAAAACAATGCTAAATGGTGGTCTGAAGGAAAGCTTTCTGATCTGGAGTTTGTCTCTGGAATTGAATTTTTGGTTGAAGAAGGAATTTTAAAAATTTGAGTTTTTATCTATGATTCTAGATTTTTAAAATTTATTCATTTTTTGTGATTTGAATGAATGAATGTTTGATATTTTGATTTTTTACCTCTATACTAGCGAATCTTTTTCATACTTTATGATCCTATTTAAATAATATCTAGTTCGGTGTTAAATGGGAATCATTGGTCTGGAGGTTAAGGTATAACGTATAGTTTGGATAAGGTATCTAGTATTTTCTTAATCATAGTTTTACTTAGTGGAGCAATCGCAAATCCGATTAGCTCTGCAAATTTTGAAAATTTTGCAGAAGCATCTAATGATAATTCTGCAAGAAACAATTCCGGAAATGGTAATTCCGACAACAATTCCGGAAATGGTAATTCCGACAACAATTCCGGAAATGGTAATTCCGACAACAATTCCGGAAATGGTAATTCCGACAACAATTCCGGAAATGGTAATTCCGACAACAATTCCGGAAATGGTAATTCCAACAACAATAATTCTGCTAACACATCTAACCCATCAGATAGCTCTTCTTCAGACCAGAATGATTCCCAAAATGATTCCTCTGATGACTCTACTGATGGAGATACTACTTCTTCTGGAAAATCAGAAGACAAAAAATCTGATGGTAAAGGTCAGAGTAAATCAAAATCTGATTCATCGGACAATTCTAAACCATCAAATGCAAAAAATAATTCTGCTAACACATCTAACCCATCAGATAGCTCTTCTTCAGACCAGAATGATTCCCAAAATGATTCCTCTGATGACTCTACTGATGGAGATACTACTTCTGGAAAATCAGAACCTCCTGGACAAGCAAAAAAATACGAAGATGTTGTAACTGAACAGCAAAATAAAAAACAAAAAGATAGAATAGTTAATCTTGAAAATGATGAAGGCGAGGATGAACCATTTGATGAACCAATAACAATTGAATCTACGGAACTAAACAAGGATCTTTCTGAAGTAACAATATCTGCATGGGTAAAACCAATCTATGATGGGTCTGCTTTCAAGATGACTGTCATCAGTAAGGAAAACTCTTTTGAATTATTCCTTGATAACGGAATTAAACCAGAACACACTGTAACATTTTTGGCATTTGATGGTGTAAAGTGGCTTGAATTAAACTCTAAACCCTCAGTTCCTGAAAACGAATGGTCTCACATTGCAGTAGTGATTAATCAAAATCAAATTTCATTATACCTTGATGGAGAAATTCAGGAAACAAAATTCATTGAAAGTGACTATTTTAATTTGGTAGACTATGCATTGACTTCAGATGATAGAGTCAATACAAATGAATCTCAGGTTGTAATTGGTGCATCAGAAGTTGATGGTGAGTTAGTCGATCAATTCTCTGGCGAATTGGGAGACGTTGTAATTTATGATTATGCGCTAACTGGCGATGAAATTCTTGAACTATTTACAAACACAATATTTGAAAATTCACTTGACACTTTGGGAGTTGAAAATGATGAACTTGTTCACGGACAAATAGAGATTAATCAACCAGTAATCTGGATTAGAAATGTTAGTTTTGAATCCGAAGTCTCAAGCAGTGCCCTAGATCTTCCAAATGATGCCTTACTGATGCATGTTCATGTTACTACTTCTGAAGGAGATATAATTACTCTATTTGATTATGCAACTCAACTCTCAAAGGACATTGAGATAATTGATGCAACAAAGACTTCGGAAATTCTAAAAACTATCAAACAAGTTGATAGATTTATTCTCATAAACATTGATGGTCAAGATGTTGTTTACTCTTCAATGGATCTCAATGCAAAACTACTGGAAGATGAAGGCATCAAAAAAATTATTGTAATTAATCATCCCGCACAACATGTTTCAGTAACGTTTGCTACAGGTGTTCCAGCACAATATGAGGAAGATATTTCTGATTCTGATTCATTTGCAAAGAAAGTCAAAGTTTCTCACCGTTCAAACCTTCACTATACAGACATTCCTGTGTGTTCTGAAATTTCAGAAAATCTTGTGGAAAGTGGAGTTGACTTTAGATTATACTGGATAGTTGATGGTGAACAAATTGATGTAACTGATGATGAAACATTTAACGTTCACTTTGTTGATAGTGATGGAAATGGTATTGATGATCAGATGTGTTGGACTGTCCCCCAATTGTCTGAGCAAAATTATGTGATTTCTGCTGATTTGAGCGTAATTAATGTACAATCATATCCTGTAGTTAATGGAAATTGGGATGTCAAGTTTACCACAACAGGAACTGCAGATCTTACTGTTACAGGAATTGATGGAACTACATTTGGTGATTCATTACCTGATGATTTGAAATTCCTGTCTTTGTTTAACGGAACTAAATATCTTGAACCAATAATTAATGAAAACTCCCTAACATTTGCTGATTATTCTAGTACTCAACAAGGTGTATTCTCATCCCAAGTTCTAACTGATGGAAAACATCATTTGCAATTTTCATTTGGAAATGATGTTGAATTGGCCAGCAACTCTGCATCAGAATTACTTGTTGACACATCTTTAATTCCACTTTTGGTAAGTCCTAGTTCAAATGTTTCTACTTGTGAATCTCCAACTGAATTGGGAATATTATCTACTGGATTTGATGAACCAGGAATTCATAACATTGTAGCTTCAACACTTTTCAATAGGGAAAGCACCGCTGCAACTACTGTAAATGTTTGGTTAGAAGATCAACATGGTACAGTATTGGCTGAAAATCATATGAATATTCTTCTCAATAACAATGACCGTTCTAATGGTTATGTCTTGATTGCCCAAAACCAAAATGGTGAGGCAAATGCAGCTTATGTTGTAAAGGCATGTACTACAAACGATGGTGTATTTGGTGAGGCAAAAATTACTGCATTTGATGGATTGGAAAGAACTGTTTTTGCTGATGGTGAATTGTGGGATCAAACCAAGATTGATAATACCCTAGTCTCAGTTGAGACTACATTTCCTGCCGGTGACAATGTAATCCTTGTTTCTGTACAAGTAGACAGTGATGCTGATCAAGTGGTTCCAGCAGATTCAATTCAAATTCTAAATAGATTTGGAACTTCAATTGCAAGTAATCAGTACCATTTAGAATTGGGCTCTACTCCTCCTAGGGACATCCAATCATTCTTCCTTGTCACTACTGATTATGATGCTCCTCCTGATGCTACATACAGTGTGGTTCTAAACGCTGAAAATCAAGTTAAGATGGAAGCAAAGATTTTGGCAATTCAGCCTGCCGGAGTATTCTTTGATTCTGATAAACAAAGACATCCTGTTTCAGACACTGGTGTAAAACTAGCAAATGTTTCTACAGATTATGATGTTGATGATGATGTAATTGTTATTTCTGCTGGTCAATTTGATGATGAGGATACGGGAATTGAAAGAATTCTTCCTGGTGCCTATGAGATATTGGAAAACTACATCCCTGTTTCAATTAATGACATGTCTCTTGTAAGTCAAGGTGGTGCAAGTAATCCAAACAACTTTGCATACACTTTGATACATAGAACCCTAATCTCTATTTCTGACAGTACTTTTACTGTTAATGCCACATCATCTAGTTCTGGTGGAATAGTTGGTGAATCCAAACTAGTTTCATTTATTCCAAAAGATGCTGGACCCCCACCTGGCCCAACAATTTCATCCATTGTTGTATCTGGAGAAGCACAAGTAACTCCTACATTCTCTGATGGTGATGAAATTGCAGTAATATTTTCTGCTGGAACCAATAGGCCAACTGCAGCTGAAAAAACAGACATTGAGTCATTGTTTACATTTTGGCAAAATGGTGCTCCTATTTCTATGGGTAAAAATTTCATAGGTAGTTGGGCAAGTCCTACGACTTTGGTTATTACTTTTGTTGACACTGATGGACATCAATCTCCTGCAATTGGTTCACTGCAAATTGAGATTAATGGGTCTGAAGGTGTTCCTTCATTAATCAAGAGTGCAGATGGTTTGTCTCAATCTTCCATAGGAATTTCTCCTGTGTTGGAAGGTGATTTCGGAACACCAGCAGGACCCTCAATAACATCTATTATCGCATCTGATGCAGATCCTGACAACCCTTCCACGGGTGTTACTCCTGGTGACACAATTACGATGAGATTCTCTGAAGATACCAATTATGAATCAGGAACTACCTGGCTAAAACCTGATTTGGATTCAGCATTTGATTTTATTCAAGGTGTTGAGGTTGCAAAACTAGCTGATGATTATGTTGGTATTTGGGAAAAACCTAGAACTCTAGTCATCACATTATCTGATTCTAATGGTGATCCTGTAATTGGAGGTCTTAAAATTATGATTGATGAATTTAGTTCATTACCGATTAAGAATTTGGACTCTACATCATTCCCTTCAAATTCTATTTCTCCAGTATTGGAAGGAACCTGGGGACAAGGTATTGGCCCTCAAATAATTTCATTTGTTGCAGACGATCCTGATGGTGCTAATGCAGGAGCAAGTGTTTCAGGATCAAATGAAATATTTGGAAATGGTGACACTTTGACTATTACATTTGGAGACCCAACTAACGAACCATCTCCAACTAATTTATCTAATCTATTTTCATTTGTAGATGATGAAGAAAACCCAATTTCTATTGGAACTGCCACTGCTGAATGGATTGACCCATTCACATTAAAAATTACTATAACTAATTCTAATGGAAACAATGTAGGTGAAGCCATTGGTTCAATCAAAGCACAAACATTAGCTTCTGGTCTAATTAAAAGTGGATTTAGTCTTCCATCTGAATCTCTTTCACCACCTTTATCTGGAACCTTTGGTGAAAAGTCAGGACCTGCTATCGTTTCAGTTACAGTTTCAGGTGATACTCCTGGAATTACTTCTGATGATAAATTAACAATAAAATTCTCTGAACCAACAAACAGACCTTCTGCAAGTACCTCTCAAGAAATTGATTCCTTGTTGACTATTACTCCAAAAGATTCGTCATCCAAACTTATTTTGGGATCTGACTTTACAGGCAAATGGGTATCCTCTTCAATTCTTGAAGTAATTGTCATAGATGAAAGTGGAAATAATTGTTCAGCACTATTTACTT
>REGJ01000024.1 GCA_003702525.1 Candidatus Nitrosopumilus sp.
GATTGTTTGGGTTTGAAGCGTTAGAGTCAATGTTGATTGCAACAGCGCTTACAGCTACCAGTATTGCAATTTCTATTCAAGTGCTTAGTGAATTTGGTAAACTAAAGGCACCTGAAGCTAGATTAATTATTGGTGCAGCAGTAGTAGATGATATTTTAGCAATTGCAGTTTTATCAGTTGTAATTTCAATCACAGGATCAGATGCAGGAATTGAGAGTATCAATATCGCAGATGTGGCAATAACAATTCTGCAAGTATTGGGATTCTTTGCAATAATGTTAGTTGTAGCAGTAATAGTAATTCCCAAAGTCATCACCCCAAGACTATGGAAGGCAAAGGGTAGTGTGGAGGGAATTGCGACTGCGTCGTTCTTTGGTGCAGCAGCACTTGCAGGCTCGATTGGATTGTCACCGATTGTAGGTGCATTTGCAGTAGGAATGGCATTATCAACAACCAAAGTGTTTGAAAAAGTTGAAAATTACATTGGAAAAATTGGATTAATTTTTGCACCATTATTTTTTGCAATCATTGGAGCGCAAGTAGACCTTCGTGCAGTTGATTTGAATATTTTGATGATCAGTGGAATAGTTATTGCAGTAGCAGTAGCTACAAAACTATTAGGTTGCGGCCTTCCAGCAATGTTCTTCTTGAAAAGTAAAGCTCAAGGAATGAGAGTGGGTATTGGAATGATTTCTAGAGGAGAAGTAGGACTGATTGTTGCAGGAGTAGGAGTGACAGCAGGAGTGTTAACATCAGAAGTGTATTCTACAATTGTAATCATGGTCGCAGTTACAACAATAATCACACCAATTTGGTTGAAGATGGAATACAGAAAAGAGCAAAGAAGTGGAAGCGGCGAACCAGAACAAAGTATAGAACAAAAACCAGAATAAAACCAGCAAGTCTTAAATTCTACAAAAATTTGTGAAAGTCAGTAAAACATGTCAGTTGATGTAAACACACAATCATTCAAAGAAGATATGATTGCAGAGATCAAAAGAATTCAAGAGGAATTAAACGAATTGAAGAACCTCAAAGCAAACATTTCAAAAAAATCAACTACCAGAAAACCAGCTAAAAAGACTACAAAGAGAAAGACTGCTGCAAAGAAAAAGACAGTAAAGAGAAAACCAGCTAAAAAGACTACAAAGAGAAAGACTGCTGTAAAGAAAAAGACTGCTGTAAAGAAAAAGACAGTAAAGAGAAAACCAGCTAAAAAGACTACAAAGAGAAAGACTGCTGTAAAGAAAAAGACAGTAAAGAGAAAACCAGCTAAAAAGACTACAAAGAGAAAGACTGCTGTAAAGAAAAAGACAGTAAAGAGAAAACCAGCTAAAAAGACTACAAAGAGAAGAGTGGTTAGAAGAGCATCAAAATCAAAAAAGAAATCTAGGCGACGATAGGCTCAAAATCAGCCAAATTATTTAACGAATTTATGTCCAATTCAGTGTGAGTACCCATGAGTAAATTAGATTCAGTATTTTCAAAGGCATGTAGTGAAATTACTCAAAATTTGCTAACAATTAATGAGCCTAGCAAAAAACAAGTAAAAGAAGAGATAAAGAGAATTTGTGCCAAATATTCACTTGAAAGGATTCCAAGAAATCACGAAATACTTTCAATGGCAAAAGAATCAGAATTTGATAAACTCAGAAAAGTTTTGTTAAAGAAACCTGCAAAAACTGCATCAGGTGTGGCAGTAGTTGCATTAATGCCAAAACCATTTGCATGTCCACATGGCAGATGCACATATTGTCCAGGAGGAATTGAATTTAATTCTCCAAATAGTTACACGGGAAACGAACCATCAACTCTTAATGCAATTGAAAATGAATATGATCCAAAATTACAAATCACAACAAAAATTGACAAGTTGATTGCATTTGGACACGACCCATCAAAAATGGAGATAGTTATTGTTGGAGGAACATTTCTCTTTATGCCAAGAGATTATCAAGAGAATTTTATCAAATCATGTTATGACGCATTAAATGGTACAGATTCAAAAGATTTGGAAGAGGCAAAATCAAACAACGAACATGCATCAATAAGGAATGTAGGATTTACAATTGAAACAAAACCAGACTTTTGTAAAAAAGAACATGTTGATTGGATGTTGGATTATGGGGTAACAAGAATAGAAATTGGAGTTCAATCATTACAAGAAAGAGTTTACGACATTGTCAATAGAGGACACAATTACAATGATGTTGTAGAATCATTCCAAATTTCGAAAGATGCAGGATACAAAATTGTCGCACACATGATGCCAGGATTACCAACAATGACGCCAAAAGAAGACATTGCAGATTTTAAGAAATTATTTTCAGATTCCCAACTACGTCCAGATATGCTCAAGATATATCCATCATTGGTTATTGAAAATACCCCAATGTATCAAGAATACAAGGATGGAAAATATGTTCCATATTCAGATGAGGATATGATTCAGGTTCTAACAGAAGTAAAGAAAGACATTCCAAAATGGGTCAGAATTATGCGTGTTCAGAGAGAAATCTCCCCAAATGAGATTATTGCAGGTCCAAAATCTGGAAATCTAAGACAGATTGTTCACCAAAACTTGGCAAAACAGGGATTGAAATGCAAATGTATTAGATGTAGAGAAGCAGGATTAAACAAAAAATCAGATCCAGAAGATATCAAACTAAACAGAATTGATTATGATTCTTCAGGTGGAAAAGAGGTCTTTCTGTCTTATGAAGACAAAAATGAGTCAATCTACGGATTCTTGAGATTAAGAAAACCAAGCAAGGATGCACATAGAGATGAAGTAGGAGATGATTCTTGTATTGTTAGAGAGCTTCACGTTTATGGAAAATCACTAAAGATTGGTGAAAAAGAAGAAAGTGAAATTCAACATTCAGGATTGGGTAAAAATTTGATGAAAGAAGCAGAAAAAATTTCAAAAGAAGAATTTGATGCAAAGAAACTATTGGTAATTAGTGCTGTTGGAACAAGAGAATACTATCAAAAGTTAGGGTATTCGTTATATGGGCCATACATGTCCAAAACATTGGATTAGTGAAAAGATATGTCAGAACAAGAAATTATCGGAAAAGGAACTTGGATTGACAAGTTAGCTTCAGAATTACTTGACCGTGAAAAATCACTTGGAAGAAATACAGACCTATTAAGAGTAGAAAGCGGTCTTGGTGCCTCAGGAATTCCACACATTGGAAGTTTAGGAGATGCAGTTAGAGCATATGGTGTCAAATTAGCATTAGAAAATTTAGGTTACAAATCAGAACTCATTGCTTATTCAGATGATCTTGATGGTTTACGAAAAATTCCAGAAGGGATGCAAGAATTTGGATTAGAAGAGCATTTAGCAAAACCAGTATCACTTATTCCAGACCCATATGGATGTCATGATTCATACGGAATGCATATGAGTAGTATTCTTTTAGATGGATTAGACAAAGTTGGAATAAAATATGAGTTTAGAAGAGCAGTTGACACTTACAAACAAGGATTACTAAAAGACAACATACACACAATATTACAAAACAGTACAAAGATTGGAGACAAGATATCAGAACTAGTAGGACAAGAAAAATATCAAAAATACCTTCCATACTTTCCAGTTTGCGCAAACTGTAATCGCCTATACACAGCAGAGGCAACAGAGTACATTGCAGATGAAAAGAAGGTCAAATACAAGTGTCATGATGCAGAGATTGGCTCACAAATGATCAAAGGTTGTGGTCACGAAGGTGAAGCAGATATTGGAAAAGACCTTGGAAAACTAGCCTGGAAAGTAGAATTTGCAGCAAGATGGGCAGCATTTGACATTAGATTTGAAGCATATGGAAAAGACATTATGGATTCAGTTAAAGTAAATGACTGGGTTGCTGATGAAATTTTAGATTTCCCACATCCTCACCATGTAAAATATGAAATGTTCTTAGACAAAGGAGGAAAAAAGATTTCAAAATCACTTGGAAACGTACTGACTGCACAAAGATGGCTCGAATTTGGTAATCCAAAATCAATTCTGTTATTACTTTACAAAAGAATTACGGGTGCACGTGAGCTTGGAGTAGAAGACATACCATCATTAATGAACGAGTACAACGAACTAGAAGACATCAATTTTGGACGAATTAAGATAGATAATCAGGCAAAACTTGTAAAATCCAAAGGACTATACGAATATGTTAATCTTCTAAACCCACCAAAACAACCAAGCACTCATGTCAATTATAGACTATTAATTGAATTGGCAAAAATATTCAAAGAAAACAGAAATGAAAGAGTGATGAAAAAATTACTCGATTATGGAGTAATAAAAAATCCAGAACCTGAAATTGAAAAACTTATTGATCTTGCAGGTAATTATTCAGATGAATTTGATGAACAAGAAAAAACACAAATTGATTTAGATGAAACTGCAAAAAAAGCATTGAAAATTTTATCTGAAGCACTTGGTGCAGATGAAGAACCTGAAGACATTCAAAATACAATTTACCAAATTGCAAAATCGAATGATGTGCAACCAAAAGATTTCTTCAAGATATTGTACCAAATTATCCTTGGTACATCCAGAGGACCAAAGATTGGACCATTCATTTCAGATATTGGAAGAAAACAAGTTGCAAAAACACTATCAGAGTACACATAGAAATGGTTCATTCTGAGCACAATAAATCAAAAAACAGTGGAGGATTTGCATTAATCATTATGGGCGCACTATTGCTTATCATAGGCCCACAAGAAGCAATTGTTCCAAAAAGCATGAGCGTGATAACATGGGTTGCAGGTCTACTTATCGGAGGATTAGGATTCTACCTCAAATTCATCAGACATAGAACAAAACAACAATAAAGAAAGATTCATCTTTTAGAGAAATACGGTGAGAAATGAAATGGGGCTTTTTGGTAAAAAGGAAGATACAGTATCAGAAAACAGCGAAGAGTATGTACTAAAAGAAGAATTAGAAACAGAAGTTGAAAGCCTCCAAAATGAGTTCAGAGGAAAACAAGATGAACTAAACAGTATTCAAGAAAAAATTGATTCAGTCAAAGAAGAATATGAAACAGCAGTAAGCAATTTGATGTTAGTAAAAAAAGAACTAAATCAAAAAAAGATGGAGCTTGATATTGTTATTAGAGAACATAAAGAAATCAAAGAAAAAATAAAAAATTCTGAACAAATCAAAGATTCAAAATCATTTGAAGAATTTGGTAAAACAGAAGGAAATCTATCAAAGATAAAAGAAGAATTGGAACAAATCACAAAAGAATATGAAGAAACTAAAGAAAAAATTTCAACAGAGCAATCCAAACTATCTCAAATCAGAAAACAACAAGTTGAGGCAGAAAAAGAGCTTGATGAAGCAAACTCTAGACTGTACAACGCAAAAGAAGAATTAAATAAAAAAGATGAATTTCAAGATACCAGTATTCTTACACCAAAAGAAAAAGAGTTCATTCAAGGAGACAACAAGAGTTCTGCAGGTGTAATAGAGGCTGCAAGTGCTGTAGTAGGCTCACTTAAATCAAAACTAAACAATACACAAAAAGAATTGGAAGCAATTCAAATGCTTTTGGAAAAAGAAAGACAAGAACACGAAGAAACAAAAAAAGAATTAGACAAATTCAAATCTAAAGAACAAGAATCATAAACTTTCAAAATGTTTTTTCCATTTTGATTTAATTTCATCTTTCTTAATTCCCAGATCATATAATGGAGAGATCACCTCTGAGATTTCAGTCACATCAACTAATACAATTGCATTAATTGGACTTTTGATGCCATTATCACGATAGTGTTTCAAAATATCATCATAAAGAGGGGAGTCTTGAATGATTTTGGCAGAACCCTTGAAGAGAAATCCTTTTCGCAGTAAAGGGTCAATTACATTAATTTCTACGTGAGGATTGGTCTTCAAATTTTGCATGGTGTCAGGTGAACGAATATCTGCAAATGCCAGTTGATTTTTTGACCATCCAATTATGGTGCCCTTGGGGGAAATATTTGGAGTTCCATCAGATGAAACAGTTGCAACATAACCTAATTTTTGCAAATTCAGAAAATTCTTGATCTCTTCAGTAATTTCAGACAATATTTTTAGAAACCGTTAGGATGTAATTAATTTTTGAGAACTATCGCATGAATTCGGCAGCTTCAATTGAGAAGAAGAAGAATCCTATTCCGCCTCCAATAATTCCAATCCAAATTGCAATTTGTTTAATCCTAGACATATGTAGAGAGTTATTCAATCTCATTATTGAATCTAATCCAACCACTCAGACAATTATAATTAGAATGAATACAATAAAGCATTATTGGCAAGCATAAAAGACGTAGGCAAGTTTTTTGTCTTTATTGTTGGAGGGCTAGTAGCCATTATTGTAGGCTCATTTATGATAAGGGGAACTATGCACATGTGGGACAATCCGGAAGATGCCAATGACGAAAAAAAGGACTAAAAACAAGTATCTCAAACAATCTACAATTGTTACAAGATTCAACAATAAGAAAATCACTTGATCAATATATCAAAAATAGAATTTTAGAAATTGAGTCAGAGATAAAACAGACATTTCCAAATATCAAAAAAATTTGGAAGTGTGAAAATGAAATAGATTTTTTGTATGGATATTATGTAGGAAAAATTGAGGAAGGGGCATTGCATTATTTACTAAAAGCAACTCGTGCATCTGCTGGAGGATATGTTGATTCCTTTGAGATAAGAGGGATTATTGAAGAGCGCAAAAACGAACTACTGGATGTAATAAAATCTGCAATAAATCAGTGAACTAGAAATACTACATAATTCATGTAAAAATATGGTAGGTCCACAAGATGGCGGTTTTGGTTTTGATCAATCAAAAAAATATACATCAGTTGACAATCTTGAGGAGATTTGCGTCCAGTGTCAAGCAGGTCAGCACAAGAACTGTTTGAAGAAAGCAAAGAAACAAGATGTTTGTGAATGCGAGCATTGTATGATTTACGGGTAATCAGCCAAAAAGCAAGAAATTTTTTAAATAATATTATGTTCAAGAATTAACCTTGTCAAATGAGTACACATTTCATTGCAAGTTTTGTGGGAAGGATTTTGGAAGTAGTGTAATTGATCTTGCAGCCCATATTGGCAGAGACCATGATGAGTCAAAAAAATAATTTCTAAGTTGAGGTAGAAAAATGAAATGCGCTAATAGTACAGTTGGATGTTATCACGACAATGCAATCCATATGGACGGGAGTGGAAAATGTCTAGTTCGAGGCTGCAAATGTGAAAAATACAAGCCTTAAAGTGAAGATAGTTTGTTTTCAAATTCTGTGATTTCTTTTTGGTAAGAATCGGAAACATTTTTTGCAAATTCTTTGTGTGCAGAAATGATTGCAATAAGGGCATCTTTGTATTCAGGATGGCCACTCTTCAGAACATCACAAGACTCTAAAGAAGTTATATGTCCAGTAACTGTTGCCATTGCATTTTTTTGATTAAACTTTACAATTCCACCAAAGGCTTCAATCAACATGTAAGCTGATTCTGCTTTACATTTGTAAGTAACACGACCAGTATCAGTATTGAATAGTTGTGTTATTCCACCAGGTTTTCTTGTAACAGTTACTGTCATGAAATGATTGAAAACATGTGGTATTAATTATTTTAGAAATTTTATACTGCAGGATCTGCTTCGGGAGCTGCTGCGTCTGCTGCAAGGATTTTGTCAATTTCATTGATTGCAATTTTATCTCTTCCTATAAGATCAAACTTTTGCAATACGGTCTCAAATTTTGTTTCTTCTTGAACTTGTTCATTTACGAACCATTCCAAGAAGGCATAAGTTGAATGGTCTTTTTCTTTATGTGCAAGCTCTACCATTTTGTGAATTGCTTTAGTAACGGTTTGTTCATTTTTTAGTGCAGTTTTAACAAGACCTTCAAGAGATTTGTAAGTTCCAGAAGGTGCTTTGATTGCAGGTATTGTTGCAGTTGCACCAATATCATTGAGATAATGAATTACTTTGATCATGTGAGTTCTTTCCTCATCAGATTGTGCGTAAAAGTAATCAGCAGCGCCTTTGTAGCCGGTTACCTCACACCAAGAAGCCATTGCCAAATAACTGCTAGATGCAAGTCCTTCCAAGGCAACTTGGTCATTTAGTGCTTTTTTCATTTTAGGAGAAATTCTCATTATTTTCAAAATTAGTCAGAGTTTAGTGTTAAAAAAACTTGCTAAGGCTAAGCTTATGAGTAAATTAAGACAAAAATTTCACGGTCAAGAAGAATATCGCAAATCCACTAAGGAAAATTATTCCTGCAAAACTCAAAATCTTCAAAATTGTGGATGGTTGAGATTCTTTATTCAAGAATTTACCAGTTACCAATCTAAAATTAAAGACTGCAATTATTGGAGCAATCACAAAAGAAAGGACAGTTGCAAAATCAACTAGTTCTTTGAGATTATTTCCAAATTGAAAGATCACAGTAAGTGAACCTGTAGAAATTACCAGTAAGAAAACAATATACAATATTCTAAATTTTGTTCGAATTTTTTTTTCTTTTTTGGTAAAAATCAATTCGATTGTTCTTTGTAATGAGCGAGAGTATCCATCGAGTACTGCAATAATTGTTCCAAACATTACGGTAAAAGCAGAAGCTGCAATTATGACATAACTCCAATCCCCAATTGTTTTAGTATACAAAGATACAATCTCATTTGCAAAAAGGGAATTGTTGTTTGGTAATTCATCACCAGAGCCATAGAAGATGAAAGCACCTAGGGTGACAAACATTATTGCAAGAATTCCTGTAATCAGATATGCTAGCCTAAACTCAAACAGGGTCTCTTTGAGTTTTGGTTTGTAATCGGTCTGCTTCATTCTCTCCAATGTCCACAAGCTATTCCAGCTAGAAAGATCAACTGCAGTTGGCATCCAACCCATTAGAGCAAGCAAGAAAAAGATTCCAGATATATCCCAAAGATCTTTTGGTTCAAATCCTGCAACAGGTTCAATCGGTCCATTATACAGTGTCAGTAAAAATGCTGAGACAGTGGATACAAGCAAAACAATTGCAATAATCTTAATCAAACTATCAAGAACGTTGTACTTTCCAATTGCTAAGATCCCAACACATACTGCAAACAAAATGATTATCGTCCACTCCCCAAGAAAGTCTAATCCAAACAAATTCTCAAAAAATCCAGCAGTAACAAAACCAACTGCACCTGTTACAAAGAACATTGATGCAATGGTAATTAGAAAATACAACCATAATGCAGGGGTTCCAAGTTTTTTGTATCCATCAATTATACTAGTTTGAGTAGCATTTGCATAACGAGACCCATATTCAAAGAAGGGGTACTTTAACAAAGTAACTACAATAACAAATCCCAAAATCAATAAACCATAATCTGCACCTGCACGAGTTGATTGAACCAGATGAGACACACCTATTGCAGTACATGCAAATAAGATTCCGGGACCAGCTGTTTTAGAAAAATGAGAGAGTTTTGAATCCATTATTCTATAACACGTTGATATTCCAAGTGTCATCAACCCAAACGCCGATAACTTTAGCACCAGTATTCCAAGATGAAATTACTTCAACCCCTTTTTTGATTTGAGATTTGTGTTCATCATCGGAGACCGGATTACCAGCACAATCGTAGTGACCTGAGACTACAATTAGTTCGGATTTGTGTGCATTGATTGAAATTCCAACTTTATGTTTTATGGATTCAAGATCAGCATTGTCTGAAACTTTTTTGTCAACACCTGGTTCTGTGATTGCATCAACGTAATCAACAGAGTAATTCTCTTTGATCCACTTTGCCAGAGGTAGTTGAATTCTACCATCCATACAAGTTACAGATGTTGCAAATTTTCCTTCTGCCATGATTTGTCAAGATTGTAGGAGAATAAAATTATTTTCCATGTAAAAAGCACTCGGACGTATGATCATTGACCATTCCTATTGCCTGCATTAATGCATAGCATATTGTAGGACCTACAAAAGTAAATCCACGTTTTTTGAGGTCTTTGCTGAGTTTTTCAGATAGTTCAGTGGATGCAGGTAAATCAGACAATTTTTTGAATTTATTTTTAATTGGTTTGCCATTTACAAAACTCCACAAATACTTGTCAAAAGAGCCAAACTCCTCTTGAACTTTGAGAAACTGTTTTGCATTGTTTATTGCAGAATTAATTTTGAGTTTATTTCGAATAATGGATTCATCTTGTAGTAATTTCAATACACGTTGTTGAGAATATTTTGAAACTTTGATGGCATCAAAATCAGAAAATGCCTTTTTGTAGCCACTTCTACGCTTGAGTATTGTTACCCATGAAAGACCAGCCTGAGCACCCTCCAAAATGAGAAATTCAAATAATTTTTGATCATTATGTTGGGGCCTTCCCCATTCTTGATCATGATAAGTTATGTTTGGTTCTTCAGCTGCCCATTGACATCTTTTCATGTTTTTCATAGACTCTAACAAAATATTAGTTATCAAATTTTAAAAAATGCATGAAGTCAAATCAACAGTTATTTAGAATCAACAGAAGTTTTCTAATTTGTTTTATAATTTCAGCGTCACTTTCAGCAGCATTTGCACAAATACTAGTAGATTTTGACAGTTTTCTTACTACAACATTTACAATTATCTTCGGATATGTGGTTTATTTTGGAATTTTTTCAGGATTATTCTATTGGGATAACAAAGAACGTTACAAATCAATGAGAAAGGAGTTAATCAGAAGAGAACTAATTGCACTAGTTTCATCTTTTGGAGTAGGAGAGATTGTTTATCTTGGAATCAGATGGCCAACCTTTTATTATTTCTTAGAAATTGGAATAGAACCATTCTTAGCATCATTAATTTCAGAAGTCATTGCTACTGCATGCTATATGGCATCAGTTACATTATTCCTTAGAAAGACAAAAACGTACTAGTTACTTTGCTAGTTGATTTACTAAATCAGTTGAAGTGATGATTCCAGTAATATTGCCATTATCAGATACGGCAAGTTTTCTTATTTTTTTACTAGCCATTGTTTCTGCTGCGGCAGAGATGGATTCACCCGGATTAATGGTAATTAGTGGAGAAGACATTATTTTTTCAACAGTTGTATCAAAGGATAGATTGTTTGCAGCAACTTTTGTTGCATAATCTCTATCAGTAACGATACCTACAAGATTATCACCATCTTTTACAATAACAGCACCAATTCCACCTTGTTCCATCATTTTTGCAACTTGAAGTGCGGTGGTACTAGGATTAACAGTGATCAGTGCACGTGTCATAATATCTTGCACCTTAATTGATGAATAATCAAAATCCTCTCGGCTCACCATAGTTGTATTACCTTATAATATTTAAGATATTCATACCGTAGGAATTCTAAATTGCAGCCTTGGCATACAATTGACTTGTAGCAGTAGAGATTTTTCTTTTGAATGAGACCCTATAGAAAATCAAAATTCCTAGCAGCTCCAAATATTCTACAAATCCTACAGTATAGAAATGCATTAACCATCCATCTAGAGATTGATCAATAGATGCAATTGCAGCACTCATCTTAGGAAATTCGGTTAACAATGCAGCAGGAGCTAACAAAAATCCTACAACCCAATCAGCAGGAGTCATTTCTTGGGTCATTTCCATGACTTGTTCAGGTGAAGTTACTACAGGAGTGTTGGGTGAATTTTGTAGCATGTACTCAGAATGAACTGAGCTGCCTTGATCAATTGCTACAATCATCGTACCCAAGATCAAAAGTAAAAAGACAGATTCCCCAAATACTGCAATTCCACGTTTTCCTTTTTGGAATTTGTAGATTTGTCTCTCAAGCATAGGTCCAAAAAATCCTAATTTCTTTTTCTTTGCCAAAATTATGACAGAAAGAGAAATGGCAGTGATCACACCAAATGAACCTAGCCAATCATCAGAAACAAACTCGACAAAGAGTAATCTTGCTGGCAGTAATAAACCAGTCATTATACCAAATACAATTAGTGATTCAAATATTCCTCGCAAATGCAGGTCCCCTTGAAGTATATGTCTTCATACTATAAAAAATTCAGAGTCGCATTTAACTAGATGAAAAAAATAATTCTAGTGCCAACGATAGGTCTAAAAATATTCAATAATAAAAAATAGAAAAAATAAGAGTACGACTACTCGTCGTCATCATCGTCGTCATCATCGTCGTCATCATCGTCGTCATCATCGTCGTCATCATCGTCGTCATCGTCATCATCGTCGTCATCATCGTCGTCATCTTCAATGTCAGATTCAATTTCAAATTCGATGACTTCTTCTATTTCGGCCAGAGTAAGACCAGTCAGGGTTGCAATTTGGGCAATAATGTCCTGTTCATTAGTCCATTCAGCCTCAAAAGTGGTCTCATCGCCATTGTATTCTACTTCAATTTTGGCAATTCCATTCTCGACCTCAACCTCAATTTCTAGTTCATTCTCTGTATCATCATCAGAATCATCTCTAGCATCATCCAAATCTTCTGCAGATTTTCCAAGATACTTCATTCTAGATTCAGATGCCAGGTCTTTAGCATCCTCAGCTAATTCTTCTGCTTCAGCAAAATCATCAGAAGCAAAATGGTCTTTTGCTAATGCTAAGAGTTCTTTTGCATCATCTAGTTTTTCTAGAGAAACAGAGACATCTTTTCCATCAGTTTGAGCTTCACGTATTTTGTTTTCAGCTCTTGTTATTGCTTGAGAAGCTTCTCTAATCTCTTTTGCTGCATCTTTTGCATCATCAGAGCCTTCTAGAGAGGTTCTTAGATCATCACGTTCTTGTTTATGCTGTTCTTTGAGTGCTTTTCTTTCTTCCTTGTGTTTTTCTCTTAGTTCATCACGTTCTCTTTTTTCTTGTTCACGAAGTTGTTTTTTCTCTTCTCTAAGTTCATCACTCATTTTTTGTTTTAATTCTCTAAGTTTGTCTCTTTTCTCATCAGTGTCGGGCAAAGATTCAATGTTAGCAATTGCTGCATCTCTTTGTGCAGAGTTAACAGGTAATCCTTTTGCTTCTTGTACAAACACTCTCATGTTTTCTCTAAATTCTTTGAAAGTTTCTTGATAAGTTGCTCGAAGTTCTCTGTAAGAGTCTCTAATTTCTTTTAGATTTGATTTGCATTCCTCTCTAACTGATTGTCTGTCAGAAGGTTCTGCATTTTTCATATCTTCTCTACATTGTGCGATGACTTCTTTGGTTTCTTCTTTTTGTTGTTTGAATAGTTCTCTTGACTCATGTACGAATGTTGAAACTTCTTGTCCTAAGTTTCTAATTGTTTCATCAGTTTCTGTTTCATCAGTTTCTGTTTCATCAGTTTCTGTTTCATCAGTTTCTGTTTCATCAGTTTCTGTTTCAGAGTCGTTACTGGTAATTGAAATAGATTCTTCTAGCTCAATTGTGATGTTTTCAGGTTCATCATCGCTCGTTTGAGCAAGTGCAATAGGACTAGAAAGCAATCCTAAAACAAGTACCGAGATAACAAAAAGATTCATAGAAATCTTCATATCAAAAATTTGATTTGATGATATTTAGCAATTCCGAACAACTTCTACTTAATTTTCTAATTCTTTTTTGATATTTTATGATAGTAGAATGAAAAGTTTCTAAAAAACAAAAATGGGTTTGTTTGTTCTAGTATGATGCAGGTGTTGCTTTTCCAGAGATGAAATGAATATCTCGATCTTTGGAAATTTCTTCAACAAGTGGAACACCCATTTGACCAACCAGAGTCAACCCATGTTCACCAACATTCATAGGAAAACCATATTTTGCTCTGATTGCTTCTGATTTGTTTTGCATATTTGTACCAGAATTATAGTCAACAACTAATTCCACCATAGGAGGAGCATCAGGAAGTTTTCTTTCAAGATACATCATCTTCACCAAGAGGTTAACATCAACGTTAGATACCGTCTGTGTAATTGCATTTGTGAATTCGTTGTATTGAGCTTCTATTTGAGACATTGACGAAATTTACTGAAATTTTGATTTAACTAGTAGGACTGCACTGTCTTGCAACAGTCTAATTTTCTACAAATCTATCAATAAAAACATGGCCTAAGATATGAGAGGCATTATCAACAGTCACCTCAATTGGAATTGGTTCTACATCAGATTTTAAGAATTTTTGAAGTTGTATTTTTTTGAACCATTGACTATAGTATCCAAGGCGATTTCTAAATGCCAATTTTTCCTCATCAAAGGAATCATCATCTATTTGCTTAACCATACTTTTCATGGGACGGTAAATTTGTGGAGATGCAAAGGCAAAATCATCTCCGTTAAATGCAGATATCAATGCAAAGCCATCTTTTCCTGCAAGTCTTCTCATATTCTCAAAAAATTGTTCTCGCTTTGAAACTGGAATGACACCTACTGTATTGTATACACACATGGGAATTTTAACAGAGTCATTATCAAATAATTCATCTATTTTGATATTTGTAACATCATAGTTTTGAAAGGAGATGTTTTTGAGATTTAATTTGGATTGTTTTGTTTTTGATAATTGAATCATTGGTTCTGATGCATCAAGACCACAATATGTTATGGAATTTCCCAAAATATTGTATAAAGAAAATAGAACTCTACCAGTCCCACATCCAAGATCAACTATAGTATATTTTTTATCGGGTTGGATAAATTTTTTGCAAATATTTGAAATTATTCGGATTTCCTCATCAATAAAGTTGGAGATTACAGGATTAGAATTATTCTCTACACAATTATCATATTCAGAGGACATGTCATCCCATGCATCACCATACATAACAGGGATTTTAGAGACGGTTTAATGAATTTTGTAAAATAGTAACGAATCAAACTGAACAAGACCTAAAAATCGTATTTAGAAATATCTAATACCTAAAGAAAATCAGGATAATTTATGGAAGAAAATCATGAAGTAAAATTACGTGTACGTGTTAGTGCAAATGATGTTCATTATGCAGGAAATCTAGTAGATGGCGCTCACATTATGAAGCTTTTTGGAGATGTTGCCACAGAAATAACAATTCGTTATGATGGTGATGAAGGACTTCTAAGAGGATATGAGAATGTTGAATTTCTGGAACCTGTCTATGGGGGAGATTTTTTAGAAGTTGTTGGAAAAATTGTCAAAGTTGGTAATACCAGTAGAAAAATAATTTTTGAAGCATTCAAAATAATTACTTCATCAAATGATGTAAATCAAGAATCTGCTTGTGATTTGTTAGAATCTCCAATTTTAGTAGCAAAAGCTGTTGGAACTTCAGTGGTTACAAAAGATAAACAACGAAAAACGGACCCGACCGGATTCGAACCGGCGACCTAACGCTCCGCAAGCGTTCGCACTATCCAAGCTATGCAACGAGTCCGAAAACTTTGGTTAATCTACGCTTAATTTGGATTGCGATTACAAAGATTCTGCAAAAATATACGGAGTTTCATCCGTTTCATGAAATGTCCAAACAGTTGGCAAGGAAATGGTTTGTATTTTTTTGAGTTTATTTTCTTCAATCAAAGTTCCCCAACCAGCCTCGTTTTTTGGATCTGGTGAATATTTTTGGGAATTGGTACCTGCAAAAACCCAACCAGTCTTTTTCCAAAAGTCACTAGATTGAATCTTGTCAATTACTCCAGTTGCCAGAGCAACCCCACCCATTTGGGCAAGCCCTCCAATGAAAAATATTGGTTTATCCAAATTTAATGAAGTATAATCAAATGTTATTGCGTTTGAACAAAACGGATGAAAATCAAGTGTAGTAACAAGTATCTTCTGAAGTTCTACTAGTTGTTCATCAAGTTCTACGCTATATGCTTCCATATCCAAGACTTTGGCACAAAAAGCAATTCTTCCGTCACCTGAACCAATATCAATTACTTCTGAAAATCCAAGTTCTTTGGCCATTAATGCTGCAACATAAGCGGACATTATCCAAGTTGGAGAAAATGGCGCATTACTAGAACCATGTTGAATGCTATTCAACCAATACTTGTTGATATCGCCTTCATAGACAATGCATTTTGTATTATCAATTGTTTGTTCATAAGAGTTGTAGTAGATAGGATTCTTTGTAGCAAATTGATGTAACAATTCCAGGTCTTGTTGTGCTATGGGAAATGAATCAGAAGTAGAAATTGGAATTACTTCTTGCATCTGACTTTTTCCGTCATAGTTTTTTGCAAATTCTTTTTTTATAGAAACAAGGTTTTTTGCTAACTGTTCAATCATGCTAATCCTTTTTCGTATTGTTCAACAAACTCTTTAGTACTCATTTTTTTTCTTAGTTCTTCAAACATTTGGGATTCATTTTCAATTTGTTCTTTGGTTTTTTCGCCAGAACTTGACTGTAATGTATTTGTCATCTCTTGAATTGAGTTTGAGAGATTTTCTAAAATTTTAGGGTGAGTCTCTGTGTTAAATTTTCCTAGAATGATTTGTTCTGTTTTGTTAATTTGCTCCAACAAGGTTTTGTGGTTTTCAGAATCTAACTGCTGCTTGAGCATAGAAATCATAGATGTTACGTTCATGACCTGATAGTAGGTCTCCACAATTTCAGAAATTTCCATATTTTCAGATATTTTAGAAAGGAAATTTTCTAGTTTTTGAGATTCTGATTCAAACATTGAAGAGATTTCATCAGTAGAACTCATACTGGAAAAATTACTTCAAATTTTTAAAAATGTTGGGATTATGCTTCTTGTTCGGCTTGTTTGACAAAGACATAGTTCATTATCAAACCAGCAATAATACCACCAACAATTGGTGCTGCCCAATACAACCAATGGAATTCCCAGAATCCTGAGATAAGTGCAGGACCAAATGTTCTTGCAGGGTTTACGGATGCACCAGTTAATGGTACTGCAATCAAGTGAATTAAAAAGACCATACCACCGATTGTAAATCCATGCCAACCAGGGGATGCTTTCTTGTGAACAGCACTCATGAAGATTACTGTTACTAAGAAGAATGTCAAGATTGCCTCAATTGCGAAACCTGAACTAATACTGTTATTGATTAAGTCACTTGGTCCACCTTGAGTTGCAAAGTTTACTTTGCCGCCAAGTTCAGGTAAAATTACTTTAAGGGTTGCAGCAGCTGCGACTGCACCAATTAATTGTGAAATAATGTAACCAATTCCATCTGCAATTCCAATCTTTCTTGTGATCATCATAGGGATTGTTACTGCAGGATTAATGTGAGCGCCAGATACATGACCAAATGCATAGATCATTAAAGCGATAGCACCACCATGTCCAAGAGAAATGAATAGAACAGACATTGTTGTTAGTTCTTCTCCAAAAGATGCAATTGCCAAAATTACTGAAAGAGGACCAAAAAATACCAATCCATATGTTGCAATTGCTTCAGCAAGGTATGCTCTTGGATTAACCATTAAGCAAAAGCCCCGCCAATTTCCATATAAAAGATTCGGACTAGAATTCTGATCAAATCAGATCAAAAAGTAATTAATTACAGGCTCATTCAGTTTTCTACATATGGTTTCAGAAGGCGATTCAGTTCCAAAATTTGAGGTAAACGATGCAAATGGCAACAAAGTAAAATCTTCAGATTTTAAAGGAAAAAAGCATGCCATCTACTTTTACCCAAAAGACTTCACACCTGGATGCACCACTGAAGCAGATGAATTCTCAAAAGACTATAAGAAATTTCAAAAAGAAGAAATCGAAATAATTGGAATTAGTCCTGATGACGTAGATTCTCATAAAAAATTCTGTGAGAAGATGAAAATCAAGTACCCACTACTTGCAGATGTAGATAAAGAAGTATCAAAGATGTTTGGAGTTTGGGGAAAGAAAAAATTCATGGGTAGAGAGTACATGGGAGTTATGAGAAGTACTTTTCTTGTAAACGAAAAAGGAAAGATTTTCAAAATTTATCCAAAAGTAAAACCTGCAGGACACTCAAAAGAAGTGTTTGAAGATTTTAAAAATTTAGAATAAAATAAAGTAAAAAGGTGAAAGGTCAGAAACCTTTTGGAAGTGTACCTTTTGATTTTGCAGGTTCAGGTTCTGGTTCCGCTGCAGGTTCAAAACCTTTTGGTAAACTACCACGTGTTTGTTTAGCTCTTGCTTCAACTTCTGCTTGAAGTGCTTCTTGGTAAGCTTGTTCACGTTCTGCTTTTTCTTGTTCAATTCGTTGCAAGTAATCTTTTTCGTATTCTGCTAGTTGTTCTTGTCTTGATTTTCCATCTCCACTACTTGCACTAGTCTGTGGTGCATCACCCATTCCTTTTGGAAGTGTGCCAGAAGGTTTTGGTGGTTCTGGTGGTGGGGGAGGAGGTGTTTGTTGTGTTTGTTCTTTAATTTCAACACCATCAAAACTCATGTTTACTCCACTGAAAGATCCAAATCTTTTGTCAGCAGGATGATATGCCAATCTTGCTCTAGTTGCATAGTATTGGTTTGAACATGCTGTGTAACCAGTGACTGTAGCTTTTTGTTGATTCCAATCAGATGTTGGAACTTTACCAACAGGAGCAGTCA
>REGJ01000025.1 GCA_003702525.1 Candidatus Nitrosopumilus sp.
TATGCTGCATCAATTAGACAAAACTTGGATGTATCAATTGCTATGGGAAATGATACAGTAGTATTAACAACTGGAGGAAGAAGTGAAGACTTTGCAAAAAAGATTGTAGATCTTCCAGAACATTGTTTTGTACAAATGGGAGATTTTTCAGGTTACACAATTCAACAATGTGGTAAGAAAAATATCAAAAAGGCATATGTAGTTGGATTTATTGGAAAACTTGCAAAGATGGCAGCAGGGGTAAAACAAACTCATGTTAAAGGTTCCAAAGTCGACATGAATTTTCTAGCAGAATTAGCAAGAAAAGTAAATGCAGATGAAAAAATTATTGACAGTATTAAAAAAGCAAATACTGCAAGACATGTTTCAGAAATTATACTAGAAAATAATGTAAATGAATTTTTTGAGTTAATTTGTACAGAAGTTTATAGGCATATGAGAAAACATAGTGAAGAAAAAGTTCCAATTGATGTCATATTATTTGATTTTGAGGGAAATATTTTGGCAAGAGAACCAAAAAGGTAAGGTATTTTATTAAATCAACAAAGTTTTGAATATGGAAAAAATTTCAGTTCTTGCTATCACTAAAAATGGTATCAATATTGGTCAAACTCTAAAAGAATTTTTTCCAGAATGGGGCATTTTTGCACCTGCTAAATTTTCTAGTCAAAATGACGCAATCACATGGTATTCAGAGCCTACATCAGAGAAAATTGTTGAACTTTTCAAAAATAATGATGCAATAATATGTCTATTTTCTCTAGGTGCAGTAATTCGGTTAATAGCTCCTCATCTAAAAGATAAGAAAACAGATCCTGCTGTAATTGTAATTGATGATAAAACAAATTTTGTAATTAGTGTCTTATCAGGTCATATTGGTGGTGCAAATGAACTTACTGAAAAAATTGCAGAAACATTACAAGCGCAACCAGTAATCACCACTGCTGCTGATGTAAACAAGACTATTGCTGTTGATTTAGTTGGAAGAGATTTTGGTTGGAAGATTGATGATGACTCTAATGTTACTAGAATTAGCGCACATATGGTAAATGAAGAGCCAATAGGGGTTTTTCAAGAAACAGGAGAAAAAAATTGGTATAAACAATTACCAAAAAATGTTTCATTATACAATACCATAGACGAATTAAAAAATTCAAATTCTAAAGCAAATTTAATAATTTCAGATAAAATTATTGATAATGATTTATCATCTGAATCAGTTATTTACAGACCTCAAAGCTTAGTAATTGGAATAGGTTTGCACTGGGATACATCAAAAGAAACTATCAAAGAAGGAATTAATGATTGTCTTGAGAAATTTAAACTCAGTTCAAAATCAATAGCAAAATTAGTTTCAATAAAAAAACCTGAAGATGTACAAGGATTAATTGATGCTGGAAAAGAGATGGAAATTCCAGTCGAATATGTTGATAGAGAAGATTTAGCCAAAGTTACAGCCCCTAATCCTTCAGATACGGTAAAAGCCTTTGAAGGAACTGCTAGTGTTTCTGAAGCAGCTGCAATTCTAGTGTCAAATGGTAAATTAATTGTAGAAAAGCAGAAATTCCCTCCAAATTTGACTATAGCTATAGCGAGGATTGAGAATTGAAACGAGGGTTATTGATTATCGATAGAGGAAGTAGAGAAAGAGAGGCATCTGAGGAATTAGAGACAATTTGTGAAGGAATCAAGACTAAAGGAGACTATGTTTTTGCAGATTATTGCTTTTTAGAGGTAGAACCACCATACATTGAAGACGGTATTTCAAAATGCCTCAAACAAGACATTGATTCATTAACAATAGTGCCATATTTTCTATATCCAGGAAAAAAGGTCAAAATTGCTGTTACTGATGTAATGAAATTACAAAAAGATACTCAAGTAAAATTCCTAATAACTAAACCAATGAGTATGCATAAAACTCTGGTAGATATTGTTGAAAATAGAATTACAACCACTCTAAAAGAAAATAACATCACATTACCTAACAAAGATGTTGATGTGATGATAATTGGTCACGGAAGTAAGGATCCTAATGCTCAGAGATCATTGAACTATATTGTTGATGAACTAAAAGATTGTTACAGAAATGTTAGTCGTTGTTGGTTAGAAATTGAACAACCAGATATCTTTGAAGGAATAAAAAACTGTGAAAAAGATGAACCAAAAGTATTGGTAATTGTGTTTTATTTCTTACATGAAGGAGCACATGTTAAAACTGATATCAACAATGATTTGATACCAGCTCTAAAAGATTCAAGTCTTAAAGATACTTTTATCACAAAACATATTGGAACTGATGAAAAAATTATTGATTTAATTATTGAAAGAGCAAAAGAGGTGGAAGATGCAAACTAAGAAAGGTCAATCAATAGAAGATGCAAGTATGCAGATGATTGAAGATGAGATTGGTTCTCATTCATATAATGAAAAAGAATGGCCTATTGTTAGAAGAATTATTCACTCTACGGCAGATTTTGATTTTGCAGACAAAAATAAGATAATTTTTCACAAAGATGCAATTGAAAGTGGAATGAATGCCTTGAAAAATGGTTGCAGTATTGTTGTAGATGTTAACGGAGTAATTGGGGGTCTCAACAAACAAAATCCTAAAGATTTTGGAAATGATATTGTTTGTAATATCTCAAAGCCTGAAATTATGGAATTGGCAAAAAAAGAAGGGAAAACACGCTCCCAAGTGTCAATGAGGGCTGCAAAATCAGATATTGATGGAGGAATAGTAGCCATAGGAAACGCTCCTACAGCCCTTCAAGAGGTGATAAAGATGGTAAAAGAGGGAATTGTCAAGCCTGCACTAATCATAGGTATTCCAGTAGGCTTCATCTGTGCTGCAGAATCAAAGGAGGAACTATCCAGACTAGAAGAGGCTCCATTTATCACAAATTTGGGCAGAAAAGGAGGTAGTTCTTCAGCTTCTGCAATAATCAATGCAATTTTCAAGTTAATTAGAGCAGAATCAAGTTCTTGAGTATTTTATACAGTTTTTAACAAAATTTTCTGCATAACTGGAACTATCAAAGTAAAGATGTCCATATGATGCAAGAGAATTGTATTGAGTCAAGCCGTCTTTATGGTTCTTTATTCCATCACCAATTTCTAATTCATAAGCAAATTTTGAATCAGAAGATACAGAATCTAGTTTTGAATAATGGAATTCATGACCTTGAATGCTATGCGGTTTTTCAGAGATTATTGAATGATTAATTTTTCCTTTGGTGTAATTTAGTTTCATTTTTTTTGTCATAGAAGTTTCTGCATCAAAAATTCCTACCATTTTGTATTTTTTATGGTCTGATGAGATTGATTTTGTAAGATACATCAATCCTCCACATTCAGCATATATTGGAATATTATCTTCAGCAAGATTTTTGATTAGTTTTTTCATTGTTTGATTTTTTGCTAGTTTTGATCCTAAAATTTCTGGAAATCCTCCTCCTAGATACAATCCATCACATATTGGAATTTTTTTGTCATTAACAGGACTAAAGAATTTCAATGATGCCCCTTCTCTTCTTAGAGCTTCAAAATTATCCTGATAATAGAAATTAAATGAAGTATCTAATGCTACTGCGATTGTTGTTTTTGGTTTTTTATGAGCAGGTTTTGAGATTTTTTGAAGGTCAGATGTATTTTTTAAAATTTTAATGATTTCATCAATATCCAAATTTTTTGAAATGGTTTTTGAGATTTTTTGGATTTTTGTGTATAGGGTTTTGTTATCCAAAGTAGAAAACAATCCTAGATGTCTTGATTCTAGACTAAGAACAGGATCTTTTGGAATTACACCTACAATCGGAAGTTTTGTTTTTTGTAGAGCCTGTCTACAAAGATTTTCATGCTTTTTGCTACCTATTTTATTGAGAATTACGCCTGTAATTCTAGAATTTTTATGAAATTTTTGAAATCCTAATGCTGTTGCAGCAATAGAGCGAGCAGTTTTGCTTGCATCAAGGATCAAAAGTACAGGAGATTTTGTTATGGAAGCTACATGATGTGTACTAGCATAGTTTGAATTACCTTTAAATCCATCATAAAATCCCATTACTCCTTCAATTACAGATACATTAGATTTTGAATTTGAAATAAAACTTGATAACAAATGATTTTTTCCCATTAACCAAACATCCAAGTTGAATGCATCATTTTTTGAAATACTTGAGAGATAATTTGGATCTATGTAATCCGGACCTACTTTAAATGGTTGAACAGAATATCCTTGTTTTTGTAGTGCATAAATTATTGAGCATGTAATCGATGTTTTTCCAACTCCACTACTAGCACCTGCTAAAACAATTCTTGGAATTTTCAATTTGCATGAATAATGTTATTTTTTTATTTAAATCGATGTATTTGGTAAATACTCAATGTTTTTAGTTAGATAGTAGAAGAAAATATCATGAGTGGTGGTTTAACAATTGTATACACTGGAAAAGGTAAGGGGAAAACAACTGCGGCATTAGGCCTTGCATTAAGAGCTACAGGTTATGATAAAAAGATCTGTATGATTCAGTTTATCAAAGGTTCTTGGCATTATGGAGAGATGGATTCAACAAAAAAACTTGAGCCTGGATTTGAAATGGTTGCAGTAGGAAAAGGGTTTGTAGGCATAATTGATGATAAAAGTCCAAAAGAAGATCATGAAAAAGTTGCAAAAGAGGCAATAAAAATAAGTAATGAAAAAATTCAATCGGGAAAATACGATATTGTAATTTTAGATGAAATCAATTATGCAGTAAATTTGAACCTGATTTCTGTAGATGATGTGTTAAAATTGGTAAAAGCAAAGCCTGACGATATAGATTTAGTTCTGACTGGAAATTATGCTAAAGAAGAAGTGGTAGAAATTGCAGATCTAGTAACAGAAATGAAGGAAATTAAACATCCTTTTCAGAAAGGAATCAAAGCCAAAAAAGGAATTGATTTCTAGCTAGCAACATTAATTTACATAGTTAGGAGTTTTAGAAGAAATGTCTACAGAAGTTCAAGAAATGCCAGAACAAGGAGAAATTGTTCTTGCCACAGTTACCAAAATCATGGATCATGGTGCTTATGTTACATTAGATGAATATGATAATTTACAAGGATTCCTACATGTTTCAGAGATAGCTCCTGGATGGATAAGATCAGTTAATAGATTTGTAAAAAATGGAGAAAAAAAAGTTCTTCTTGTTAAAAAAGTAAATCCTCAACGTGGAGATATTGATCTATCATTAAAACAAGTTTCAAAAGATCAGAAAAAACAAAAACTAAAGGAAGTCAAAAAATTTGAAAAGGGAAAAACATTATTACAAAATGTTCAAGAAAAAGCAAAATTATCGGATACCGATGTTGAAAAATTAGAAGATAATATTTATTCAAAATATGACTCAGTTTATGATGCATTCATTGAGATTGGAAGAAATGGCATTGATTCTGTAAAGGAATTAAAAATACCAAAGAAGACTGCAACTGTTATTGAAGAAATTTGTTCTAAAATAAAACTTCCATCTGTAGAAATTAGAGGGATTATGGAAATTACAAATTCAAAATCTGATGGAATTGAAATAATTAAAAAAACTCTTTTAGATGAATTAAAGAAAGATTCTACAATAGATATTACATATTTGGGTGCGCCAAAATATAGATTATCAATAACTTCAGAAGATTTCAAATCAGCTGAAAAATCATTAAAACCCATAATTGCAGAGATTCAATCGAATATAGAAAAAAAGAAGGGAGCATTCAAGTTTACTAGAGAAGAATCAAAGAAAACTAGAGAGAATTAAAATGAGATTCCAATTAAGGAAATGTAGTAAATGTTTTCAGTATACATTAAAAGAAAAATGTCCTAAATGTAATGAACAAACAATTTCAGCACATCCAGCAAAATTTTCACCAGATGATAAGTATATGAGATATAGATTAGCTGAAAGATACAATTAGAATTAGTTTATCGGTACATAATCATCATTTATTTCATAAACAAACACACCAATTATTGAACCGCCTTTTTCAGTATCAAAACTAGGTGAATAGTAAACCAATTTCATTGGGCTCGTTTCATTTTCAGAAAATTTTATACTCTTTTCATAGATTCCTGTAAAACCAGTTTGATATGTAAGTGATTGTTGATTTGTTTGAAAATTGACATACCCTATTGGTTCAAACGGAGTCATTTTACCCAACAATGTTTCATTCCAAAAAGTTTCAGTGCCACTAAGACCGTCATTGTACAGATATTTACCCAATGGTTCACCAGCGATTCTCATAAACCACTGTTTTTTTGATTCATCACCACCGCCTCCCATACGATATATCGGTTGGTTTTCACTTCCATCTACAACATATCTTTGAGCAGCAATTGTAACCACAAAGTAATCAGCTCCCGCATCTTGCAAAGATTTCCAGGCAGTATCAGGATCACTTAGGAATATTTTTGCAATATTCTTAATTTTTTCAGTACTAAGTGTAGAATTATCAGCTAATGTTGCTCTTTCAGCCTTAGTTTGAATCCAATATCCATAATCCCACCAAGAAGCAATAACCGCATCTTCAGGAGTGTTATTTTTTATCCACTCTAATGAATCGTTCCAATCGCTACTGGTGATATCAAAAGCAGTACCACCATTAAGAATTATTGCAGGTTTATCAGTTAATGCAAAAATAGTTGTGTTAGAAGATATCAAAAACGGTGCAATTAATAATACAATCAATCCTATTGCAAAGCCTGACTTTATAGTAAGATTTTTCAATTTAGAAATTTCAATGTTGCTTGAAAAGAATTCTTTACAGATTATTGATAATCCCAAAGAAGATAGAATAATTATGGATATACTTGCAAATACTTCTAATCTAATGAAAGCGGAACTAATGTAGATTCCAACTAGACCAATAATTAATGAAAAAGAAATCATATCATTTTTTATCAAATTATGTTTAGAGTGTTTTAAGAGTAGCCAAATTCCAAGTCCAGCAAAAATCATCAGAACTGAATGAAATAAGAAAGATTGTTGAATATTTGTAGTAGCATGTTCAGATACAGAATCAATAAGAGGATCAGTTGTTGTTAAGAAAGGATTGATTGCGTTCAAATATCTAAAACTAGCTGAGGGCAGAAATTCAGAACCAACTAAGAAAATCGATATAACAATTATTGAAAAAGCTAATAAAGTAAGTAACATGTTTCGTTGAGAATTAGTGCTGAAAGTTTTAACAAATAATAACAAAATCATGAATAGTGTTGGAACAATCAATCCAAATCCACCCAAACTAGTCAGAAAACCAATTCCAGGTCTGTCAAAACTAATGGTGGTAATAATAGTAGATATAATGAATAATGGAATAGACCAAGAGAGGAATTTGGAATCATTCCTCAAAAAAGGTAATGACATTATAAAGAGACCTAGAGGAATAACAAAAAATTGAATTCCTCCCCAAGAGGCAAAACCAAATCCTAACAAAACACCTGAGAAAATTACTTTGGAGGCTGCAATTTTTGCATTATCTGATTTTATTCCACTTAGAAATAGATACATTGCCAACAAACCGTAAAAAATACCTAAAGGTTCAGATTTGAACCAGCCAAGTGTACCACGAACAAGAATGGGAAAAGAAATGGAGAAAAATAATGCAGAGAATAATCCCGCAGTAGTTCCACCAATCACTCTAACTAATGCAAAAATAACAATACAAGTCAATGAACCAAAAACAACTGGAAATAGAATTGTAAAATCATAAAGATCAGTTCCGCCACCAAATATCCAATATGTAGTTGCAGCTGTGATGTGCAACATGATTTGAGAGGTATTAGAAACATCACGACCGTCAGGGTACCAACTTAGATTATCATGCCATTGAAAATAAGAAGCAAATCCATTCTCAACAATGTATTGAGTTACTCTATAATTAAAAAAAGGATCAAATTCATTTAATTCCCATCCCCAATCAGCAGGCTGAGATCTTAATAAAAAAGAAATTGAAAAGGATAATGAAAGAATTCCAATTATCAGAAGATGATTTAATTTTAAATCAAATTGTCCAATGGAAATCAAAGTAGAGTGAGAATTCAATAATCTTTCAACCAAAACCTAGGCTTATTACTCTTTATGAAGAGATTAATTTTCAAATTACAGTTTATTGTGGAGCATATTTTCCAGTTAGTTTTGTTTCATCAATAATATGATCTTTCATAGAAGTTTCTACATCTTTTTTGGTAGAATTTTTACTTAAATTTAGAACTGTATCTAATGCATATAGTTTGAAAATATAGGTATGTTCTTTATCAGGAGGAGCTGGTCCACCATAACCAATTTCACCAAAGTCAGTTTCTCCTTCGATTGAATTTTCAGGAATAGAATTTTCATTGATTTTTGTTACATCTTTAGGGATATTCCATAAAACCCAATGAACCCAAACTTTTCCAACAGCTCCCATTGCATCAGGATCATCCATGATTAAAGCTAAAGATTTTGCAGTTTCCGGAATTTCACTAATAATTAATGGTGGACTGACATTTCCATTTTTGTAACCAAATTTTTTTGGTATTGTTCCACCATTTTCAAAAGATGAGCTTTCTAATTTCATACTTAACATACAATTAAGCCCAAAGTTAAATTTTTCTAGGATTCTAAAATTATCTTATCGTTTGAAAAAGACAAAATGGAGCCACCAGCTTGTTTTACTTGTTTTTTTAATTCCTTATCCATTGTACCAATAATAGATTTGTTAGATTTTGCATATTCTAATAGTTCTTTATCTGCAAAGGAACCAGATAATGAAATTTTTTTAAAATTTTTAATATAATCTAATGTTTTTTCAATATCATATTTTTTTTCAGGAATCATTTGTAATTTCAATAGTTCTGTTTTTACAACTTCAGGAACAATAAAAGAAATAAAACCTATTTCAACATCAAGATTATCAATATTTTTTATTCTTCTTGTAGCAAGATTAATCAAAAAACTGGTATCACAGATTACTTCAACCAACTATTCCGGCACCAATTAGTCTCCATCGTTCATCAATTCTTCTACTTAGTGCAACATTTCCACCTTCAAAAATGCAAGCAGGCCTTCTCAATTCAATCTCTACATTCTTTGATTTCACTTTAGATACTTTACCTAATAATGGGGCAGTGCCTATGTTCACCCTAAGTAACTCGCCTGTTTGTATTGGTTGAACTTCAATATCTTCAGTAGTTCCTACTGCTGAATCAAATAATGTTACATCTAGTTTAAGTTGTGTAGAGTTTTCAGGTAATGTTCCAGGTTTACCAATAACAGAACCAATGAATGAATCACTACGGGTCATTGAAGGATCTAGTTTAGTACCAATAGCAACTAATCCACCGGGTTTTACGGATTCAACAATTCCTGCAGCAGTTCCTAGAGAAGTAATCTCTGTTACCAATGGTTCATATGTTTTTTTCTTTTCATTAAGTATTCCAGGTTTAATCTCAATTTCATCACCCACATTAAAAATTCCCTGAGTCAAGCTTCCACCAATAACACCTCCCTTGATATTTTTTAATTTAGTTCCAGGTTTGTTAACATCAAAAGAACGTAAAACATGCATAACTGTGTCTTGTTTTTCATCTCTATCAGGGGTTTTGATAGTAGATTCTATAGAACCAATTAATGCGTCAACATTTAGGCCGGATTGAGCTGAAATTGGAATGATTGGAGCCTTTGCAGCATGAGTTCCTTTAACAAATTTTGTAATATCTTGATAATTTGCAAGTGCTTCTTTGTAAGATAATAAATCAACTTTGTTTTGAACAACTACAATTTGTTGAATTCCAAGTGTTTGTAATGCTAAAAGATGTTCTTTTGTTTGAGGTTTTGGAACTTTCTCGTTTGCTGCGACTAACAATAGAGCCCCATCCATTAATGCTGAACCAGATAACATATTTGCCATCAAACTTTCGTGTCCAGGACTATCAACAAAACTGACAACTCTAGATAATTCACTTTCCCCACCACAGTTGTTGCATTTTGGAGTTGTAGAATATCCTAAAGGTTCTTCACAATTTTTGCATTTGTAAAATGCTGCATCTGAATAACCAACACGAATTGTAATTCCACGTTTTAGTTCCTGACTATGAACACTTGTCCATGAACCAGTTAATGCTTGAATAAGAGTAGTTTTTCCATGATCGACATGACCTGCTGTTCCAATGTTTACACATGGTTGGTATCCATACTTTTCAATGTACCAATCAGGAAGTGTATCTCTCCAATGCATGAGTCAAAATGTAGAATCGGTATATGTTAAGTTATTCTTTTTTATCTTCAGGTTTTTCTTCTCCAGATTCTGCTGCATCTTCTTTAGGAGCTTCTTCAACAGGTAATTCGCCATCAAATTTACAATTAATCTGATAAATTTCTTCAGAAACAGTATTTCCACGCATTAATTTTCTTACTCTCTGTCCTTTTTCTGCATCTTGTAAACCAACACCCTTTGAAAGTAAAACATATTTTCTTGCAGCTCCATGAATATCATTTCTCATTGGAACACCAGACTTGTCACTGCCTCCAGTAAGTTTTAGCTTTCCACTTAAACCAACAACTGAAGCATCAGTTTCTTGTCCAAGTTCAAGACCTAGGAGAGGATTAGCATCGCTATCCTTAAGCTCTTTTGACATTGATTTTCCTTTGGTATCAGATATAGTAATCTTGAAGTTTGCCAAGTATTCGAAAAAAATCTAAAACGACTAATTAACCTTTGGACATTATTTTTAAATTAATAGAGATAGATGTGAACATGGCTGAAGAGATAAGATGTCCTAAATGCGATAATAAGATGGTGGACATGCAAGCCTGTCACATGTTTTGTCCTAATTGTGGATCACATCTAGATTGCTCAGATAAAGGAAATTATTGGTAAATTACAATCCAGGTCGGTCAGGAATGTATTCAGAAGACATGTTAATTGCTTGATCTTTCATGATTTCAAGATATGTATCATAATCTGCCTCAAAATTACAATGAGGACATTTTACATTTGTAACATCATCATCTAATACTGCAACTTTTTCACATTCAGGGCATCTTGCATCCATACAATAATTTGTGAATCAAGATATTTAATCATAATTAATGAATATGGCACAAGCGGAGTTAGTTTAGTCTGGCATGACGTCAGCTTCCCAAGCTGAAGGCCGCGGGTTCAAATCCCGCACTCCGCATTATAATTCACGAATTGCTTGTTCTATTACTCCTCTATCAGGAGCTTTTGGAAAATATTTTAAATAACTTTTGAGATCATCTTTTGCATCGCTATTCTTATTTTGTTGTTCCCTAAGATAAGCCCGATTTTTGTATATTTTGGCAGAACGTTTTGGATTAATTTCAATTGCCTTTGTGTAACAATCTTCTGCTTTTTTGAAATCATTTGTTTTAAGATAAAAATTTCCAAGGCCATTATGAGTCAAATAAGAACGATTATTGAGTTCTAAACATTTTTCATAAAAACTAACACATTCAGAAGATTTTTGTTCATTCATGATAGTACCCAAAAGATGAAGTGCAGTTGAATTGTTTGGATTCAATTCTAGTGCTTGCTTTAATGAGTTAACTGCTTCGGATGGATTTTGAAGAATACTATGTCGTTCAGATTCAAAACATAATCGATTTGATTTGTTAAAAGAATCATTCTCAAGTGTGATAGAAGATGCAATATCTTCAGGTGCAAGTATTATCAACAATTGACCTTCTTCAGACCATTCTTTTTCAAATATTTCTTCAGGAATAGCACCTTCTTGCATTTCACCTTCTTGATTTCCTGTTTGAATATAATGCAAAATTGTTTTTTCCTCATCATTATAACCCGTGATGATTGAAGCGTGTTGAGTAACTTCAGGGATTCCTGGAAGAATTACAATTGGAGGAATTCCAGAATCAATAATTTTTTTTAGTTCATTTAGAGAAGAATGTACAATTTTACATACCAACCCATGTCTTTCTGCAGATTCAATTCCTTCAATCAGTATACTTCCATTAAACCCAGAATATTTTTTTGCAGTTTCAATTGCTTCAGCCATAGGTAAATCAATATTCCAATATTTTGAGACCACATTAACTGGTAATGGAAGACAAATGTTTTCTTCTTCAACTAGAGGTAAAAGTAATTCATGGTCTTCTTGTTCCATAAATTTATCAAATTTTGGAGTAATTAAAATCATTCAGAGCATACAGAATTTTTCAATCAAATTATTCCCATCTAGACTCATTTCAGGATGAAATTGAGTTCCAAAAATAGGCTTGCTTACATGCATAATAATTTCATATTTACAATTAGTTGATTTCCCAATAGGAATTAATTCCTTAGGTAATTTTGAGATCTGATAATTATGACTTTCAAAAACAGATAATGAATCATTTTTGATTAAATTATTTTTAGAAATCTTTATGGTTTCATCTCCCTTTTGAATTGAAGAACTTTTCTTGATTGTGCCTCCCAAAGTTAGAGCTAAAATTTCTGCACCATAACAAATACCAAGTAACTTTGAATTATGATTTATAGAATAATTTACAATTTTAGAATTTATTTCATTAGTCTTTTTTTCATTCTTTCTTCTTCCAGATAAAATAAAAGAATCATAATTTGATAATGAGTTAAGATCTAAAGTGTTTGGTGTTTGAATATCAAATAAAATATTTTTTTTTGTAAGAAAATCAGTTAGATTTTTTGTGTAAACAGAACCATTATCTACAACTAAAAGCAATTAGCTGCCTACCTCAATTGAGACATAATGAATCTCAGATATGCCATCTTTGACATATATTGTTCCAATGTTGAGATTATTTTCCTCTTGCCACATGAATACTCTATCACTTCGTGGTTTAACGAAATCATCGATAAACTGAGATAGGAAGTCTACAGTTTCTTCACGATCATTTTCGGTAAAGAAGATCAGTTCTCCTTCATTAAATGATAGTGGAATCTGAATTGATGTAGGTTCAGATACGGTAATTTCATTTTCCTCAAATAATTTCTTGATGATATCAATTCTATCGTTTCTGTCTAGTTCAACATAATCATCATCAGCAACAGTGATAGAACCTGCCACTCCTGAAACTTTCTTCAAATATGCTTCAAATGCTTTTTCTTGAGTGTCACCTAATCCAACAAAGTATTCTCCATTAAATGCAGCACCTACAGCTGCAATCGTTCCTAATTGTGCAACTACTCCACCTGCACCAGCAGTATAAACTGGGATAAAGTAGACATCATGAGCTCCTACACGATAGAGAATATTGTCACCAATTCTTGGATTTCTCAATAATGTCTTTAATTGTGCAAATTCAGGATCCCTATCCAGTGCTTCTCTAACTGCAGTTGGACCAATTAATTTGGTCGTAGAGTTTAGAGGTACTTCATAAAATTGCAAGTCACCCAAGTTAGAAAGATCGTTTTCAACTACCATATATCCAGCAAGGTTTCTTCCTTGGGAACCTCTCAATTCTAATGACAATAATCCTAGGAATTCGGTTTGATCAAATCCTGGTGGTTTTGCCTCCACATAATAAGTGTCAAGACCACGAGGAATCTCATAGAATTCGTTTGCCTGAATGAATGTTTCAACATTTGTGACATGGTAAACATTGTACATCTCAGTCTTCCAGTTAAACAATTCAACAGGATATCTGATTTGTTCTTCTAACCAAGCAGGCATTGGTTCAAATTGTTCTTCATATTGACTGGCAAACATTTCTGTAAAGAAATCATCTCCTGTCTTTAGTAGTTGAATATCACCATCATACGAATCAACAAGAGCATATCCAACTAAACGCAAGTATGGATTTCCAACAGACCAAGGAACATCTCGTGTATCAAATCCAATTATTAATGGGATTAACCAATAGGAATTTTCTCCATCAGTAACAGGAAGTGAATCTAGTTCTTTACCAAACAAGTCATAGAGGAAATAAGGATACAGAGTTTGCATTCTGTCGTGGACATCTTTGTATCTCATAATATGAACAGATTCTCCTGGGAATGAAAGCAAAAAGTTTGGCTCAAATATCCAACTCAAAGGAGGTGAAACATCTAATCCTCCCAATCCAGAATAGGATACACCACCAAGTTCTGCACTATCAGAACCTCTGGAATTTGGATAACCAGACCATGTCTGCTCAAAGAGACCACCTTCACCATAGTAAATTTCTCTTTGCTTGAAAAATTGGTCACTTTCAACAATTTGTCCATCTGTGGCTTCTAAAGTAAGAAATCCATCAGGAACATGTGTATATACAAAATGCTCATTATACCATCTATTTTCAAGGCTAACAGATGTTGGGAGGATTGGTTTCATTGAGGCTGTCCAATACAGAGTATTGTTAAATCTCAAAATATCATTATCTTCAAAGTCAACATATGGAATCAAACCAATTTCAGGCTTTAATTTTGCAAATGCTGCTTCCCAGTCCCAAACTCGAATTACATCTAGAACATCACTATTTTGAGAAACATAATTTTTGATATTGTTTGGAGATACAGAGGTTAATTGAACATCATGAATGTTTTCTTGTACATTATTTAGTTCACCAAGATACCTATTGACTCCAATTTGTTGAGCAGTATATGGTCCCAAAAATTCAATCTTCTTTGCATCTGCAATGCTATTATTTACAGAAACGACACCAGCAATAATTATTGCAATAGCAATAATTGTTAGAATTCTAATGTATACATCTCTCTTAAACATATGAGTTAGAACACGTGCTCTAATTCTATCAACTACTGAAAATGCAATTAGTGCAGAACCAATTACAAGTGTACCACCAATAACATATCGTGTGTTATAGTCAATTTGATCAGTGAAAAATAGATTAAATCCTGCCCAAATTATTCCAATACCAATTATTCCTTCAATTGTTGAAACATAGTTTAGGTATCGTGGTTTTCCTTCATTAGAGTCTTGAAGAAATGAAGTGATTACATTGATTATTCTATGTAAGCCAACATACAGAACCAAACGTAATCCAATTGCTGCAAGTATTGGAGGAATCAAAATTACTAATGCAGGTATCATTGGAACTACATTTTCTGCAGCGTAGTTTGGATCAGTTTCAGGAGTAACAAATGGCAATGAGAATAGTTTTGGCAGATTTTCTATTCCAAGATAATTACCATCAATAAATGACATTGCAGCAAATCCAAACATAATATTTGCAAAGAATGCACCAAAGAGGAAAATTTTGGTAATTTGCCAAAGAACAAATTGTCCTGAACTTAATTTGTAATCTCTAAAACTTGGAACTACATTAGATATTGGTTGTTGACCACTTTTGCCTAAAAATCCAATTGCTGTGTTAATTGCATACCAGAAAATTGAAGAACGCCCACCAATATTTACACGGACTAAAGCAATGGCAGATAGAATAATGGTAGAGACTAATGTGTAATAGAGAGGTTTGGTAAATTGATCGCCAAATTCAGTGAAATTCATTGATAAGATGACTGCTTGATTCCCTACAATTGCAAAAATAACAATACCAATTATTGCAACAATACCCAATCTGATGTATTTTCCAGCATCAGGAGGTGGAGTCTGCTTATCAGTAGAGGCGCTATACAAAATCAAGTTGAGTTAAGATTTGGTAAATTAAAGTCTTAGCAGCAAAATTACGCAATTGTTGCTAGTTTTTTGCAGATCATATAGACTGCAGCAAACGTTGGAATACTTACTTTTTCGTTATGGTATGGTCCAAATTTTTTATTTTTTAGTTTAAACTCAATAGGACAATTTGCCAATACTTCTACAGTATCATCACTAAGAAAAGAAGAGTCTATGTAAGCATCAAATTTTTCCAAATTTTTACAATGAATTTTTGTAAGGCCACTTTTACTATTAATAGAACCGGGTAAACGAAAGATTCTATGAATATCCATTGTAACATTAGGATCAATTTTTGCACCAATGTTTTCAGAAACATCATCCAAAGTTTTTTGAAATGATGAATAACCATTTGAAAGTAATTCTGAAATGATTTTTGATCTCTTTGATTTTGAACCATATACGTATTTAGAGAATCTACCTCTCCATCCAGATTCATCAAAGTCTGGAAAAGAATTTCTGTTTGGTTTGAATTTTTTCATTCCAAATTTTTCAGGAATTGCGCCATTAAACATAATGTAATCTACAAGTTCTGATCTTTCTCTAGATCCAATTTGTTGAAATTGTGTATTATACACATAGATATGAAATCCTTCGTTGCCAGAAAAATATACTTGAATGTTATCCTTGTTTATCGAAAAATCATTTATTAGGATTTCAGATAATTTCAAAACTTCAGTTTTTGATGCATCTATACAATTTTTACATGGTACAGATTTTTTTTCTAGTTTGGTTGAATTGCATTTTAAACATTTTTCAGAATTGTTTGAAATTTCACTACAGTCATTGCAAACAGATAACGTATGGTTTGTTCTACAAGACAAATTTAGATCCTTTGCGTCTATATCAAAAATAAGATCTGCTTCTTTCCAATCTTTCTCATTCATAGGTAGATTTGGAAATGAGTAATATGCATTTGAGCAATATACATCAGATGGGACATTTTGCATTAGCAATAGATGTAGTTCTTTGTCGTCTTTGACTGAAATGTGACGTGTCATTCCGGAATTGAATTTTTGATAACCAAATTCCCTTTCAGATGTACGTTCAGGTACTCGGATTAGATTAAACTGTTCAAAATAATATTTTTTGAATGCACTTTCTAGAAATTTTATATCAGTTTCTTTCATTATTTTCTCTTCTTTCCAAATTGTAAGGGGGTGATGATGCCTTCACATTCTGATGTTGCAAAGCAAAGACTTTGTGTTTTTAGTTTTTCACATGAAGGGCAAGAATATTGAGTTCCACTACCTGATGTTCCAGCTAGATGATTGAGTTGGTAAAGTGTTACACGTTCATTGTAATCAGGAGCATTTTTGAATAAAGGGGCAATTTGTTGAACAGATTGCCCTTTTGAAAGAAGAAATGTCGCTAACATGAATCTACCAGAATGTGGAAGATTTTCACCTTTTTCAAGGATATCAATTGCATGTTTAATACATGGAGGATATTCTCCAGTTGTTACTGTAAAAGTTGAGAATTTTTTTGACAACATAACAAGTTTGTTTACAGAATCTTCAAAACCAGGAATCATTGTTGGTGTTTTTGCATTAACTATTTTTGCATTGATATAAGTTCCAAGTTCTTTTCTGATCAATCTTACTGTTTCATGCGGAGTAAGAAAGACTTGGCCATTTTCTACATGTCTGTTAATTAGTTTCCATTCTCTTTCATGAAAATTAATTGAATGTTTTAGATAATCAGATACAGGAATTACAAAATAATCATCTAGTTTTTCTATCTGAACTGAAAACAAATCATCAATTACTCGGATTGCTAATTGTTTTTTTGATTCGTCTGATATATTTGCCAAGTCTTTTTCAAGGTATTTTTCAGCTCGTCTTGCCTCAGCAAGTGCAAATCTCTTGATTAGAGTATGCATGCCACTAAGTTTTAACAGTACTATGGCAAGTAGAAACGAGAAAACCTCTCGTGGAAGTGCAGCTTCTTTTGATACTTGGTCTCCAATTAGATCAGATTTGTAGATCTTTCCGTCTGCTGCAACCTGAATTCTCTCATATGCTTTTGTTATCAGTTCTTTAAGATCAGGATCTGTTCCAAATTGCTCTAAAGTGAAACCTTTGTCTTTTAGGTATTGACCAGCATCAGCTAAAAATGGATATTTTGCAATTTCATCTTGTCCTAGTGAGAGCATAATAGTAAATCACCTAGTTTACTTAAAAATCTGGTTTCAGTATATTTGATGCTGGTTTAAATTATGTTTGATGAAATTTGAAATATGCAGATCGGCTGTCACGTATCAATTTCAGGTTCTATTGACAAAGCAGTTGACAATGCAGTTGAGAGAGAATGTTCAGCATTTCAAATTTTTACAAGAAATCCAAGAGGATGGCACGCAAAACCGCTAACAAAAGATGACATTAGTAATTTTAAATCAAAATTAAAAGAAAGTAAGATTGATAGATTTGCAACTTGTGCACACATGCCATATCTTCCAAATTTAGCTACTCCAAAAGAAGATGGATTTGAAAAATCAGTAAAAACTCTGATAGATGAAGTTGAAAGATGTGGTCAATTAGGAATTCCATATCTTGTAACTCATCT
>REGJ01000026.1 GCA_003702525.1 Candidatus Nitrosopumilus sp.
TAAGAGCTTTGAAAGTACGAATTATGGCTAAAGCATACATAGAATTTTTTTGTTAATTGAGATTTACGACTAGATGTTGTGTTCCCAGTTTAAATGAGGCATCTAACCCCACTTTGTATGTTAGATAATACAACTGATACAATTTTTATCGGCAAAAAGCCGTTAATGTCGTACGTTACTTCTGCAATAATTCAATTAGCTACATTGGATACGATTACTATCAAAGCTAGAGGTCACAGTATTGGACTTGCAGTAGACGTCACTCAAGTTCTCTTAAAGAAAACAGATGCATTTGAAGTAGGATGTGTAAGCATCAATTCTGAATCACTTGAATCTCAAGATGGAAGAAATAGAGATGTTTCAACTATTGAAATTCCAATCTCAAAGAGGGGAAAATAGATGAAATACAGATGTAGAGATTGCAAATTTACTTGGGAAGGATTTCCCGATACATTTGACAAAGTACTTGCACATGAAAAAACTCACAAAATAGGAAAAACTAATGCTGATCTGTAACAAGTGCTATAATGAACATCATGATCAATGTATGGGAAAAGCTGGAATGTTTGACTGTGGATGTGACTGTTTAAAGAAATGATTCACAATACTTCCAAGTCCAAAAAAATACCATCCCTTAAGTGTAATGAATGGAGAAGAGAATCATGACAAAAAAAATAGAAGAAGAACTAGCAGAGATGAATCGATTAAAGAGATTAGAATTAGAATTTCTGTTTTTCAAAACTAAAATGGATTCAACTATGTATAAAAAATTCCGTGATGCGTTAACACTTGATGGTACCATATCTGAAGATACTGTACTAGGAGACATTGAAATTAATTCAGAATATCAAAGTTCTGATGTAGATGTTTCTCATGCTAAAATTCCAATAAAAAAGGTGGCGACATAAAGCAACCTTCATGGTAACTTTAACAAAAGATTCCAACTGTTTGCGTTGTGGAAAAAATTCTCTACTAACAGATGATGTTACAGGAGAACAGTTTTGTAGTAAATGTGGATATGTTGTTTCTGAAAAAATAAACGAGTCTGGTCCAGAATGGAGATCATTTCAAACAGAAAGTGGTGTAAATCCTGCAAGAACTGGTGCCCCATCTTCACTTTTGATGCATGATATGGGATTATCTACGGTAATCAATCCAATTAACAAGGATGCAACTGGTAAACCCCTCTCATCATCTATGAAAAGCACGATTGAAAGATTGAGAACTTGGGATAGTAGAAGCCAATCTCATGAACCTGAAGACAGGAATCTAAGACAAGCACTCAACGAACTAACTAGAATGAAAGACAAGATTGCACTCTCTTCTAATGTACTTGAAAAGGCGTCATATCTATACAGAAAAGCATTAGAGAAAAAATTGGTTCGTGGAAGATCTATTTCTGCAATGATTGCTGCATCTGTTTATGCAGCATGTAGGGACACTGAAACTCCTAGAACATTAAGAGATGTAGCAGATGCTGCAAATGTCAAACGTAAAGATATTGCACGGTGTTATCGATTATTGCATTATGAACTGCAACTAAAAATGCCTGTGGTAAACCCAATTCAGTGTATTTCAAGAATTTCTAGTAAATTGGAGTTATCTGAAAAAATCAAACGGCATGCAATAGAAGTACTTCAAATTGCTCGAGATAACAAAGAATCATCTGGGAAAGACCCCATGGGACTTGCGGCAACTGCATTATACATTGCTTGTTTGAAATATGAGGGAAACATTACTCAACGAGATCTTGCGGAGGCCGCAGGAGTAACAGAAGTGACCATAAGAAACAGATTCAAAGGATTCAAAAAACAACCAAGTTTCAAGTTGAAATCTTGATTGGATTATAACTTTGTATAATGATTTTTGATTCTAAAAATCCTATTTTAGAAATAGATGTCATAGTATTCCTAAGAGTTTAGAAAACGGCTTTATCCGGGTTATTACAAACACCTGTCATGACATTAAAGAATGTAAAACCATCATTGAGTAAAATTTCCAAAACATTAGGGAATATTCAAGATTCAAGAGAATTTTTATTAAAAAATACTAGAGAAATAATTGTTCTTTGTAGCAGATCAATAATCGCAGTTCATAAAAACGATACAAAAACAGGAAAAGGTAATCTAAGAAAAGCTGAATCACTCTTAAAAAAATACAAGAAAAAAGCTACAGGAGATCTAAGAAGATATATCATTACACCTGAACAGGAATTTGTCGAAGCCGCATGTCTAATTGCAGTTGTAGAGAAAAAAGAAATTCCATCAGATAAAAAATTAGGAGTTATGCCAGAATCATATGTTTTAGGATTGCTAGATTGTATCGGTGAATTAAAGAGAATGGTATTTGATAAAATTCGAATTGATGAGATCGACGAGGCCACAAGAATTTTCGATGTAATGGAAAACTTGTATCTCCAACTTTACACTTTCTCAATGTACGATAAAGTGGTAAAAGAAGCTAGGAGAAAAATCGATGTAAATAGAATTCTAGTTGAGGATGTTAGATCTGCAATTACCGAAGAAAAAAGAAGAACTGAATTAATTAAAACACTCAAAAAATTTGAAAAATAATTTTCAAAGTTTGTATGCGGGCGATGGGATTTGAACCCACGAACTCCTGAGAGACTAGCCCCTCAAGCTAGCGCCTTTGGCCAGGCTGGGCGACGCCCGCAAAGAAATTTCCATGTATGGTTTTTATAATCCTTGATTACTTTTTCGTTCGTATGTTAATTCCTGTTAGATGTTTTACATGTGGAAATCTAATTGCTGATAAATTTGACGATTATCAAAATAAAATCAAAGCTGGAGAAGATCCAGAGAAAACTCTAGATTCTGTTGGAGTTGAAAGATACTGTTGCAGAAGGATGTTACTAACTACCGTTGAAACAATTCAACAAGTAATTCCATTCTATGAAGCAATTCAGAGAAGAAGGCAAGAAGTTCAATCTGAGTTAGAATAACTTGGCCAAGATCACTTCAATTGAAGGACGTGTTCTATACAATAGTCGAGGAAGTAAAACAATCGAAGTAGATGTTGAGTCTGATGGAAAATTCTTAGGAAGGGTTTGTGCTCCATCAGGTGCAAGTGTTGGCAAATATGAAGCAGTTAGTTTTCGTAATGGAAAACCTGAAGAGAGTCTTCAAGTTTTAAAAGAAAATTCTCAAAAATTTATTGGGTTAGAATCATCTGATCTTAAAGGAATTCACGATACACTAAAAAGTTTTGACAATTCAACAAACTATTCAGAAATTGGCGGAGCACTTGCTTTTGCAGTAACTATTGCATCCATTGAATCAGCATCAAAAGCACTTGACCAACCATTATTCAAAACACTATCAAATGAATCATCATTCAAGTTCCCATTTCCTTTAGGAAATATCTTAGGAGGAGGAGCTCATGCAGGACCAGGCACACCAGACATTCAAGAAATCTTGATTTGTGCAACAGGCGCAAAAACTATTGAAGAAGCAATTGAGACAAACTTGGCAGTACACAAAGAACTACGTAGCGTTTTAGAAAAAGAAGATCCAAACTTTACAAACGGAAGAGGAGATGAAGGTGGATGGGCACCAAAATTAGAAAATCAAAAAGCACTAGAAGTTTCTGCAAAAGCTTGTGAGAATTTAGGATTTACTTTAGGAAAAGAAGTGTCATTAGGAGTTGATTTTGCATCATCAACACAATGGAATGAAGAAAAATCAAAGTATGTTTATGACAGAGCAGGTTTTGAAAATTCAACATCAGAGCAAATTGACTTTGCAGCAGACATTATTGAAAAATTCAAATTAATTTATGCAGAAGATGCAGTTCATGAAGAAGCATTTGAAGACATGTCAGAATTAACAGCCAAATTTCCAAATACTCTGGTTACAGGAGATGATTTGACTGTCACAAACAAAGGAATTCTTTCTAAAGCCATTGATAAGAAATCATGTAATGCTGCAATTTTGAAAGTTAATCAAGCAGGAAGTCTTTTTGATGCCCTAGAATTTGCAAATCTAGCAAATGAAAATAATATCAGATTAATCACATCACATAGATCAGGCGAATCTACTGATTCACAAATTTCCCACATCGGGCTTGCAACAAAGTCAAAAATGCTCAAAGTTGGCGTTGTAGGAGGAGAAAGAGTGGCAAAATTAAATGAATTATTACGCCTATCAGAGCATGATTTAATACGCGGTATGGCAGAGATTTAAAATCGCTATGAGCCAACAAGCAGAAACAACAGACATCAAAAAGAAGATCCTCTCTACAGGAATTAGAGTAGGTACTCAAGTTAAGACAAAATTCATGAGACCATTCATCACTAAGGCTAGCCCAGAAGGACTATACATGCTTGATTTGGATATCACATTAGACAAGATTAAGACTGCAGCTAAATTTATCAACAGATTAGGAGTTGAGAACCTCATTGTATGTTCAGGCAGACAATATGCAGAAACACCAATTGAAAAATTCTGTGAGACATTAGGTTCAAAAAAATTACTTGGAAGATTCATGCCAGGAACCTTAACAAATCCATCATTGCCATATTACATTGAGCCAAAATTAGTTTTAATTTCAGATCCTCAGGTTGATGAACAAGCAATTACTGAAGCAACCAATGCAGGTATTCCAGTAATTGGAATTGCAAATACAGACAACATTACATCAAACCTTGATGTAATTATTCCAGCAAATAACAGAGGAAGAAAAGCATTAGCAACAGTTTACTGGTTATTGGTACGTCAAATTCTCATTGAAAAAGGAGAATTAAAAGAAGATGACCCAATGAGCATCGAAATTGATGACTTTGAAACAAAGATTACCGAAGAGGAAATCGAATAAATAAATCAAAGACCTAAAGTGTTTACTTGAAATCTAAAGCATCTGCTCCTGGAAAAGTTATTCTTTTTGGAGAACATTTTGTTGTGTATGGAGTGAAAGCAATTCTTTGTGCAATTAACAAAAGAATCACAGTTACCGCAGAAGAAATTGATGAAAAGAAAATTTCAATCAAATCCAATATTGGGGAACTTGAATTAGAACCAAACAAACCAATTTCAGAAATTAATTCTCCATTAAAACCATTTTATTATTTAGCAAACAAGATTATTCAAGACAAGGATTTGGGAATCAAGATAGAAGTAGAATCAGAAATCCCATTAGGAGTTGGTTTAGGTTCATCATCTGCTTGTTGTGTAGCAGGAGCAGCTGCAATTGCAAAATTATTTGGGAGTATTTCAAAAGAAGAAATTTTGAAACTTGCAATAGAAGCAGAAAAAACAATTTTTGAAAATACATCAGGTGCAGATTGTACAGTTTGTACTTTTGGAGGATTAATGGAATATGATAAGGAAAATGGATTTTCAAAAATAGAATCTGAGCCTAATTTTCATCTAGTAATAGCAAATTCAAATGTAGAACATTCAACAGACAGGGTTGTTGCAGGAGTAAGAGAATTCAAAGAAAGTAATAAAGAGGAATTTTCAAAATTATGTGAAAATGAATCTACTCTTATTGAAAATGTCTTAGAATTGTTGAAAGAAAATAACATTAAAGAACTTGGCCATAAAGCAATTCAAAATCAAGAATATCTAGAAAGAATTGGAATTTCAAATGACAAACTCAGAGATATGATTCAGATCGGACAAAAGTCATCATTTGGAGCAAAAATTACAGGTGCAGGTGGAGGAGGATGTATTTTTGCCCTTACTGATGAATCAAACTTGGAAAATACCATAAAAGAGTTCAAAGAAAAAAATCATGAATGCTTTTCTGTAAAGATTGATTTCAAAGGTCTGGATACTTTTTAATTATATAGATAGTTTGGAACAAACATGATTCTAATAAAATTAGGTGGCTCAATTATCACGAATAAAGAAAAACCATTATCTGCAAGAAGAAAAACCATTGACAATCTTGCAAAGAGTCTAAAAAAGATTCAAGAACCAATTGTAATAGTTCATGGAGGAGGTTCCTATGGACATTATTGGTCTGTCAAATACGACATGCATACTAAAGAAAGAAAATATGATTTGAGAGGCGTTGCAATTGTAAAAAATTCTATGATAGAACTAAACAAGATAATTCTAGATTCATTTCTAAAAAATAAATTAAATCCATATTGTCTTCCACCTACAGATTTTATGACAGGCAACAAACCAATAACAAAAAAAGTAAAAGAAATTGAAAAAATTTCAAAATCAGGCTTGATTCCAGTCACTTTTGGAGATGCATTATGGTATGGACAAAACAAAACTTTCATTTTATCAGGAGATAAAATAATGACACATCTTGCAAAAATTCTAAAACCCAAACTTTGCATTTTTGCATTAAATGAAGATGGGGTGTATTCGGATCTTAAATCTAAAAAACTGATTCATGAATTAAAAGGTGAACGTCCATCAATATCAGAAAATAAAATGGATGTAACAGGCGGAATGACTAGAAAAATAGAAGAAGCATCAAAAATTTCTAAGATGGGAATGAATGTATTTTTTGTTAACGGGAATAAACCTGAAAGGATTGTGAAAGCGGTTAAAAATAGGAAATTTGAAGGAACAGTGTTTAGAGGAAAATAATGGCTGAAGAATTTGTTATCCTAGTAGATGAAAATGACAATCCGATTGGAAAAGAAGAGAAAGTAAAATGTCATTTGCCTGATGGAAAACTTCACAGAGCATTTACCGCATTATTATTTGATGAAAATGGAAGACTAGTACTAACAAGAAGAGCTAAAGAAAAGATGTTGTGGCCGGGAGATTGGGACGGTACATTTGCAAGTCATCCTAGAGAATCAGAAAATTATGTTTCATCAGGAGAAAGAAGAATGCCTGAAGAATTAGGAATTGAAGGAAAATTAGATTATCTCCACAAATTTGAATATCACGTACCATACAAAGATGTAGGTTCTGAAAATGAAATTTGTGGAACATTAATTGGAGTGATTGACAAATCTACAGAATTAAAAGAGATTGAAGGAGAGATTGACGAAATAAAATGGATTTCATCTAGCGAATTACTTTCAGAAATAAAAATAAATCCAGAAATTTATTGCCCATGGATGCTAATTGCACTAGAACTACTTGATAAATCAGATAAATCTATGCTCGAAAAGCATGTAAATGTTTTATCTACATGGATGACGAGTGATGTTCATGAAGGATTGCAAAATGCAATCAAAACACATTTGCCACAAGAAAAATGGAGATTAGTAAATGAAAAAAACTAAACAAATTGAAAAGAATGCAAAAACTGTAAACAAGTACCTTAAATCAAAATTAAAAGGAAATCCAAAAAAACTTTACGATGCAGCAGGCCATCTAATAGTTCACGGCGGAAAGAGGCTTAGACCATACATGGTAATTAGAAGTTGTCAAATTTTAGGCGGAAAATCTTCCAATGCAATGCCAGCTGCCAGTGCAGTAGAAATGGTTCATAATTTTACTCTAGTTCATGACGACATTATGGATAATGATGAAATGCGCCACGGTGTTCCAACTACACATAGAAAATACGGAATGCCCATTGCAATTCTTGCAGGAGATGTATTATTTTCAAAAGCATATCAAGTTATTTCAGATACAAAATTATCTCCAATTGCAACTACACATCTAATTTCAAGACTTGCAAAAGCATGTGTTGATGTTTGTGAAGGACAATTACTTGATGTCAAAATGGCAGAAGAGAAAAAAATTCCTACACAATCACAATACATAGAAATGATTGGTAAGAAAACAGCAGCATTGTTTGATGTATCATGTGCAATGGGAGCAATATGTGCAACAAACAAAGAGAAAGATATTTCAAATCTTTCTTCATTTGGTAGAAATCTAGGAATTGCATTTCAAATTACTGATGACTTGATTGGTGTAATGGGAGATCCAAAAATCACCAAAAAACCAGTAGGTAATGATCTTCGAGAGGGTAAAAAATCACTTCCAATACTTATGGCAATTAAACTTGCAAAAGGTAAAGATAAGAAAATTATTTTGAAGGCATTTGGAAATTCAAAGATTTCAAGAAATGACCTCAACAAGGCTGTAGAGGTAATTCGCTCTCTCGGTATAGAAGAAAGTGTTAGGAAGCAGGCACTAAAATACGCTGAAAAGGCAGAAAAATCACTCTCAAAATACTCGGGTTCTGCCAAAACCGAACTTATTGCATTATTAGATTTTGTAGTTAAGAGAAGTGTCTAGACATTATATCAGGTAAATCACAATGGATGAAGAAATTAGAAAAGAAATTAGAAAAATGGCTCTTCAAAATGCCTTTGAGCACGGGGGCCAAACTCAGGACAAAATAATTTTAGGAAAAATTCTTGGAACAAAACCAGAGTTTCGTACAAAAGTAAAAGAAATTTCAGGAAAGATTTCAGAAATTGTTGTATCAGTAAACCAACTATCACCAGAAGAACAACAAAAAGAGTTGGAAGAAAATTTTCCAGACGCATTAGCACCTAAAGAGAAAATAGAAGAAAGAGAAGGATTACCAGAACTAAAAGATGCAGTACAAGGAAAAGTTGTTACAAGATTTCCACCAGAACCTAATGGTTATCCACACATAGGACATGCAAAAGCTGCAATAATTAATTCAGAATATGCAAAAATGTATGGAGGGAAGTTCATACTTAGAATGGACGATACAAATCCAGAAGCTGAAAGAATGGAGTATCATGCTGCAATCAAAGTAGGACTAGAATGGTTGGGGATTGAATTTGATCAAGTAAAGAGTACTTCGGATGACATGGAATTATTTTATGAAAAAGGAATGGAGTTAATCAATTCAGGTAAAGCATACATTTGTACATGTAAAAGAGAAGACATTAGCCAAAATCGAAGAGAGAGAAAAGATTGCAAATGCAGTATGGAGGACATTGGAAATAATAATAAAAATTGGGAAAAGATGCAAAATAAATTCAAACCAGGTGAAGCCATAGTTAGATTCCGCGGAGACATGAAAGCAGATAATGCAGTTATGAGAGATCCTGTATTATTACGAATTATTGATGAAAAACATTACACAGTAGGAGACAAATACAGAATTTGGCCTAGTTATGACTTTGCAGTAGCAATTGAAGACAGTATAGATGGAGTGACACATGCATTTCGTTCAAAAGAATTTGAATTAAGAAAAGAACTCATTGATGCAATTTTGGATGCATTAGGTATGAGAAAACCACAACAAGGCTTTTTTTCTAGGCTCGAATTCAAGGGAATGCCTATTTCAAAGAGGATAATCAAACCCTTGATCGAAGAGGGAAAAGTATCATGGTACGACGATCCAAGACTCCCTACCCTAGAGGCACTAAGAAGAAGAGGAATTAAGCCTGAGGCAATAAGAAAATTCATCATGTCTTTGGGACTAACAAAGGCAAACACACTTGCCCCATTTGATGCACTTGAAGCATTCAATCGAAAATTTGTAGATGCAGATAGTATGAGATTATTCATGGTAAAAAATGCCAAAAAGTTGAAAATAAAAAATTTGTCGCTATCATCAGTTGAAATTCCTAACCATCCAATTAACGACATGGGAAAAAGAAAAATCGAAATCACTGAAGACTTTTACATTTCTGGAGATGATGCAGAATCAATCAAAGAACAATCAACAATTAGACTTTTAGGATTAGGAAATGTCAAGATTACAAAAATCGGTACTGAATTTGAAGGGGAATTTGAAGGAGACGGAGATTCATCTAACATATTAAAAATTCAATGGGTACCACAAGAAACAGCCCATGAAATTAAAATGATTATCCCAAAAATTTTATTCAATGGTGAAGAGTTCAATGAAGATAGTTTAGAGGAATTAGACGTTTATACAGAACCTCAATACCTACAATTAAAAGAAGGAGAAGAAATTCAGTTTGTTAGATTTGGATATTGTAGAAAAGACTCACAGAATCAAGCAATTTTTACACACAAGTGATTGAGATGAAAATAGCACGACTGGTACACGAAAATAATGAAACTTATGGGTTTGTCAAAGGAGATAAAGTTGCAACAAAAGATGAGATAACTTACCTTACAGGAGTCCCAATTCCACATAATGTCAAAGATTTTCTTTTTGATGGTTGGTTTGATGAAATTAAAAATAAAATACAAGATTTACCTTATGAAGAAAATCTATCAAAATTCAAATTATTAGCACCAATTCCAAATCCAAATAAGATAATTTGTTTGGCATTCAACTACATAGATCATGCTAAAGAACAGGGATTAACAGCACCTGAAGATCCTGCAATTGTCATAAAACCCAGAACTGCTCTTAATGGAAATAATGGGAATATTGAATGTCCAGATTTTGTCACACAGTTAGATTATGAGGTGGAATTAGCCTTGATAATTGGAAAAAATTGTAAAAATATCAACGTTGAAGAAGCTCAAAAAGCAGTTTTTGGGTATATGGTATTCAATGATGTTTCAGCTAGAGACATTCAGTTTAAAGACAAACAATTCACCAGAGGAAAAAGCTTTGACTCATTTGCACCATGCGGACCATGGATCACAACTGCAGATGAAATTCAGGATCCACAAAATCTAAAATTAACAACCAAAATCAATGGAGAATTGAGACAAAATTCATCTACAAGCAACATGTTTATCAAAATACCTGAAATCATCTCAAAGATATCCAAAGTGATGACATTAGAGAAGGGAGACATCATTTCTACAGGTACACCCGCAGGAGTTATGCTGAACAAACCAAATGCGGTGTTCTTAAAAGATGGAGATAGAGTCGAGATGGAGATTGAGGGTTTAGGGATTTTAAACAATACAATCAAAGTTGTAAAATCAAACTAGATTTTTTCTTAACAAATGAAAAGAAAGTTTGTGTGCTAAAAATTCATAATCAAATAATTCTTCTTTAGTTAAAATTTGAATTCTAGTACAGTTATTTTCTATAGCATAATTTTGTAAAAATAAGATTATTTGTAATGATGTCTTTTCTGAACCTGAGAACAATGTAACAATTAGAGTGTTATCGAAATGTTCAGAATCAGAGATAATTGCAGTGGAAACTTTACCATCAATTTTTGATTGGATAATTTTATTTTGTTTAACAAGTTCAGATATTGTTACATCATCAATTGGAAGCCATCTCCAAGATTTGACATATTGGGGATAAAGTGATTCACCAAATGATTTTGGAAATATTACATTGAGATTTGAGTTTTTTTTAGGCTCAAGAGAATAAAAATTCCAAGTTTGTAAAATATCATATTTTAGAGATTTTGCCATGTAGAGAGAAGTTGAATTTTCAACGTCAATTAGCATGAATGAAAATAACGCACCATTTTTTTGTCCTATGGATTCAGCATGACGCACTAATTCAGATGCAATTTTTTGTTTACGAAAATTTGGATCTACTCTGATTCCTTCTATCCACATTTGGTTCTTTGAAAAAAATCCATGACAGATACCAACAGGGAATTGTTTTTCATAAACAAATAACAAATCTTCATTTAACCAGTAATCCCAAACATGTTCGACATAATCACCCCAAGAAAAAGTATTTTGACAAAATTTTAAAACTTGAGATTTGTCTAAGGGTTTTGCAGTTCTAATCATGTATACGAAAAAATATTAAGCATTATCAAATAAAAACATCAATGGGAAAAATTATTGCAGGAAAGACATCAGATATCCCTCCTGGAAAAATGATCAAGGTATCCATTGATGGAAGAGACATATTAGTTGCAAACATTGATGGAGAATATTGTGCAACTGACGATTCTTGTACTCATTCTGGTGCAAGTCTTTCAGAAGGAAAATTAGATGGATGTGTTGTCACATGTGGATGGCATGCAGCAGAGTTTGATTGTAAAACAGGAAAATTAGTTAAATTCCCAGCAAAAATTAGAGATTTAACATCATACAACGTTACTGTTGAATCAGATAGTGTATTTGTGGAGATGTAACTATATACTTCTAATTTTTAAGAAAAGGTGGGAAAATGGCAGACGAGCAACAAAATAAAGAATCAATGAAAGAAGCAATTGAGACATTAAATCAAATTATCGGGAGTAGTTCAACTCCAAAAACAATAAAAAAATCAATTACTGATTTAATTGCTGATTTGAATAATGAAGAGTATTCATTATCAGTAAGAGCCGCAAACACAATTAGTTTGCTTGATGATGTTACACAAGACCCCAACATGCCATCATATGTCAGAACCCAGTTATGGCAAGCTGTTTCCAAATTAGAAAGCATAAGAGAATAAATTCTCGTTTTTAAAACAAGTACTATTGAGAATTGACGAATATTTAGAAACATTACCTGGGAATGTACTAAGTGGAGAAGATGTCCAACTACCAGAAAAGTCTCTAAGAAGTATTTTCAAATTTGTCGGACTAAAAAAAGATGATATTTTTTATCATTTAGGATGTGGAGATGAGAAAGGAATAGAGATTGCCGTAAAAGAATTTCAAGTAGAAAAGGCAGTGGGAATCGACAATAATTGTGAAAAAATTGAAAATGCCAAAAAAAATCTTGAAAAAGAACAGATTGAGGCTGAATTAAAATGTCAAGATATTTTGGATTCAGACATTTCTGATGCCACAGTAATTTTGTTTTGGTTTACAGATGAAAATATTACAAATCAAATGTTAAAAAAATTTGAAGAGTTAAAGTCAGATACAAAAATAATTACTATTTGGGGACCTTTACCAGATTGTCTTCCAGACAAAGTAGATTTTCCATACATCATAAACAAAGTACCATTTACAAAAGCAAAAAACATGCAAGAACAACTGTTAGCAGTATTTGGCGTAAAATGTGTGGACTTTGTCACTGCATGGGAATTTGCAGAAAGGTACACAAAAGCAATTGGTTCACCTGAAATCAAAAATGATCGATTCCTTACAATTATTCAGACATTAGTCATATGGATCAATGCAAAAAAATTAGGAGTTGCATGTGGAGAAGAGATTCCAGAATCGATTCAGACATACATAAAACTCATGAAAATGAATTTTGACATAGATTTTGAACCTATGTTAAAAGAATAATTCCTGTAATCCTTTTATTTTGTTTAAGCGTAAATCAATCATGAATGGAAGAATGCACATCAATGTCTCAGCAGTAGATTATGACAAAACAAGCAAGGCACTTACAAGACAATTATCACTATTAGAGGAAATGGTTCACAGTGAGGAAGATTTTGTTATGACAGATTCAGAATTTGCATTTGGATGGCATTTTTTCGTACTAAGTGTGAACAAATCACTGGTTCAAAAATTAGTAGATATGATGGGTCCTGACTTTGAAAAATTAAAGGGTAAAGGTACTGAAAAGAAGTTTCTAACTTGGTTGACTAATAATCTAGAAAATAAATCACCCAGATTTAAGTTGGCCATTAAAGAAGAAATGGAATCAAGCAAGTTTGGCATATTTTGAGTAAAGCCACATTTGAAGGGATCATATTTTTTAATAATAAGGATCAAAGGAAAAAATGGAAGATTATAAGAGCTTTTTAGAAGTTTTGATGCTCTCAAATAAAAATGTCAGATTTTCTGCAATTTGTAGCCTAGAGGGAGAATTGTTATTTCAAAAACGTCGTGAAGATGTAAAGGAATTATTTTCTTTGGAAGAGACTAGAGAACAGTTGAATAAAACAATCGAATTATGGAAAACACGTGGAGAAATTAAAGATAAAATTGGAAATCCATTGTATTCAGTTACTTCATATGAAAAAATTAAGAGAATGACTATTTCTATAGATAGTGAACATTTACTCTTTATCAGTTTGGATAACAAAGAGGAGGAAGTTGAAATGCTCAAAAAAATCGATATGAAAAATATCTCTGCACTATTAGATATCAGCCCTACAACACCATAGTTCAACTTTTGAATATTATTCTAAAATAATTCACGTACAAAATAAAGGAGGGCCCTCGAGGGGAATCGAACTCCTGTCCGAGGATCCACAATCCTCTATACTAACCACTGTACTACGAAGGCCACAAATAAGAAAAAGAGATCATCCAGTAATAATCTTTGATTTTTTATGAAAATCAGACTGTAGATTTATTATTAACCATGTGAAATTTCTATTATGAGATTTTGGTGGGTTGCAATGGCCATTACAATCGGACTAACCTATTACGGTGGAATGTATTTACTTCCATACAAGTAGTCGGAGCCTAAAATTTTAGCACGATTCTTTATTTTAGAATCAACTATAGATTTTCTGTAGGCTCTTAACGATCGCTTTAAATTTGTTGTATCGGGGGATCTTTCGACATGAGAAAAGGATTCATCTCTAATAGATTACGTTCAGGTAGAAAAACCATAGAGAGTTCTATTGAGAAAAAAACTGAAACAATACATGCAGAGAAATTTGTGTGGATCGACCTACAGAATCCAGACAGAGAAGATGTTGAAGAATTAGCTAAAAAATACAATTTCAATGCTTTGAACATTGAAGACTGTATGACAAAATTCGAGCTTCCAAAATTAGACAGTTATGATGATCATTTCTTCGTAATTCTTCACTTTCCACCACTTACTCAGAAAGTCGGAATTTCAAAAAATAGTCAATTGTCCATATTCATTGGAAAAGATTTTCTAGTAACAGTGCATCAGGGAGATCTCAGACCACTTGTAGAATTGGTAAATATTTGCAAATCAAATTCAGATGAACAGAGAAAAAATAGAATATTACAAAAATCATCAGGATTATTGCTTCACGAAATCATAGACGTGTTGGTAGACGATCTTTTGCACACCTCTAGAAAAATTATTGCAAATTTGGATGAAATTGAGGACAGGGTATTTGATGAAACAAAACCAGTTGCAAGAAGCATTGCATTACTTAGACGAGAAATTAACAGATTAAGAAGAATAGCTACCCCATTAAAGAAATTTGTTTTAGAAATCACAAAAAATGTCAAGAAGTTCTCTGAAAGAGATGAAGAAGACCTTTCATTGTATTATGATGACGTAATCGATCACATTGACAAAGTAATTGAAACACTTGAAGAGTCAAGAGAGACGATGGAAATTTACAAAGATACAGATTTTGTGTTAAGTACAGAAAAAACAAACAAAGTACTGGCAGTATTGACTATAATATTCACATTAGCAATTCCTGCAACAGTAATTGGAACATTTTATGGAATGAACGTTAATCTACCAGGAGGAGTGGAAGAAAATCCAATGTTCTTAGGACCATTTACAACTTTCATAATTGTTATCCTTGCATCAGCAATTCCTGCAATTATGATGTTTACATATTTCAAAAAATTAGGCTGGATCAACAACTAGAGATATCAAAATCAGACCCTTTTCAAAAATGAGCTTAGATAAATACCAGATAATTTAACTAAGTTTATGGGTAAAATCAGAATACGAACTGGAAGGGGAACAGGAACTATTGAAGTTGACGATGACCCCAAAAAATGGTCTGGAGATGAATTTAGAAAAATTCAGGAAGCAAGAAAAAAAGAAGCTGCAAACAGAATGGTGCATACAGGTAGAGGAACTGGTTCGAGAAAACTTGGAGACATGCCAGATCCAAAAGCTAGACCATCAACAGAAGGAATGACCAGAGTCACAGGTAGAGGAACTGGTTCGAGAAAAAGTAAGAATACAGGTTCATCCTAAATTTTCCTCAAAATTCTATTTTTATGATATTTTCAAACTAGAGATACTAAATTTTGATATCAGGGTTTTCAGCTTTAACTTTTTCCCAATCTTTGAGGAAGTTTTCCAAACCAATTTTGGTCAATGGGTGTTGAAGCATTTTATCTAAAACTCCAGGAGGTAAAGTTACTACATCAGCTCCAATTTTTGCGGCATCAACTACATGCATGGGGTGACGAACACTAGCAACTAGAATTTCAGTTTTAAGATGAGGGTAATTTTTGAAAATATCTCTAATATCTTGAATTAAGTTCATACCATCTTGGCCAATGTCATCTAATCTTCCAATAAATGGACTAACATATTTTGCACCAGATTTTGCAGCAAGTAGAGCTTGATTTGGTGAAAAAACCAAGGTTACATTTACAGGAATACCTTCTGATGAAAGGGATTTACAAGCTTTCAGACCATCAGGAGTCATAGGAACTTTAACAACAACATTATCTCCATATTGACGTAATCGTTTTCCTTCTTCAATCATTCCAGAAAAGTCAGTACTAACAACTTCTAGACTTACATCACCTTTGATAATTTTTGTAATTTCTTCCATTGCATCTTTAGGATTACCTTTTTCTTTTGACATAAGAGACGGATTTGTAGTGATTCCATCAAGTAATCCCATATCATTGAATTTTTTTATAGATTCTAAGTTGGCAGTGTCAAGAAAGATTTTCATAATTTTTTGCTCCTAACTTCTTTGACTTGTTTTACCATATTAAAAGATGTTATTCCATGTTTTTCTAAAAGTAAAGGAATTTCTTTATCACGAGCAGACTCACCAAACATATCTTGAGCACCAATTCTCTTTATGGGCACAGGGTATGATTCAGAAACAGACTCGGCAACTGCAGAACCCATTCCACCCACAATGTTATGTTCTTCAGCAGTAACAATACATCCAGTTTCACGAGCAGCTTTTTCTAAAGTTGCATCATCAATTGGTTTTATAGAAAACATATCCAATACCCTACAAGATATCCCCTCTTGTTGAAGTGATTCAGCAGCTTCCAATGCCATCCTTACAGTAATTCCACATGCAGCAATTGTACAATCAGAACCATCTCTCAATGTAATTGCTTTTCCAGTTTCAAAGTTTTGAGAATCTGAATGCACCAAAGGTGTTTTTGATCTAGCCATTCGCATGTAAAATGGCCCATATTCATTTGCCATCAATGAAGTTAGTTTAGAAACTGCAATTGTGTCTGCAGGAATGAAAACTCGGAAATTTGGGATTACTCTCATTATTCCAATATCTTCAATTTGTTGATGAGAGCCACCATCAGGTCCGACAGATAGTCCGCCATGAGAAACAACAAATTTTACATTAAGACCTTTTTTTCCAGGAGGAGACGGATAAGCTACATTATTTCTAATTTGATCTACTGCTCTTCCAGGTAAAAATATGGCATAAGTACTTGCAAATGGAATTTTTCCAGATACTGCCAAACCTGCAGAGGTTGTAACAAGATTTGCTTCTGCAATACCAACATTGAAGAATCTATTTGGAAATTCTTTTCCAAAACCAGATGTTTTTAGTGAATCAGTAGTATCAGCACCCAATACAACAACATTTGGGTTTTCTTTTCCAAGTTGAATCAGAGCTTTTGAATATTCTGAACGCATGTCAGTCATTACTGGTTCATTCAAAGGTACCCTCTCTCCTGTGCAATTTTTTTAATTTGTTCTTGTTTTTCTCCAACAACATGTAATCCAATCCATTTGTTCACTAATTCAGTTCCACCTAGTTCATTTGCTTTATCAAGCAATAGTTGTCTTCTAGAAGACAACACTTCTGTTCTAAAGTCTCTAATTGCAGCACGTACATCTTGTTGTCCAATAATTGCACCTCCTCCAACAAAAGCACGGGCACCATCTGCAAAAACTGAGCCAATATTTTCAAGATTCACTCCACCATCAGCCTCAATATATCCTGAAAAATTGTGTTCTTTTAGAATAGTATTCAATCTA
>REGJ01000042.1 GCA_003702525.1 Candidatus Nitrosopumilus sp.
AATTCACTTTGATCACAAAATGCAGAATAAAGATCTCCAACACCTGAATCAAGCAATTCCTTGTTTAGATTCAAGTCATTACAATAGATCATTCCCAAAACTCTACCGTATGCATCTTCAAGTTGTTCATCATCCTGATCAATTAGAACAGGTGAACCTACCGGACAAATCTGTTCAAGAAAACTTAGAGCTTGTCCTCCATCATATTTCATTTTAGGAGTATCAACTAGTGCAAATCTAACAGTTTGTCCATCCACTTCTAGAGTATCACCATCAATTACTGAAGTTACAGTTCCAGTAATGCAACTGGCAGCACCCAAACATTCTGAAGAAATGGCAGTTGCCTCTTTTTGTTGAATAGAAGTATTAGATTCGACATCTACGGATGTTTCTACATCATCCAAACTTTGATCAGATAATGAAAATGCTAAAACTGCAATTGCGATAACTGCAACTCCAATTCCTAAAGGTAGTGCTTTATTCATGGTCTATCTCAATCCCCATCTAGACATTACTTTGTCTTCTAATTTCTTAAAGACAACGCCATCTACTACAAGACCAATTCCCATGATAACTAACATTATTGCAATTACTTGTGAGACATCATTGAGTGAACGTCCGGCATTAAGTAAAAAGCCCAATCCTAAGAACGAAAACAGAATTTCTGCACCAATTACACCTCTCCAGGCAAAGGCCCAGCCTTGCTTAAAGCCTGAAATCATGTATGGGAATGCTGCTGGAATCAATACAGCAGTAACTAGTTGACTTCCCTTTGCTCCCATGTTTCTTGCAGCTTCAATAAAGTGAGGATTGATGTTCTTGACGCCAGTGTAAGTGTTAATGGTTACAGCAAATATTGCACCAATTGCAGTAACAAAGATTATTCCTCCATCAGTCAAACCAAACCAAAGAATTGCAAGTGGAACCCATGCAATTGAAGGAATTGATTGCAATCCCAATACCAAAGAACCTACAGTTTGATTGACAACTTCAACTCTTGCCATGAAAATTCCCAATACAATACCACCAGCAATTGCAATTGCAAGTCCAACTGCCAATCTCCACATGCTAGTTACTATTCCATAAAACAGACTTCCATCAGCTGCGCCATAACCCAAGTCTTCAGCTACTTCAAATGGAGATGGAAAAACATTGTCAGGCCAAAGTTCAGTCATTGCAGTTATTTGCCAAATGGCAATAATGGCAATATAAAATGCAATTCTATGAGGAGTATAATTTTTTGCCATATCAATCACTCTTTGTTTTTCTTTACCTCAGGTCTTAGTTCAGATAACAAGTCTTGTTGGAATTTCAATAAAGATTCATCTTCAGAAACTCTAGGTCTTGGGAAATCATTTTCAACTTCTCTTTTGATTGTTGAGGGACGATTGCTAAACACTGCAACTTTGGTTCCAAGTACTGCAGCTTCTGCAACACTGTGTGTCACAAATAGAATTGTCTTTTTTGTCTTCTCCCATATTAGTTGCATTTCAACGAGTAGCAAGTCACGGGTTTGTGCATCAAGTGCGGCAAATGGTTCATCCATTAATAGTACATCAGGATCCATTACAAGTGCTCTAGCTATTGCTACGCGCTGTTTCATTCCTGTTGAAAGTTGGTAAGTATACGAATCAGTGAATTTTGTTAATTGCATCATGTCAAGATATCTGTGAGATATCTTTGCACGCTCTTCTTTTGGAATTCCTGCCATCTTTAGTCCAAACTCTACGTTGTCTTGGACTGTAAGCCAAGGGAATAATGCACCTTCTTGGAATACCATAATTCTTTCAGGTCCAGTCTCACTTACAGGGCGGCCATCAAAGAGTATCTGACCTTCATCAGGCTTTTCCAACCCTGCAACTATGCGTAAAAATGTCGATTTTCCACATCCAGAAGGCCCAATCAAACATACAAAGTCACCAGACTCTACTTTGAGGTCTACCCCACCCAGAGCCTTGAGCTTGTGAGAATCGTGGCTAAAGTACTTTACAATATTTTTGGCCTCTAGTTTGCTCATTATGTGTTAGTCTCCTCTAGAGAATTTGTATCAAAGCTGTAAAAAATTCCAGACAAATCATATCCATTTCTTCCAAGATATCCCAAGGCATCTGCTTTTTCAGCAAAGGAGATCACAGAGTTTGGTTTAGGGTCTGCTGTGATCATGATGTTTGATAATGCAATATCTACGACATTGTCAGAAAGTGATTGTCCCAAGTATGAATCAAGAAAATCATTGAAAACATTTCTAGTTTCCACAGGATTTGCTTCAATCCAAATTTGTGTTTCATGGTGTGCACGGATATAAGCAGCCCACACTGCACCGTTTTTATCAATGTAATCCACATTTCCAATTAAAAGAACAGATGCAAACTCTTTGTCAGGCCAAAGGTCTTCTTCGTGGAACAGTCTGTTTCCATTTAATTCAGTTTCTAAAATTGTTGCCCAAGGTTCTGCAACCCATGCACCATCAATGTCACCTTTTACAAACAAAGTGTAGATATCAGGATTTGGAATATTGTATACAACAACGCTTCCACCTTTCTCAGCTGGCTTTAGTTGGTTTTCAGCCAAAAAGTGTCTTAGTGAAACATCTTGTGTGTTGCCAATTTGAGGAGCTGCAATCTTTTTTCCATCAAAGTCAGCTGCAGAGTTTATTTCAGAATCAGGATGTACAATGAAACTAGCACCGCCGCTTGCAGCACCTGCAAGAATCTTTACATTTTGATTATTAGAATTTAAAAATCCGTTAATTGCAGGACCAGGACCAACATATGCAAGATCAACAGAGTTTGCAAATAGAGATTCTATTGCTTGGGGTCCGCTATCAAAAACTTTGGTTTCAATCTTTACATCTTCACCAAGATGTTCTGCAAAGATTCCTTTTTCCATTCCTACAATTGGGATGGCATGTCCAATGTTTGGAAAGTAAGCAATTCGAATTTTATTTTCATAAGTATCATCACTAGCGCTAAGAGCAACTCCAAGTGCAGAAAACACGATAATTGCCCCAATTCCTGCAGCAATTGCCGAACGAATTTTCATAAAACAGCGTTATATTTGGCGGTTAAATAATCATCGAATTTTAGCTCAAGCTAGCCAAGAATTTTTCTAGAAAAAAATTTGTTCACAAGCCTATCACAAAAGATAAATTCCAAAATACAACGGAAAAGATGTTTTATGACTCAAAAAGGAATTCTTGCATTTTCTGGAGGACTAGATACTTCAGTTGTTGTAAAATATCTTCAAGATGAACATGACATGGATGTTGTCACAGTTACAGTAGATGTTGGACAAGGTGAAGACAATAAAAAAATTGCAGCAAAGGCAAAAAAGCTTGGAGTAAAAAGACATTACAACATAGATGCAAGGAAAGAATTTGTCAAAGATTACATTTTCCCATCAATTAAAGCAAATGCACTTTATCAAAAAAAATATTGTCTAGCAACAGCACTTGCAAGACCACTAATTGCTGAAAAAGTTTTAGAGATTGCAAAAAAAGAAAAAGTTACATCTCTAGCTCATGGTTGTTCAGGAAAAGGGAACGACCAAGTGCGTTTTGATATTACATTACGTTCTGGTTCTGATCTACCAATCATTGCCCCAATTCGTGATAAGAATTTAGACAGAGTTACAGAATTAAAATTTGCAAAGAAACATGGAATTCAAATTGATACAGTAGCTAAGAAATTTAGTATTGATCAAAACTTGTGGGGCCGTGCAATTGAAGGTGGTGTATTAGAAGACCCATACAATGAACCACCGGATGATGCATTCATTTGGGTAAAAACAAAAAATCTACCAGACAAGCCAACATATCTAGAAATCAAATTTGAAAAAGGAATTCCTGTCGCAGTTGACGGTAAAACAATGGATGGTCAAAAATTAATTGAATACATTAACAAAAAGGCAGGAAATGCAGGGGTTGGAATCGTTGATCATATTGAAGACAGGGTTGTTGGAATAAAATCTCGAGAAGTGTATGAAACACCAGCTGCAACTTGCTTAATTGAAGCACACTCAGATTTAGAAAAGATGGTCCACACAAAGCATGAAAACAAGTTCAAATCAATAATTGATGATGAGTGGGCATACCTAGCATATTCAGGATTGTGGCAAGACCCACTAAAGTCAGATTTAGACGGATTTATCGAGGCATCCCAAAAGCCAGTTACAGGTACAGTCAAACTAAAGCTCTACAAAGGAAGTCTAAGGGTTGTTGGAAGAAAGTCCAGCAACTCACTTTACAGTCATGAGATTGCCACATATGGTACAGAGTCTACATTTGACCAAAGGTTGGCCAAAGGATTTGTAGAATTGTGGGGAATGCAATCAACAGAAGCTAATAAATTACAAAAGAAAAGGTCAAAAAAAACATGAACTGCCCAGAATGTGACGCAACACTAAACATCCCAGATGATGCCGCAGTAGGAGAAATTGTCTCCTGCCCTGATTGTGGTGCTGACTTTGAAATCGCTAAAAAAGACGGATCAAATGTTGAGCTTAAGCAAGCAGAAAGCGTAGGCGAAGACTGGGGAGAGTAATGTCAAAAGTCTGTATTGTGTTTGATCGCCT
>REGJ01000060.1 GCA_003702525.1 Candidatus Nitrosopumilus sp.
ATCCGCTTATTTCTTCAACACTAAAACTTGAAGTACTTGCTTTAACAATTTTAAAAACTCTTCCAGCTGAAGTTCCTACAAATAAAACATCATCAGTATGAGGAGATATCTTAAATGCTGAAGCAGTTGATCCTAAAGAAATATTCATTATTGACTTATCAGCAAGATTTACATAATTATTTAACCTTAGAATTGAATTTGCATCTAAAGCAGAATAAAAAGCTTTCTTGGCTGGGTCGATAGTTGATGGATTAATAAAAAATCCAGTATCACCTCCTGCAGTTGATTCATGATTCGCATAATAGCTCCATGATTGACCACCGTTAGTACTTCTATAAATATTGTTATATGTCGTCGCAGTAAATTGATAATTTGGATCTATTTGATCGATATGCGTATATGCTCCATCTCCGCCAACTCTAGCATTACCACTTTGAATACCGGTACCATCAATAGACCATGTACCATTATCTTGAGTTCCTCCAATAACATACTGACTTCCTGCATCAGGGTGTAGAGCAACTGAATAAAATTGACTAACATTATATCCAGTATTTCGATTAGATATTGTAGCTCCAGCATCATCAGTGTAATAAATGCCTCCATCATTAGAAAATATGATTTGGGTACTTGTAATTGTTTTTAAATTTTGTTGGTCTACATGCATATATGGATATGTACTTCCACCAGAATTTGATACTTGATCCCAACTACCACCCCCGTCCGTCGTTTTAAAAATATCTAATTCGCCTGCATAGACAACATTTGGATCATTAGGATCTACTCCTAAACTTAAATCATATCCAGCTTGACCATTAGCATCACCTAGAACATTTCCGTTTTCATCAACAGGGAAGGGGTCTGAGGTTCCAGCAGTATAAGTGGTCCAAGTTGTTCCACCATCTGTCGTTCTTACTATCCATTGAATTTTTCTAGTATCTGAGCTCGCTATCATTGCATATACATAATTTGGATCAGATGGAGCAACTGCAATAATTGTTCTATTTGGGTCTCCTAAAAATGTTAGTGAAACCTTTGTCCAATTTATTCCATCATCTGAAAAGAAAATATCTCCACCACCATCCCCATAAACATTTGTTCTTGAAGCAGCCCATAAACGGTTATCGCTACCCATGTCTAAATCCATAATTTCATAAGGCGCTTCACCGGCTGAAGTTTCTTCCATTACCTGTGACCAATTTTGTCCTCCATCAGTTGATCTCCAAAGCCCTGTAAATTCTGATCCATGCCATTGACCTTCATAGTAGTGTCCACCAACACCTGCATATATTACACTAGTCCCTGATTCATCTCTAACAATGATATCAGTAACATAATTAAAATTTTCAGTTGAGGTTAAATGACTCCACGTTTGTCCACCATCCGTTGTTTTCCACATTCCAAGCCCTCTACTTGATGTAGAGAAAATTCCCATTCTTTCTCCAGTACCAACATACATTATATTTGTATCATTTGGATCATAATCAATGCTACATACAGCAAGATTTCCCCATGTTCCATCAACCATATTCCATTCAGGAGATGCATTTGTTATATCATTAGTATACCATAGTCCTCCAGTAACACCTGCAGCCCATAGTTTTTTATTTGAAGAATCATTTGGATCAAGCATAATTGCTCTTGTTCTTCCTCCAATTGTATTAGGGCCTCTTTCAACCCAATTAACCTCTGATAGTCTATTATTATAGGATAGACTTGAACGTTTTTGCTCAGCTATATCAATTACTTCCAACATTCTTTCGGTAGGAATTGTATTTGTGTTAGGATCATACATCATTAAATAATCATGAGCTCCTTTTAAATCAGGGCGCATAGCTTTTGGAAGCATTTTACTATCTTTATAGGAAATTGTTTGTTTGCTAGATAAAAACTCTCTAATAAAAGTTTCTCTTTCTAGTCTATTCTGTTCAGCAAAGTAATTTTTTGTTGGCTGAACTAACATTAAACAAAGAACAGGTAATAATATATATACAATTTTTTTCATTTTTTTATTCATTAATTAATATGGATGCCCCCACTACATCATTTACCGTAATATTTCCACCATCAACATCTAACATGATATTTCCTGAAGTATCGGAACCAAAATCAACACTTGTATTTGTAGATCCATTTAATGTGAAATTCACAGTAGCAATTACTCCATCTCCATTGCTTGATGGTAAGTCACTTGAAAGGGAAGAAGTATAAAATATTAATCTATTTATTCCAGGATTACTTGTAACAACAAGTAATGGATCTGTATCACCTTTCAAAAAATCTCCAGCAGTAACGCTATCATAGGTCAATACGCTACTATCATAAAATAAAGTAACTTGTGCAGCTGCCATACCAGAAACACCAAGAACCTTAACATCAATTGGTACGGATGATCCAGAAGTTGTCTCGATATATTTTGGATCAAGAACTATTGCAGGAGTTTGTACGTCATCAACAGTAATATATCCTGAAAGTACTTTTGTATCGGTTCCACCATCACCAACGACAGATAAAGTAACATCGTATGAACCTGCTGAAGTATAGGTATGGACAGGACTATCTTCAGTACTAGTATTTCCATCACCAAAATCCCACAATGAAGTATTAAATCTTAAAGAACTATTTGAAAATTCAACTCTTAAATCCTTTTTTCCAGAAGTTGGATCTCCAGTAAATAAAGCAGCAGGAGGAGTTGCATTGACAGTAACATAATCAGTTCTTGTTAGCACATCTGTTCCACCTGGACCAGTTGCGGTCAAAGATACAGTATATGTCCCAGCTTCTGTATAAGTATATTGAACCAACTGTCCAGATGCATCTATAGCTCCATCTCCATTAAAATCCCAACCATGGTTAGTTGTATTGGTTGATGTTGAAGTAAAATTCACAGAAAGCGGAGCTCCACCGCTTAATGGGGTTGCTGAAAAGCTTGCTACAGGTGGGTCATTGCTTGGGCCAGTACCACCGGAATCATCTCCACCACCACCGCCACCACCGCAGCTAATCATAAAAATTAATAGAAATATAGATAGAGATTTATTAAGCATCAGAAAATGTACAATTAAATTTTACTTGGTATCAATGATTAAATGACAATAAACTTAAAATATTAAGTTTGAGTTATTTTCACATTTCTATCTGATAAGTAGGATAACAAAAACTCAATGCAGTTTGCATTTTCTCCAACTTTTTCAGGAGCATAAACTCCTTTTCTATCCCATAGATTTTTTAATATCATATTGATTGTTGCAGTTGCAGTATATCCTGTTGTTCTTGCCATAGACGAAGATTTTGAGTCAATATCCATCTCATCATAAAGATGATAATGTATATTTTTTGTATCTCCATATATATTAATATTTAATACTGTAAATTCAGGTTCATTTTCTTCGAGCTTCCAATCCTTGAAAAGCTTTTTGACAGTATCATCAAATTTATTGTTATCAAATAACCCATCATCAATCATAGATTTTATTAATTTTGCATGTCCAGGATATCGAAGAGTTTTTTCTTTCATGTTTGGAATATGCTTCATTGTTTGTAATAGAGATCGTAAGCCATCAGTATTAAATGCTTCTAATTCACCTATTTCGGGAAAATGAAAAACTTCTAAATCAGATAAAGCTGCCTTTGTAACGACCTTAGAATCTATCATCATTCTTGCTGGTCGAGTATATTCTTCAATAACATCAATAGGAGAAAAAGGTGCTTTATAGTTATATGGAGGAGATGGATTCTTTGGAAGACCCCCAACACAATAATCAAAAGAATTTATTTTCATTTTAGTGTTCCAATACCCTAAAAGGAAGTTTGGGATTCCAGGAGCAACACCTGCATCAACTACCGCGGTAACATTTTTTTCTTTGGCTAATTGATTAAGTGTAAGAATATTTTCTGGCGAAAAAGAAATATCCACTACATCCTTTCCACAATTAATTATTGTTTTTAAAGACTCATAACCTAGAAAACCTGGAACTGCTAATAAAACAATATCTGCTTCAGCAATCCATAAACTTAGTTCATTTTCATTCTGAACGTTAATTTGATTGATATGTATTGAATGATCATGATTTTTGATAGAATTAAGAACGTCTAAGTTTATATCGGCCAGATGTACTTCATAATCTTTAGATAAATCTAGTGCCATAGTTTTACCAACGAGACCAGCACCAACTTGAAAGATTTTTTTCATTGAAAAGTGCGGGATAGACGGGACTCGAACCCGCGACCTCCGGCTTGACAGGCCGGCGTTCTAACCAACTGAACTACTACCCCAAATTATTTTTTATAAAGTAATGCTACTGGAATTATAACTAAGTATCCCAGCAATAAAAGTAGTGGAGAAATAACTAAGCTTTGAAAGCTATTTACCTCTCCTAGGTACATTATCAAATAACCCACAATTATAACGAAAACTCCAACACCAAACAAAAGATAATTTTTTCTTTTATAAGGCCAAGAAAACTTAACAGTTTTATTATTATTGTCTTTCATAATTGGAAAGTTAGTAGCGATAATC
>REGJ01000005.1 GCA_003702525.1 Candidatus Nitrosopumilus sp.
CAATTATTGAGATAATTGCTACTGCTAGAATCATGGCTGCGATTGTACCAAATTCTGGGACTACAAAGGTACCGATTATTTCAATCTCTTCAGCCCCTGCTGGGAATGCTATGGTGAGTGTTCTGTCTGTAGATGTGACTGTTTCATCAAAGTCTACTTCTTCTCCGTCAACTAGGACGAAAAAGTCGTCATCTGCACCATTAATTGTGGCATCTAATACTGATCTAGGGATTGTTAAAGTGATTGAACCATCATCCATGGCATCAATTGAGATGATCAGTGAATTTGCATCCACATCAGGTATGATTCCAAGCAATTTTGCGCCTGTGATCTCATATCCTATCAAATCTGATGAACCTTGAATTGAAACGGTTGTGTCAGTTACTTCAGAAGTCATATTTTCAGTTGGGGTTTCTACTGGAGCAGCAGAACCTCCAAATTCAAAGGATGTTGTAGATGCTCTATTCTCATTACCATATTGAACAGTAATTGTATAAGTTCCCTCAGCTCTCATCAATGAACCTCCAGCAGTAATTTCTGTGCTGAATTTCTTGTCTGCACCAACTGTTAGTTGTGCAATTGAGACCATATTTCCATTAGGAGCTTTTACAATGAGACTTACAGGAGTTCCTGCATAAAGATCTCTGACTTCACCTGTTACCATGATAACTTCGCCCTCTGAATAGGCTGTTTTATCAGTAGTAACAACAATCGTATTTTGTATTTGTCCAAATGCTGGTGCCATACCAATACCTGCAACTAGAATTGCTGATAATGCAAACACCATCAATTGTGATTTCATTGATTTTACGCCTAAATTTATCCTATTTAAGGTTGTGAAAAGATTTGTTGACAAAGTAGAAAAATCACTATTTTCTTGACGAATTTCAGATTAGATATATATTAACCTGAGCGTGAGATTTTGACAGTTTGTGTGTATTCATTACTGTTACATTTAATGTTCGACATGGAGGTTTTGTAATTGGCAACTAAGAAAAACCAAATTCTTGTACCTGATCACATCTATGTTCCAAAACATGAAATCATTTCAAAACAAGAAGCTGAAGAAGTTTTAAAAAAATACAATTGTAAACCAACTGAATTACCATTAATCTTTGTAAACGATCCTGCAATTTTGGGACTTGGTGTAAAACCTGGTGATATGATAAAGATCACAAGAAAAAGTCCAACTGCTGGTGAAAGTCTCTATTACAGATACGTGGTGGAAGTTTAGATGGCAGATCCTTCAACCAAACGTTGGCCAGTAATTCAAGATATCTTGAAGAGAGAAGGTATTGCACGTCAACACCTAAACTCATTTGATGAATTTTTAGAAAGAGGATTACAAAGTATAATCAACGAAGTCGGTCAGATTGATATTGAAAATGCTGAATACCCTTACAAAATTCAACTAGGAAAAGTTAAACTCCAACAACCAAGAATGATGGAACTTGATGGTTCTATTACTCATATCACTCCTGCAGAAGCCAGATTGAGAAACGTATCTTATTCTGCACCTGTTATGATGGAGGCAAGTGTTGTTGAAGATGGAAAAATACTCGAATCAAGATTTGTTCACATTGGTGATGTTCCAGTTATGGCAAAATCAAATGCATGTATCTTGCACAATTTCTCTACACAAAAATTAGTTGAACACGGTGAAGATCCAAATGATCCTGGTGGTTACTTTATCATCAATGGTTCTGAGAGAGTCATTGTTGGATTAGAGGATCTATCCTACAACAAAATCATTGTAGATAGAGAAACAGTTGGCGGAAACATTGTTCACAAAGCCAAAGTTTATTCTTCAATTGTTGGTTATCGTGCAAAACTTGAACTTGTCATGAAAAATGATGGATTAATTGTTGCCAGAATTCCTGGTTCTCCAGTTGACATCCCAGTAGTTACTTTGATGAGAGCACTTGGATTAGAGTCTGATAGAGAGATTGCAGCAGCAGTCTCTTTGGTAGATGAACTCCAAGATGAACTAGAAGCATCTTTTGAAAAAGCAGGAGATGTTCCAACTGCAAAAGATGCTATTGTTTACATCAGTAAGAGGATTGCACCTGGAATGCTTGAAGAATTCCAGATTAAACGTGCTGAGACTTTACTTGATTGGGGCCTTTTGCCTCACTTGGGTAAACATCCTGAAAACAGAAAAGAAAAAGCACAATTCTTGGGAGAAGCAGCTTGTAAATTATTAGAACTAAAACTTGACTGGATTAAACCTGATGACAAAGACCACTATGGAAACAAAGTCATCAAATTTGCAGGACAGATGCTGGCAGACTTGTTTAGAACTGCCTTTAGAAATCTTGTCCGTGACATGAAATATCAACTAGAACGTTCTGGACAAAAACGAGGAATTAACGCAGTAGCTGCTGCAATACGTCCTGGAATTATTACTGACAAACTAAACAATGCAATTGCCACAGGAAACTGGGGTAGGGGTAGAGTTGGTGTTACTCAACTACTTGATAGAACAAACTATCTTTCAACAATCAGTCACCTTAGAAGAATTCAATCTCCACTTAGTAGAACCCAACCAAACTTTGAAGCAAGAGACTTGCACGCAACACACTTTGGAAGAATCTGTCCAAGTGAAACCCCTGAAGGCTCTAACTGTGGTCTTGTAAAGAACTTGGCATTATCTGGAATCATTTCTGTAAATGTACCATCTGAAGAAATTGTAGAGAAACTCTATGATCTTGGAACCGTTCATTTCTTTGATGCAAAAGAAGATTTGAAGAAAGATGGAACCAGAATCTTTGTTGATGGTAGACTAATTGGATACTACAAAGATGGTGAACAACTTGCAGAATCCCTTAGAGACTTGAGAAGAAATTCCAAGATTCATCCACACGTTGGCGTATCATTTCATAAATCCGAAATTGAAGGCTCTACAAGAAGACTATACGTTAACTGTAATGCAGGACGTGTCTTAAGACCATTAATCATTATCAAAGATAACAAACCATTACTAACTGCTGATTTACTAGACAAAATTTCAAAGAAACTTATCTCATGGACTGACCTTTTGAGAATGGGCGTCTTAGAGATGATTGACGCAAACGAAGAAGAGAACTGTTATGTCACACTAGATGAGAAAGACACAAAGAAACATACTCACCTAGAAGTTTTCCCACCAGCAATTCTTGGTGCAGGTGCTTCAATCATTCCATATCCTGAACACAACCAATCTCCAAGAAACACATACGAGTCTGCAATGGCAAAACAAAGTTTAGGATTCTCTACACCTATGATGAATACCAGTACCTATGTTAGACAACACTTTATGCTATATCCACAAGTTCCAATTGTTAACACAAAAGCAATGAAACTTTTGGGATTGGAAGACAGACCTGCAGGTCAGAACTGTGTCGTTGCAGTATTACCCTTTGATGGTTACAACATTGAGGATGCAATTGTTCTTAGCAAAGCATCAGTTGATAGAGGATTGGGAAGAACATTCTTCTTTAGAATCTATGATGCTGAGGCAAAACAGTATCCAGGTGGAATGCGTGATGCATTTGAAATCCCAAATGCTGAAGATAACATTAGAGGATACAAAGGAGAGCGTGCATACCGACTCTTAGAAGAAGATGGTGTTGTTGCAGCAGAAGCTCCAGTAAAAGGTGGAGATATTCTAATTGGAAAAACTAGTCCTCCAAGATTTATGGAAGAATATAGAGAGTTTGAATCATCTGGTCCTTATAGAAGAGATACATCAATTGGTGTTAGACCATCAGAAACTGGTGTCGTTGATACTGTAGTTATGACTCAATCAAACGAAGGTGGAAAGATGTACAAGATTAGAGCTAGAGATATGAGAATTCCTGAAATTGGTGACAAGTTTGCATCAAGACATGGACAAAAAGGAGTTTTAGGAATTTTAGCTAAAGCAGAAGACTTGCCATATACTGCAAGTGGAATGTCTCCTGATGTTTTGATTAACCCTCATGCCTTCCCATCTAGAATGACAGTTGGTATGATGATGGAATCTATCTGTGGAAAATCTGCAGCATTACGTGGTGCAAGATTTGATGGTTCTGCATTTGTTGGAGAAAAGATGGATGAAGTTAGACAAGTAATGGATGCACACGGATTTGAATATTCTGGTAAAGAAATAATGTATGATGGAAGAACTGGAAAATCATTCCCAGTTGAAGTTTTCATTGGAGTTGTATATTATCAAAAACTACACCACATGGTTGCAGACAAAATCCATGCAAGAGCACGTGGACAAGTTCAGATGTTAACTAAACAACCAACAGAAGGAAGAGCAAGAGGTGGTGGTCTTAGATTTGGTGAAATGGAGAGAGATTGTTTGATTGCCTATGGTGCTTCTATGATCCTTAAAGACAGACTACTTGACGAGTCTGATAAATCTGATATCTTTGTATGTGAAAGATGTGGTCTTGTTGCTTATCATGATGTCAAACAAAGAAAGTACGTCTGCAGAGTCTGTGGTGATAAAGCCAAAGTCTCATCAGTTTCAGTTGCATATGCATTCAAACTACTCTTACAAGAGATGCAGAGCCTTAACGTCGCACCAAGATTGTTGATCAAGGAGAAGCTATAATGTCCATTCAAGCAGTAAAAGCAATTGACGGAATCAGATTCTCTGTTTGGTCTCCAACTGAAATCAGAAAATACTCTGTTGCAGAAATCACTGCACCTGAGACCTATGATGAAGATGGAATGCCTGTTCAAGGAGGTTTGATGGATGGAAGACTAGGAACCCTAGAGCCTGGACAAAAATGTCTTACTTGTGGAAACACTGCAGCAAGATGTCCTGGACACTTTGGACACTTGGAATTGGCAGAGCCTGTATTGCACATTGCATTTATTGATAATATCTACAAACTATTACAATCAACATGTCGTTCTTGTGCAAGACTAAAAGTTCCACAAGAAGATCTTAACGTCTTCAAAACTATCAAAGAGAAACATGCAGCTTATACTGTAATTTCTCAAAAACGTATTCCAGAACAAATCATTGAAAAAGCAAAGAAAGCAAAAGAATGTCCTCACTGTGGTAAAACACAATACGAACTAATCTTTACAAAACCAACTATCTTTGTAGAAAAAACAGAAATCGGTGAACACAGGTTACTTCCAATTACAATTAGAGAAAGATTCTCACAAATTATTGATGAAGATTTAGAATTATTGTCCTATGATCCTGTAACTGCAAGACCTGAATGGTTTGTGTTACAGGCATTTCCTGTTCCACCAGTAACTGTTAGACCTTCAATTATTTTAGAGACTGGAATTAGATCAGAAGATGACTTGACTCACAAGATGGTCGATATCATCAGAGTTAATCAAAGACTAAAAGAAAGCAAAGATGCAGGAACTCCTCCATTAATCGTTCAAGACTTGGTAGACCTATTACAATATCACACTACAACATACTTTGATAACGAAGTATCTGGAATTCCACAAGCTCATCATCGTTCTGGACGTCCTCTCAAAACCTTAACTCAAAGACTAAAAGGAAAAGAGGGAAGATTCAGAGGTTCACTATCTGGAAAGAGAGTTGACTTTTCTAGCAGAACTGTAATCTCACCTGATCCTAACTTGGACTTGAGTGAAGTTGGTGTACCTGAAGCAGTTGCAATGAAACTAACCATTCCTGAAATTGTTACAGAATGGAATATTGAAAGAATGAGAAAACTCGTAATTAATGGACCTGAGAAATTCCCAGGCGTAAACTATATCGTTAGACCAGACGGTGTAAAGATTAGACTAGACTTTGTAGAGGACCGCTCTACAATTGCTGAAACACTTGAGATTGGATATTTGGTAGAAAGACATCTTGCAGACGGTGATATTGTCATGTTCAACAGACAACCATCACTCCACCAGATGTCCATCATGGCACACTATGTACGTGTACTTCCAGGAAAAACATTTAGACTACACCCATCAGTTTGTCCTCCATACAACGCAGACTTTGATGGTGATGAGATGAACCTTCACGTTCCTCAAAGTGAGGAAGCAAGAGCAGAAGCAATTCTCTTAATGAGAGTTCAAGATCAATTAATCTCTCCAAGATATGGTGGACCAATTATTGGTGCACTAAGAGACTTTGTAACTGGTGCATACCTTCTAACTAAAGATGATACAACATTAACTATTCAAGAATTCTCAAATCTTGCAATGCTTGGTGGTTATACAGACCCTCTTCCAAAACCTGCAACCAAAACTAAAGACGGTCCAGCTTATACTGGAAAACAACTCTTCTCATTGTTCTTACCAAAAGATTTCAACTATGTCATTACATCAAAGTGGTCAAAGGGAACAAAAGGACAAGCAAAAGATGTTGTAATTAAAAATGGTGAACTAATTAGTGGTGTCATTGACAAATCTTCAATTGGTGCAGAAGAACCAGAAAGTGTACTTCACAGAATTGCAAAAGATTATGGCAATGCAGTAGGAAAAACTTTCCTCAACTCTATTCTCATTATGGTAAAACAATTCATCACCCATTATGGTTTCAGTTATGGTTATGGTGACCTTATTGTACCTGACAAAGATAAACAACAGATTCTTGATGATATTCAAGGAACTTATGATGTTGTAAGTGATTTGACTGATCAATACAAGAAAGGAACACTCAAGCTTACCAGAGGTATGAGACCTGAAGAAGCCTTAGAGGCATACATTGTAAATGAATTAGGTAAAGCAAGAGACAAGGCAGGCTCTTCTGCAAATGATTGTCTTCCAGCAGATAATGCAGGAAAAATCATGGCTACAACTGGTGCCAGAGGTTCATCACTTAACGTGGGTCAGATGGCAGGAGCACTTGGACAGCAGTCAAGAAGAGGTAACAGGCTTCATGAAGGTTACAACAACAGAGCACTAACTCACTATCAAGAACATGATGATAATCCAGACGCACACGGATTTGTAAAATCCAATTACAGAGAAGGACTCTCTGCACTTGAATTCTTCTTCCACGCAATGGGTGGTCGTGAAGGACTTGTAGACACCGCAGTTAGAACACAACAAAGTGGTTACATGCAGCGTAGATTGATCAACGCATTAGAACACATTAGATTAGAATATGATGGAACAGTAAGAGATCCACATGGACACATTGTACAATTCCTTTATGGTGAAGATGGAATTGATGTGCAAAAGAGTGACCATGGTATGGCATTCAACCCAAGTAGATTAATTGAATCTCAAAAAATTATTGATTCTGGTAAAAAGGCAACAAAAGAAGAGATTGAGACACTTGCCAAGAAATACACAAAGACATTCAATCCAAGACTAACTACACTTGTTACTGATACATTACTAAATTCAGAATTAAGTAAAGATGGTGTAGAAGCAGTATGTAAGAAAGGACTACTACTTTACAACAAAGCAAAAGTCGAACCAGGACAAGCAGTCGGAATTATTACTGCACAATCAATTGGTGAACCTGGTACTCAGATGACACTAAGAACATTCCACTTTGCAGGAATTAAAGAAAGAAACGTAACATTAGGTCTTCCGAGATTAATTGAGCTTGTTGATGCAAGAAAGAAACCGGTTACACCAACCATGGATATCTATCTTGATGAAGAATCCAAAAAATCAAGAGAAAAAGCAATTGAGGTTGCAAGAAATGTGCTACAAACCAAAGTAAGCGCATTGATTGCAGATAATGAAACTGATTATGCTACTGAAATTAAACTAATTTTGAGTGAAAATAGGCTCAAAGAAAGAGGTTGCTCTATTGCAGAAGTTGAAGCCGCATTGTCTTCTAACAAGAAATTCAAGATGGAGACAACTGGCGAACTTATCACTCTAAAACTAGTTGAAGAATCTGATACTGCAACCGTAATTGCAATTAGAAATAAAGTTCTCAATACTACTGTCAAAGGTGTACCTGACATTGAACGTGTAACACTTGTCCAAAAAGATGATGAGTGGGTTATTCAGACAACTGGTTCTAATGTTGCCAAAGTCTTAGAAGTTAAAGGCATTGACAAAACAAATGTTAGAACAAATAACGTCTTTGAGATTGCAGGAACTCTTGGTATTGAGGCTGCAAGAAATGCATTGATCAATGAACTTAACGGTACTCTAGAAGACCAAGGACTTGAAGTAGATGATAGATACATTATGTTGGTAGCTGACTTGATGTGTTCTCGTGGTTACATGCAACAAATTGGAAGACACGGAATTGCTGGAACCAAAGACAGTGTCTTGGCAAGAGCAGCATTTGAGATTACTGTTCCAACAATTGCACATGCTGCACTTGGTGGAGAAATTGAACAACTCAAAGGTATTACTGAAAACGTAATTGTTGGTAGTAACATTCCAATTGGAAGTGGCACAGTTGACTTGTACATGCAAGTAAGCAAGAAGAAATAACTGGATGATAATTATGGCAGATGAAATCTCAACACTAATGACAAACGCAAAAGACAAGGTTGTATTGCTTCGATTAAGAAACAACAAAACCATCCAAGGAACTCTAAAAGATTTTGATATTCACATGAATCTTACTCTGGAAAATGCTGAGGATATTTCTGAGGATAACAAAAAACAACTAGGCAAAGTCTTACTTCGTGGAGATAATATTTTGGCAATATCTCTTCCTGAAGAAGAGTCAAACTAACAAACCATAAATCTGAAAACTTCTATACTCAAAGTAATTGCTTGATTTTTTATTCTTAATTTTCATTTTACCATTTGCAGTAGCTCAAGAGATTCCAGATTATGACAAACCATATGCTCCGATATTTTTTGACAGACCTGTATATTCTTGGACTGATAAAATCAAAATCAAAATAATTGCCCCTAGTTGGAATACTGACAAAGATTTGATTGATTCAATTGGAGATGATAATGAAAACCCCATCAAAATCTCAACACGGAGTCATTCACTAGAACCCTACAGACTAACTGAAACTGATGTGTCAAGTGGAATATTTACTGGTGAAATTATTCTTACTGGTTTCTTACATGATGTAGATGGTGATGGTGATTATGACACAACTCCTAGGACTGTTGGTACTGGCCCTACAAGTGGGTTCATGGAAGTTGAAAGAGATTCAGCAGTTACTGTATCATTTGAGTTTGCTGATGGTGTGGTTTTATCTGAATCTGTACCCATATCTTGGAATATTGGAACCATAGAATTTGAAAATGATGTTTTCTTTAGTGATGAATCTGTTTTAGTTAGAGTAATTGATCTTGACATGAATCTTAATCCTGAAGCAATTGATCAAATCCCTGTAGATGTTTTTTCAGACTCTGATGTAGGTGGAATTACTGCAAATGCAATAGAAACATCTCAAAGTTCTGGTTCTTTTATTGCCACAATATCTCTTACTCAAAACTCCGCATCAAGTGGAAATAGACTCTATGCAATTCCTGGTGATGACATTTCTGCTAGATACGATGATCACACTCTCCCAAAACCCTATTCTGAATCTGATAATTTGGAAATTCAGGCTCAATCTAGAGTCGAATCATCAGTTCCTTCAACTCAGCTACTAGAGAATTCTGAAATTAATATTTCTGATAGTTTTGGAAATAATCTTGGATCTTTTTCTCCTAATCAGCAAGTTCAGATTGTTGGAAGTTTATCAAACCTGCAGGAATTTGATCAAAAATTCGTTTATCTCTTTCAAGTAAAAAATTCTCAAAACTATGTTGTATCGCTTTCTTGGATACAGGGTCAGTTATCATCAGGACAAAATCTTGATGTATCTCAGTCTTGGTTGCCAAAAAATTCTGGAGATTATGTCATTGAAACATTCGTTTGGACTTCACTAAAAGATCCAAATGCATTATCTAATTCTATTTCAAGATCAATTTCCGTAGAATGAAAAAGTATCAATTATACGTGATTATTAAATAGAAAATTACGTGTTTTTTGGTGTGATGCGATTTATTCTAGGAATAACTCTAGTATTAACAGCTTTTGCACCATTTACATTCAATGACATCTTTGCTGATTCATTTAATGTGAGTTTTAGCAGGGACAGTTATCAAACTGGTGATACGATAGTAATTTCTGGTCAAATAATTGATTTTGGAATGCCTGTCATTGCTATGAGCATATTTGATCCTGACAAAAAAATTCTCTCTGCAAATAATTTGGAACTTTCATCTGATGGTAGTTTCTCAAAAATAATTCCATTGGAATCTCCATTTTATGAAACACCTGGAGACTATCTTATCAAATTAGACTATGGTCAAGTAACTGAAGAACATAATTTTGTAATTGGCAGTAATGTTTCTGAACCTGAAATTACGTCTCAGGAGGAAATTATACCTGAAATTACGTCTCTTTATACTGAAAAAGACCATTACTTTGATGGTAATACAATCAAAATTTTTGGAACTGTATCTTCTTTAGATTCTCCTACTGTGCTAATTGGAGTTCATGATCCTTTTGGTACTCCTGCTGGATTTTATTTCGGAAACATAAACAATGATTTAGAATTTTCTGCAAACTTTCTAGTCAAAGATGGCGTTAACTTTAAAGCTGAAGGAACTTATTTCATTAAAGCTCATTACTCTGAAACTAGTTTTGAACATTTCTTTGAATATTCTACAGAACCTTTTGCCGAAACACAAACAACTGAAGACACAACACAAACAACTGAAAACACAACACAAACAACTGAAAACACAACACAAACAACTGAAAACACAACACAAACAACTGAAAACACAACACAAACAACTGAAAACACAACACAAACAACTGAAAACACAACAACAATAGAACCTGTTAAAGAAACAATCGAAGAAAAAATAATTTCTCAAAATGAAAGCATAAATGGAAACACAGAAACCAAAATTAAAACAGAAATTATTTCAAAAGAAACTCAAACAAAAAATAATTCTGAAAATATTTTAGAAAATGAAGAATATGATAATCTTTCTGTAGAAGACATTGAACTTGGAAAATTATTAAATCAAATTAATCTTGATTGTGATTCTAGTACTTTTGTTGATACTATTTCTTACTATGATGGTATGGGTCCTGCGCTTTACAGATTATGTCAATTCGACAACTCTTTGAATTTTTTTAATGACTCTCTGATTAACGATCCTGATAATGTTGAAATTCTTGTCAACAAAGGTTCTACATTGGGAAAAGTTGGATTTGTTTCTGAAGCAATTGCCTACTATGATCATGCCATTGCTCTTGACCCTTACTACTTACCAGCAAAAAATAACAAGGCAAATGCCTTGGCAAATCTTGGAAATCTTGATGATGCTATTTTACTCTACAATGAAATTCTAGAAGAGAATCCCAATTACTATACTGCACGAACTAATCTCAATACTGCATTATTACTAAAATCAGAAATTCCAGAAACTTCTGATGTGGTTGAAATCAATGAATCTCAAATTGAAACTTTGTTAAATGAAAAAACTTTACCTGAAAAAACAATTCAAAAAGAAAATAAAAACGAAACACAACCTGACTTTTTTGAAGAATTAACTCGTGCATTCTCATCTTTGTTTGGTTTTAATGAGTGATCTTTGTTTTTTGGGTGCGTAATTTTTCCATAAACCTATAAAGCCCTGTTGCGACGATGCTCATAAGGAAAAACATGAGTAAGATACTTGAAAAATCTTTGAAGGATGCCCGTAAAGAAGGTAAGTTAACAATGGGTACTAAACAAGTTTTGAACTCTGTAAAAAATTCCAAGCTAATTGTATTGTCTCAATCTGTAGAGAAAGAAATGATTGAGCAAATTGAAACAGACGCAAAAAAAGAAAAAATACCTTTAGTGAACTTCCAGGGAACTTCAGTCGCATTGGGTAGATTGTGTGGCTTACAATTTAGAATTTCAACAATTTCATTCACATCAATTGATGACGCAAACATCAAATCAATTTTAAAAGATACAGAAGCTGAGGAAAAAAATGATTAGAAACACTATTGAAAGTTTAAATGAGACATTTTTTGTTTGGAGGCATTAAGAATTATGACACAATCAATCAAACTAACAACGGATCAAATGAGAATGATGTCTTTGTTCCAAAACGTTACAGGTGCAACAGCACGTGATTGTGTAGAAGATGAAAAACAAGATAGAGTAATTTTTGTAGTAAACACAGGAAAGATGGGCCTTGCAATTGGCAAGGGTGGAATGCATATCAAATCATTGCAAAACATTGTAAAAAGAAATGTTGAACTCGTAGAATTTGACGAAGATCCAGCAAAATTTTTGTCCAATTTGCTTAATTCTAAACTAGTATCTGAAGTAAAAATAAATACACGAGCAGACGGGACAAAACAGGCAATTGTTATGGTGGACCCAAGAAAGAAAGGAATTGTTGTTGGAAGAGAGGGCAGAAATGCTGAGAAGGCAAGAATGCTTGCAAAACGATATTTTGATATTACTAGTGTCTTGATTAACAGTCCTGAAAGACAAACTTTGGAGATGTAGAGTATGAGAAAATCACCACTTGGATTATTTGCAGGCAGAGTTCTAACTACTAAAAAGAAAAGACAGAGATGGGCAATCTCTACTTACAAGAGAAGAGAATTGGGTATTGATAAAAAAGCAGACCCACTTGGTGGTGCTCCCCAAGCAAGAGGTATAGTTTTGGAAAAAGTTGGTGTTGCAGCAAAACAACCAAACTCTGCAATTAGAAAATGTGTTCGTGTTCAACTAATTAAAAATGGTAAAACAGTTACAGCATTCTTGCCAAGAGACGGTGCAATGAACTTTATTGATGAACACGATGAAGTTCACATTCAAGGAATGGGTGCAACTCAAGGTGGTGCAATGGGAGATATTCCTGGTGTTAGATTCAAAGTATTCAAAGTAAATGGTACTTCACTTCATGAATTAGTAATTGGAAAGAAGGAGAAACCAAGGAGATAGAAATGGCACAAACAAAAAACTTGTTACTATTTAGAAAATGGGATTTGTCTGACATTGAAGTCAAAGACCCAGGTCTTAAAACTGCAATTTCTCTAAGAAAACAAATTCTACCATACACTTTTGGTCGTTCTGCACTCAAAAGATTCAACAAAGCAGATGTCAACATTGTTGAGAGACTAATCAACAAGACAATGCACTTTGGTAAAAAATATGCAAAGAACACTGGTAGAATGACTGGAAAGAAAACCAAAGTTCTCAATACCGTTAGAACAGCATTTACCATTATCGAACTAAAAACTGGCAAAAATCCAGTAGAGGTGCTAGTTAGAGCAGTTGAAAATTCAGCTCCTAATGAGGATACAACTAGAATTGTTTACGGTGGTACTGTTTATCACGTATCAGTTGATGTTGCACCAATCAGAAGAGTTGACTTAGCTTTAAGATTCATTGCTGATGCAATCAAAGAATCAACATTCTCCAATCCAAAACCAATCGAAGAACACATGGCAGAACAACTAATCTTGGCTGCAGGCAACGATCCTAATGCTCCTTCTGTAAAGAAGAAGAATGAGCTAGAAAGAATCGCACAAGCATCCAGATAGAACTTTTAGAAATTATTCCAGTAGCCCGAGGCAGATTCGAACTGCCGTCTCCGCCTATATCCACTTTGTGAGATCCAGAGGGCAGAATCCTTGACCGCTAGACTATCGGGCTACTTGAAAGAAATTTTGAATGTTTAGAATATAATCATTTGTTGTAATTACTTTAGTCTAACTTCTCTAATTGCAGTTGCGTAATCACACTCTGCTCTTAATCTCATGTAAGGAATCAATTTGTAATGTATAGAGTATATTGCTCCTTCTTTGAGTATGATTCCTTTTTGTTGTAGTGATGCTAATCCTCGTGATGGAACATTAATTGAGAGATTGTATTTTTGACAAATTTTATCGCGTTTGTCTTGGAATTGTTTTAGAGAAAACACAACATCGTTTTGTTCTAAAATTAAAGGCCAAATTATTTCTGACCAGACAAATCTTCTGTTTTCAGTAGCTGAAGCATATTTGCCTTTTTCACTCAACATTAATAACATCTGCAAATGATGTTATAACTTATTGTCCCAAAAGGAGATTGAAGAATCACTAGATTTACTTCAAAAAGATTGGGACGTTGACCCAATACTTCGAAACTTTATGCTGGGAAAAATTGCTGATGTGTCTGATAGGCCAATCAAAGTAAAAGATGTCGTGTTTCATGTACCTTATTTGAATTCTGAAAAAAAATTTATTTTGTGGAAATGCTTTTGGCCTGACTGTCACAATTGTTGTGATAGACAAGGAAGACTGCCACTTACTTCTGATGACTTAATTACAATTGGCAAGGGTTTGAAATATCAAAAACCATCCGAGTTTATCAAAAATGAAACTCTTACCGTAACTTATTCTGAACCTGGTCCATCTGGACAAATGACTACAATGACCACAATCAATCTCAAAAGAAAGATAGATGAGACTGAAGCAGATGATGGTACTCACATCTCCTGTAGGTTCCTAAATGATGAAGGCGGTTGTTCCATGCATCCAGATAGACCTGGAGTGTGTTACTTGTATCCATTTTCTAGCTGGCTTGAAAATGAGAAAGGCAAACCACGTGTTCATGCTACATACCAATTCACTGGTGACTGTCCAGGATTTTACTTGGCTGAAGACTTGGAATCTATGAAAGAAGAATTCAAAGAATATTCAAAGATAATTTATGATTACAACATGGCATCAAACAGAACAAACAGAGAAGGTTTTGGTTCTGTGAGTTTTAGTTAGGCTTTTGCAACTTTCATCAAGTCAGCAATCTTGATATCCATTCCAAATCTATCTTCGTTCTTTTTCATGTAACGGAAGATTGCTAAAAAGTCTGGTAGTGATTTGAAGAAATTGAAATCTTTTTTGATTTTAGCTCTAACAAAATTGAAAACTTTGGCATACACTTTGTAGTGTTCTTCAACTGCCTTTTCATATGCTTTAACATCATGCATATTCTCTAAGAATAACTCTACACATTGCATTGATGGGATGATTCCTTCGCCTAATAATGCATAGACTGTTCCAATTGATTCTCCAACTCCTACAACTTTTCCTGAATAGTATGGCTTGCATCTATCAGGAGTTGCTAATCTAATTGGTCTTCCTTTTGTCTTGAGAACTTTACCACCATGTTTTTTCAAGAAATCATCTGTTGCCTTGATGTGTTGTTTATTGTAATCTCCTGCACCAATATGTGCCCATTTCTCACCTAGTGGGAAATACCAGAAATATCCTGACATTCCAGGAAATGGTTCAATGTAAAAGTCATCATATGGAACTCCATTTTCATATTCAACTTTGTATTCATATGTTGGCAAAAAGAAATCTTCCTTTAGCTTTGGCAGGAACACTCTATGGAATCCAGTACAATCAACTATCATGTCGTACTCTTTTTCTAGTTCTTCAAGTGTTGGTGGTTTACCATAGATAATTTTAGAATCTTTAATGAAATCTTTGATTAATGCTAATTTGTCATATGTACAGAGACCTTTTAGACCAATGTCAAACTTTACATCATTATTCATCTTTACATGCATATTTTTTCCATCATGAATTAGAAAGTCGTTAAAATCTCTGCCTGTTTTTTTACAGTATTCGGTAAGTATTGGCTTGATTGTTCCCCAAGCGCAAATAGAGTCATGTCTTTCCTTTGGATTCAACTCATACCCTGTTACATCATGTTCAGAGTCTTTGAGTCTAGCCATAAGGTAGGAACCTGCTACTCCCATTCCCATTACCGCAATTTTCAAGATATTTTGTGAATCTCGGGGGTGTAATAAATAGACTATCTGAATTTGTTCAGGTCATTTACCACTAGTAGAAATTGTCAGTACTGGTTAAATATCAAATTCACATAATCTGTTTAAGAAAAGACAAGTCTGTCGTCTGTAAACAATCGTTTCAGGCCTTAAGATGAAATCACTGTCATCAGAGGACAACCGTTTCTGATCTTAAGTGATTAGAGATGTCATCAAGACACTTTTGGTCTTGGTCTTAATCTCGATTGTCTTTTCGTTTAATTTATTTTAGATTAATTTTGAATTAATTCCATGGATGTTTACGAAGCAGTCTCAACACGACGTGCAATCAAAAAATTTGATCCTAATCACAAAATGAGTTCTGATGATATCAAAAAACTCATGGAGCATGTTATACTATCTCCTACAAGTTACAACCAACAAAACTGGAGATTTGTTTATGTCACTAATCAGGACGTAAAAGAGAAAATTTCAGAAGCTGCTCGTGGACAAGCTCAGCCAAGAGATGGCTCTTTGGTTGTTGTATTATGTGGTGATATGACTGCATGGAAGACTGAACCGTTACGCTACTGGAAGAATCATCCAACAGAAAAACAAGAACTAGTAAAAGCCAGCCTTGAGAGAAAATATTCCACTGATGAGCAAGCTCAAAGAGATGAGGCAATCCGCTCTTGTGGCATGGCAGCTCAAACCATAATGCTTGCAGCTCGTGACATGGGACTTGATTCATGTCCGATGGTGGGCTTTGAGTATGATGAATTGGCCAAAGTAATCAATCTACCAGATAATCATCTAATTGTAATGATGGTTGTAGTTGGTAAACGTGCCGAAGATGCAGCACAACGTGGTGGTCAACTACCTTTGAATGAAGTAGCATTTGAGAATAGTTTCTAGATATTCTTAATTGAGAGAAATACGAAATAATTTTGTTGAAAATTGTTTTAATTGTTGTAATCGCATTTGTTTTACTAGTACCTGTTCCTATCTTTGCACCATCTCATCCTGAATATTCTGGGCATCATGGAATGATGAATGAAATGAGGCATCACAAATCCTACATGGGAATGTGTGCTCCTGGATTTGCATCTTTAGATGGAATGTGTGTTTTAGATGATAGATGTGGCCCCGGTGCATATGCAGGGCGATTATGTATGATGGATGGGGTAATCAAAGAATATCTTCGACCACTCCATCAAAAACATGCTGGACTTTCAGCTGATAATGTAATTTGTCTTGAGGGAAAACAGTTGATGTTCAAACATGATGCAACTCCAGCTTGTGTCAATGAGAAATCTGTTGAAAAACTAAAACAACGTGGTTGGCATTCTGAAAAACCACCAGTTGCATGTACTATGGAGTATAATCCTGTATGTGGAGTTGATGGTATAACTTATGGTAATCTTTGTGGTTTGAATGCAGAACACATGGCAATGAAGCATCGTGGTGAATGTTATGATGAGCCAAGAGTTCCTGAATTTAGAAATTTTGCAAATCCCGGTGATTGCAAAGGATATGCTGAATGTCTATCTGGATATGTAACAAAGATAGTTGATGGTGATACAATTCATGTTGATGGAAAATCAATTAGATTTGCCTTGGCATCTGCTCCTGAGATACATGAAGTAAATGGACCTGAAGCTCGTGCATTAATACAGACAATATGTCCTGTTGACTCTTTTGTGTTAGTTGATGAAGATGACAAACAGACTGAAGGGAGTCATGGAAGAATGCTTGGTACAATCTACTGTAATGGATTGTCTCTTAATCAGGAATTGTTAGACTCTGGATTGGGATATCTTAGTTCAGAGTTTTGTGAAAAATCAGAGTTTGAGCATTATGGTTGGGCTCAAAAACATGGATGTCAACACATTCCTGCATCTACTCCTACTCTAGAAGACAAAACTAATTGTGATGCGTCATACCCTGACTTTTGTATTCCATCACCTCCTCCCGACTTGAATTGTGTGGATGTTGTTCACAAGAAATTTACCGTTTTGCCACCTGATCCTCACAACTTTGATGGGGATAATGATGGAATTGGATGTGAATCCTAAACCCTAAATTCTGTGATATAGTAAATTATTCATTGAGTTACAGAACTGCGGTTTTTTCTAAGAAAGAACTTGGAATAATTATTGGTGTGTCAACTGTAGTTTCTATAGCATTGTATGTGGCTTATATCTCAGGACGATGAGACCAATCATTCCGTTATCCATTGTAATTGTAGTTGCAGTAATTATTGGAATAATGGGAAGCTCAAACTATGATGTCTATGTTGCAGAACGTGATCAGAGAAATCTGCAGCTTGCAGTAGATGACTGTAAGAAACTATTCCAACAGGGAATGGAACAAGAAGAATGTATTACAAAATCACTTGATGTTTTTGGAACTGATTATCAAAAAGAACAATGGGATCAAAGAGACCTTTATTCTGCAAACCCTTAATTTGATAATTGATTCAAATTTTGTGATTTGTCTTTTGAAAAGGATGTAGCATCTCTCAAAGAAGCTCTTAGTGATACTGAAGCTCGAATCAAGAAATTAGAAGAACACAAAGAATCTGAGGACAAGAAATCAAATCCTAATTCAGAAACTCTTCGTAGATTGGAGAAAAATTTGAATAGTCTACGCAAAAAACGTGACTTAATTTTATCCGAACTGAATGAATCCTAAAAGAATATTTTCATACTTTAATATGAGTTAGGCCATTACAAATCATGGTTAATCCTAATGGTTGGTACATCTCAATGCATTTTGATAATTTGAATAGAAAGTTACTAACTAATGATGAAGATGAAGACGAGGATTAATCCAATACGCTTAATTTGAGAAATATTTTATCCAAAATCATGCCTCTTCACTGTAAGCAATGCGAAGAAAGACGCTACCCTCAGTATAGCGCAGATGACAAAGGAACTTTGTGGCTATGCAACAAATGTCAAAACTATACTGATGCAGAAGATGTGATTATCCGTGAACAAACTCAGGAAGAAAGAGATGAGATCAAGGCAAAAGCTGAAGAGTTTGAGAGGACTAGCAACTTTTCAGGCGAAAAACTTTCTAGAAGAAAAGGTGTTAACTAGAAAAAAGAAATAGGAGTTTTTCCTAAAATTCTATCACTGAACCTGCTGAAATGGTAAATTTTTGATTTTGTTGTTCTCCATGCACATCATACCATGCAATGTTGAGATTTACTTTGTTTCTGAGTGCAGACTCTACTGTAATGTGACTTGCTTGTCTTAGTCTGTCTTGAATTGATTTTTCTGTAATGTTTTCTTTTGTTTTTTCCATGAGTGGTTTCTTGTAATGGTGATTTAGCAACAAGAGTGAAAATTAATTTTTGATCGCAGGATCTATTTTGACTAGTTCAAACTGCTAATGAATAATTGAATCAAATTTGATCCCATGTTAACTCTAAACTTATCATATCTTCATTAAAGGTCTCATATCTCACAAAGCATTCATGAAATTTTGTTCTAATTGTGATACAAAACTTACTCAAAACTTTGAAGATGTTGGCGGTCCTGGAATTTGTCCAAAATGTAATCCTGAGATGGTTATTCCCAAGAGGCCTACATATGGAATGAACTATTCTGGAAAAACAAGACCTTGTTCCAAGGGATGTGGAGCTGAAATCTATTGGGATGAGGAATTTAAATCCGATAGTGGAAAGTTCATTCCAATTGATTCAAGAACTGATGAGCCACATAGATGTGATGGTCCTACAGAGTCTGAATATTTCCCTGATGAAATAAAACAAGTCAAGAAAAAAGAAGTTGCTCTAAAACCCAAAATTCCAATCCCTCCAGAGATTCTGTATGATGTATCAAAAATCCCAAAATCACTAGTTGATGATGATTTCATAATTCGTGAAATAGTTCAGGGACACAAAGAAGAATCCTTGGCAATTGTTCACTATGAGAATATGGTGTCCCCTGAGCCTGAAAAAGTACCAGTTGAGAGTCTAAATGATGTACTGTCTGAGAAAATTCTCAAAGGAATTGCAAAGTATGGATTTACTGGATTGTTGCCTTTCCAAGAAGAATCAGTTCGCTCCATCTTGGATGGTAAAAACTCTATAATTTCAGCTCCGACTGGTTCAGGAAAAACTGAAGCCTTTAGCATCCCAATACTCGAAAAAATCTCTCAACAAAAAGAACCTGGTGTCTTTGCACTCTTTGTATATCCACTTAATGCACTAATTGATGATCAAGTATCAAAAATCTCAAAACTCATTGATAGTTGCGGGTTAAAAAATACAGTTGATGTTTATTCAATTCATGGTGGACAAAGCTCTGAATACAAAGACATGATAATTGCAGATGCTGCAAAAAAATCACTAATCATTGCAACAAACTTTGATTTTATTAATTACCATTTGATTTTACAAGACAAAAAATGGAATGAACTATTCAAGAATGCAAAAATAATTGTACTCGATGAGGCCCATTCTTACACCAGCTTTCATGGTTCTAATGTATATCATGTTTTAAAAAGAATGAAACGATACATGGAAGATGTCCAGTATGTTGGCTCTTCAGCTACATTGGATAACTCTCAGGAATTTTTCTCAAACATGTTTGATTTGCCTGCTGAATCATTTTCATACATCAAAAGTGAAACAAGACGCAAAAGAAATATGCACATGTTCTTTATCATGCCACGAAAATTTGGACAGAGAACTACAATGGAGATGTTATCCTCAATATGCTACAAAAATCACTCCACACAACTAGTCTTTAGCAACTCTCACAATGATTCAGAATTTCTTGCATCAAATGTAGAATCCGCAAATGATGGAATCCGAATTCAGATTCACAGGGGTGGCCTTGATCAAAATAACAGAAAACTATACGAATCCCAGATGAAGGCAGGCGAACTTGATGCATTGTCCTGTACACCTACTTTGGAACTTGGAATCGATATTGGGCACGTAGATGTGGTAATTTCTGCCTTCAAAAACGAGTATGACTCCTTTGTACAGAGAATTGGGCGTGCAGGCAGAATGGGCCAGAAATCCTATGCCATTTGCGTCTTTGATCCTGATGATGCAGCATGTCACTATTTTGCACGTCACATTGATGAATATCTTACACAAGACCATGTCATTTCAATTAACAAGAAAAACTCCATAATCTCAGACAAACATGAAGAATCAATTGAAGTTGAAGCAGAAGCTGCTGAAAGCTCTGACAAATCCCAGTTCTTTGACTTTGCAAACAGTGTAAATCTTCGTGGTGCATCAGGTGAGATTGCAATCTATTTGAATTCTAAAAAAATTGGAACACGTGGTGTGCCAGTTGGATATTATCAATTGCATCAAAATGCAATTTATCATTTCAACAAACAAAACTATGAGGTGATCTCTTTGAGGAAATCTCAGAATGGTGCACGTGCATATCTGAGAAAATCCTATGAGAATCAGAAAAGAACAATCCCAATTGTTAGAACATCAATCTTGCAGACATCTGAGAGAAATGCTGCACACAGAGACATTGTTGTAAAAAAGAGAAAACTATCTTTGCGTTATGGAATAATAGAGTTGAGTAGAACCATCACTGGTTACCTTAAAGGAAACTATAATGATGCAGCCGAGAACTTTCAGACATTTAATGGTAGTACAGTTCCCTCCTGGAGGAACTTTAACTGGAAGTCAAAGCATTCTTCTGTAAGTATTGTTGTTCCACCTGAATTTGTTGTAAAATCATCTGAATCTAAAAGTCAGATTGCAAATGATTCTAGAATTCATACCATTTGTCATGTATTGGTTAATGCAGCAAAAATTATCACAAAATCTGAATCAAATGACATTGATGTGTACTATGAGAATGGAGTGATCTATCTTTATGACAATTCTTCAGACGGATTTAATGGGTGTAGCAAGATAATCTACGAGGATTTTGAAAATATCTTGAATACTTGTTCTTCTTTGTTAAATGACTGTGACTGCCCCGTTGACTCAAAGCAGAAAAAAGTAGTTTCTGAGGGTGAAAAATGGGGTGGATGCCCAAAGTGTACTTTTACCAACAACTATTGCCAGACAAAAAACAAGGAATTATCAAAAAAAGAAGCAATAGATTTTTTTGCCCTTTTCTCTTGAGTGATAATAATGGGATTCAAGGACTTGTTTGTTGGAGGAAATGAAGGAAATGTTCCAATCAAGGTAAAATGCACTGGGTGTGAAAGAATAACTGTTGTAAAAATTCCAGCTGACAAGGACTTTGCAAAATGGAATGCAAAATCAAGCTGCGGTCAATGTGGTGCCACTAATTGTTGGCAGAAAGTTTGAGATTTTACCACTAGTAGAAATTATTCTTTTTTTTAATAAACTAGTTTTACGTAATTGATTCATGAATGTCACCAATGAATACGGAATGAATCATTTGTTGGCAAGCTGTCCAAACTGTCAAAGTGAGTCTCTTTTCTGCGGAAAGATACCAACTAATTTCAAAAAAATGCAAAACAAAGAGATGTTGTATTGCAAAAAATGCAAGTTTGTTACTCCTGTTGAGGAGTTCAAAAACATGTTAGCTAGTAGGTAATTTACCACTAGCTACAAAACTCGCTTTCCTCTTAAATTCGATAAAGACGAAATCTATTCATGCCACACAGTTGCTGTCATAGAGATTCAAAGTATCTAATAGAATATGATACTGGTTCTGTCTTTAGGGTATGTGAGAAATGCTATGCTGACAAGTATTGGTCTAGCTTTGTAGTCTCAAAGCAAGTCATTGCACAGTAATTCCAATATCCTTAAGTTTCAAATTATTCTAGTGAATCCATGGAGTGCTTTCGTTGTAATGGCAAGGGAAAGATTCGAAACGAGTTTGGTATGTGGGAAAAGTGTGAGTCCTGCCAGAAACCTGAGATGACCTTTGAGAGTGCTAGTCCAGAACCTGATGTAAACGAAGAGGGTCTCTAGACGAAAAAACTGGTGTCCTATTTTAACACAAAAATTCTACTTTTACTGTGCAGGAAAGAACGTAGATACGTCATTCTGTATTAGCCCTCGGTTTGTCCCTCGAGGGTTTTTTCAATTTAAAACTTGAATTCTGATATTACAATCATCTCTTGAGATCTCCATTGCATGATTTGTGCAAAATCTCATGATCTCCTTGCAGAATGATTTACTCATACCTTCCTCAAAATGGTAGAACATTACCTGAGTAAAGGCTTCAGAATTACACCCTAGCATATTGCAAATCATGAGAGAATAACTAGGAACAATTTAGAATTAAAGTGGAGGTTAGAACATCATCAATTTTATTTGATTATACCTTGATATGATTTATGGATAATTTAGATAATGCAAAACATGATCATCAGAAAAACAAGTCTGATATTGTAAATTTGGTAAAGCAGATGTTTTCCCAAGACAAGTGGGGTGATGAGGAATATCGTGCAGCATTAGAAGTATTGGTAAAAAAAGATGAAGAACTTGTTGCCGAAGTTACTAGAATCATAAAAGAGAGACATGGATGAGAAGAAACTAAAGCAAGAAGATTGCCATGAGGATAATCTAGGCCAAGGAGTCCTTACACTAACTACCAAAAGAATTGCCTTTGATAAGACAAGGTCTAGAATTATGGATCTCTCAAAGCATATGGGTGAGACTCTACTTGATATTCCATTATCTGATGTTGCCCATACCTGGCGTGAAGGATTACTAATGAAAAAAGCATGCATATCTGCTAAAACCACTGATGGTGAGCAGACCTACAAGTTTGGGGTGTTCAATGTAGGTGGATGGGTTGATGACATACAAGATGCAATAGATGATCTAGACTGAAAATCATCAATATGCTTAAGTTTACATGATTGGGATTTTATTCATGATAAATCCTGAACTCTTACGACTCCTTGAAACAAACAATACATTGGATGTCTTAAAGGATTCAGTTTCATACCAATTACAAAAACTCAGTAACGTTGAGAAGACAAGTGAAGGAAGAGACTGGTATGCAGAACTACCTCAAATTGTAAAGGAGAAATTTGACAATTACAAAGAAGACTATGAGAAACTTTCTAGAATCTTGAACTCTGATAAGATGCAAGAGGAGATGAATAAGGGATACTATTATTGGCGTCTGTTGCGTTCTGCATGCAACACATACCGAAATGACTTGAAAGAATATGACTTACAACTAAGTCAGGAATTTAATCTCCAAGAGACAAAGGCAATTTCTGAAAACGAATCCCTTGATGAGTGCCTTGGTGTATTAGAACACCATGTAGTAGAAAACCACGAATCCTCATAATCTCAAAACTGAAAATAAAGAATCTGTTAATATGTCAAAAAGTATTTTGTAATTCATGTCTGAAAACAATGAAAAAGAATGGAAGAAACTTGAACAAGAAGAGATGAAAGAAGAAGACCATCAGCTAGAACTAAAAGATGGATACGAGAAAGACGAAGAATTTGAAAAATCTCAAGACTAGATTTCATACATTAAAGTTGAATGCAATAGTTGATGTACATATTGAAGACATTATTCAAAGGAGTAATCATAGTTGCAGGAATAATTCTAGGTGTTATGTTGATTCTAAATACAATCAACCCTTAGATTCTGATCAATACTCTTAAGTCCATTTGAAATTTGATAGAACCATGAACCCTGAGATCGAAGAAAAAATCCAGTCCATTATTTTGGAGACATTTCAGGATGTCGAGTCTGAATGGGTTAGCTACTTTTCTCACAAGGCTGAACAAATGCACTTGGACAAGAAATCATTTTTCATTGGAATGATGTATTCAAAGATTACCGAGAGACTAGAAGAAAATAACATTCACATAAGAATAAAGTCCGATTCTTGGGGAGACCACGAAAACGAAAAGATAAACTCTATGCTTCACCAACTATATGAGAAATATGTCTGAGGTACTGTAATGACTGATGCAAAATTTTCTTGGTATGGCAACTTTTATGGAATTGCCTGGAGGACAAACGCTGAAAACCCAATTGCAGTTCCATTGTTTGTAAAAGAGGATGAATCTCAAAAGATTGCAGAAATTGTAAAGGAATGGAAGCCAAAAGACATCCACCTTTCATTTATCGAAAAAGATGATGACACTTATGCTATCTGCATCTATCAAGAAGCAGATTCAGGAGAAAATACTGGTCTTTATCGCTCTGGCATGAGTCAGACTGGAACCTATGGCAAAATCAAAAACATGATTGAGAAAAAATCCTCAATGTGGAATCCATTGCGGGCCTATATTCAGATTGTATATGCAAAAGATCCTGCAGATTCAAGTACCTACAAAAACATGACCGATTACATCATAGTTGGTAGACTGGAGATAATTTCTGAAGCTGCCTTGAACTCTAAAAAGTTTGCAACAGAGCGGGATGCACACACTACACTTGGTGGTTATTCTGTTAAGGATACCACTGGTGAGAATTAGCTCTAGTCTTTATCTTGTAAATTTTTGAACATATTTTATGGCTGAAACCTGTGAGAGGTGCAACAAGGAAGTATCTGAAGTTAGTAGATATCATGATCATGGGGTAGACAAGCTGTTGTGCTCTGCTTGTGTTTCAGAAATTGACGAGTATTATTCAGTAATTTGTGCTAAATGTAACAAACCTGCTCATATGAGGGGGAACCTGATTGAATATGAAAATCAAAAAATTTGTCCTGTTTGTATGGATGAGATTAGATTAAAGGAATCTTGAAAAAACATACGCTTAATTTGATTCGTTGTTTGGTGCACAATGGAAGATGAAGATTACTGTAAAAGAAGGTTGGAGTAAAAACAGCAAAATGGCAATTATGGCCATATGTGTGGGTGTTCTTGTAATTGTTGCAGCAGTAATGCTTGATTAGATTTTGTTTGTTTTTGTTTGATTTTTTTTAACCTAAATTGTCACACTGTATCATTTCATGGTTCATATTGAATCCAATTGGCGTGTCCGCATGAACTTTTTCAAAAAGAAATCTGAAGCTCCTAGTCTTGTTTGTAGGATTTGTGATATGGAATTTACTGATCCTGAAAGAACCATGAGACATATGGTAAAGGCCCATTCTAAACCACAAAAGGCCAAAAAATAGAAAAATTAGTATTATTCTTAATGGATAAATAAAAAAATTAGTTTGTTGGATTCATCAGTTCTGCTCTTTCTTTGACTTTTTGATCAACTAGAGCACTGATAAAGTCACCAGGTTCTGCATTACAATTTCCAATGTTTACTGCATGACCGTCTAGTGTTTCAGCGATACAGCCACTATCAGTAATCGCAACTACTTTTACAGTCTCTAGGACTTCAGCTGGTGCAACATAGAACATTAGGTATGCTAATAATGCAAGGCCAACTGCTGCAAGTATTCCTACAACAATGAAATGGTTTTTGTAATTTGTTGATTTTTTCATTTTTCTAAAATTTATTGCTGACATGTATAATGTTACGCATCTTTCTAATTTGTTTGGTTTTGTGGTTTCTTTTGGTTTGGGAATTGTCGTATTAATTTAAATTTCTGATTCACATAATTATGTACACAATTTTTTTGCTCTATTGAAAACTGCATGCCAGTCCTTCCAGAGCAATCTTCCTGTCTGTGTGTTCTGTTTTGATGGGTGATAAGATGTAATAACTCGCAGTTCATCATATTTGAACACTTGATTGTGTCCAAACTTTCCTGGTTTTACATCTAAAAGCTGACAAGTTGCATCATATGCAATTTTTCCAAGACATAGAATTGTTGTAACGTTACTTAGAATTTGAAACTCTTGTTCTAGGAATGGGTGACAATTTTGGAACTCTTCTTTAGTTGGCTTGTTTTGGGGTGGGGCACATCTTACTGCAGCTGTAATGTATGCGTTTTTCAGAGTTAATCCATCATTACTGGTTTGACTAGTTGAAATGTTTGCAAATCCTGTCTTGTGCATTACTTTTGCAAGCCAATCCCCTGAGGAATCCCCTGTGAACATCCTTCCTGTCCTATTTCCACCATGAGCAGCAGGTGCTAGTCCTACAATGAGCAGTTTAGCTTTGATATCACCAAATCCTGACAGTGGCCTGCCATAGTATGGTTCATCTTTGAATCGTCTGACCTTGTTTTTTGCAACATCTCTGATGTATACAGATAACCTTGGGCATTTCTGACATGATTTTATTTTTTTATTGAGATTTTCTATTTTCATTTTTTTTAAATTTTATTCAATTAGTATTGCAGGCTTGAAAGGTCTTGCATGTCTAGCTTTTCCTTTAGGATCATAAATGTCAGAATCACTTTCTGAATAAACTTCAATATCTACTCCGAACTCTTTCTTGCCCATACTTGCAAGTTCTGATTTTAGGAATTCTTTCTCATCAAAGGACTCTGCTTCAAGTTTCATCTTTTTGATGTCCTCCGACTCTGAATGCAAATCCTTGATTGTTTTCTGTACAAAGTCTGGCATCTTTTTGGCATCTGTCGTATTTGGATCTGCAATGAGTTCCTTCATCACAACTCCCATGTTATTTTGACCACCTACCATGATACTCAACATCTTGCGATAGATTTTGGACTTTGTTTCATCTGAATTTACATAAATTACAATTTTCTTTGGAGTAATTTTTGTGACTTTGAGAATATTTGCAATATCATCCATTGTAGATTTTAGTAATTCTTCAGCTTGGATTGATGCTGCATCAACTTTGTCTGCTGAATACTCTGGCCACTGTGATTTTGAAACTAGTTCAGAGTTTCCAAGATTTTGCCACATCTCTTCAGCTACATGCGGTGCAAATGGAGATAACATTGCAACTCGTGCAGAATTGATTTGATGCAAGATTCCTGATACATCATTGCGACCTTTAGATTGTACCCTCTTTTGATACCAACTCAAGTCTGTCTCAAATGTAAAGAGAATATCATGTAGTGCTTCACGCAATCTCATTTTTTCAACTGCTTCAGTTATTTCAGCGATTTTGCTCTGAGTTTTGGATAAAATCCACCTGTCCTCTGCTTCCAAATCCCCAATTTCGGCCTTTTTAAGGCTAGAACAGGACTCTAGAAGGGATTGAAGTTTGCTTTGAATGCCTGAAACTGATTCCATGTTAAAATCAGCATCTTGGAGTAGTTCAGCTGAAGAAATTATAGCTAATCTAATTGGGTCTGCACCATGATCTTTAATTGCAGCTCGCAATGGAATGATGTTTCCCATACTCTTTGACATTTTAGATCCATCCATCATCACACTACCATTAACAACAATTTCTTTTGGCCACAAATTCTTCTCAAAGATTGCAACATGATTCAAAACAAAAAATGACAAATGGTTCTGAACCAAATCTCGACCTGAATGTCTTGAATCTACTGGATAAAAATATGTAAATTCTTTTTTCATTGTATTGATTGTATCTTCAGAAAGTTTTGATGTACTTGCAGCTAGAGAAATGTCTCCTTTGTCAAGCAATACATAATCAAAGAATTCTTTTGTAAGGTTCTCGGGTGAAACGGTTCCATCATTTACAAATCTAGACAATGTATAGTATGCCATGTAAATCACAGAATCTGATAACGATTCTACAATCCAATCTTCATCCCATGGAAGTTTGGTTCCAAGTCCCTGTTGTCTTGCACAAGCTCGCTCATGCAACCAATCAATTACTTCAAGAAATTCTGTTTCAATATTGTTTGGAAGGATGTTCATTTCATCTAGACAATTTCTAGCTAACCCTTTCCATTCTTCATCACCATAATTTAAGAACCACTGATTGTTCAATACTTTAACAACACATTCAGATCCACAACGACATCTAACTGGTGCATTCTCTAGTACAGGGAATTTTTCTAGATGATTATTCTCTTGCAACCAAGCTCGAATCTTGTCACGACCAAATTGTACTTTTTCTCCATTGAATTGTAAACACTTGTCATTTAGTTTTCCATCAGTGAATTCTTTGAGGTAAAGTTCCTTGGTGGCTTCTTCTAGCTTGTCATCAGACTGGTCTGACACTCCCATTTTCTCACAAAGTTCCTTGGCTGGTAATTCTCCATATCCCTCTGTATTTATGATTGGAATGGGCTCTAATTTTGAGGCTAATTCATGATTTTTGGCCTTCAAATCCATCAATGCCTGGTAATCTTTAGGTGCGTGTGCAGGCACGGACATTACCAATCCTGTACCCATACTAGGCTCTACAAATTCTGCAGGCAATACTGGAATTTCTCGTCCATCGTGGTTAGTTGCAGTCTTGCCGATAATCTCTGAACCCTGAATCTCTCCAGTAATCTCTACTTTTTTCTCAAAGAATGAAATTTTCTTTGCACATTCTTCAGACACAATCCACTCTTCTCCATCAACTGACACTTTTTTGTATACAGTATTTGGATTGACCCAAAGATTCGTTATACCAAAGATAGTTTCAGGTCTTAGTGTAGTAATTGGAAATATTGAATCATCTAGCTTGAATTTAATCAGGAAATTCTTGTCATCAATCTTTGGTTCAACATCACCCATTGTATCATGTTGTGATACTGGGTTTTGATCAACAGGACACCAACCAACTGGGTGACTACCTTGAATGATTCTACCCTTTTCTTTTAATGTAGTAATTTGCCATTCAATAAATTTCTGATAACCTGGAACTATAGTAGTAAATTCACGACGCCAATCAATGGAATAACCCATCTCAATCATTCCAGATTTTATCTCTTCATGGAAATAATCTGCAATCTTTATTGGTTCAACAAATGATTTTATTGCATCTTCAGGAACATGATAGATATTTCGTAAACCATCCAAGATTTCTTTTTCTCCAGCTTTGATTCTTCTTGCCATTCCAAGTACAGGAGTTCCTGTATAATGGAATCCCATTGGGAACAATACATTGTACCCTTTCATTCTGTAAAATCTTGCATGAACATCAGCTAGTGTGTATGTTCTTCCATGTCCAATATGTTGTGGTGAGTTTGGATAAGGATAAGCTACTGTAATGAATTTTTTTGGTTTGTCATTTGGATTTGTTTCAAAGTCTTTGTTTTCTTGCCACTTATTTCTCCACTTTGTTTCTATCTCAGTCCAGTTTATCGTCATTATATCACCCAAGAATCATAGATTTTGCTTTGGCTATTGCCTCGTCTTTTTTAGATGTGTCTTTTCCTCCACCTTGAGCAAATTTAGCATCACCGCCACCCGAACCACCTAAAATTGAGGCTATTTCCTTTGCAATTTCTCCTGCATTTACGCCTGATTGTTCCCCTGAGAACACCATTACTCTAATTGTAGGGCCAGCTTTGAAAACTCCACAAAATGCAGCAGTACTATCTTTTCCAACTAGTCTCTTTCCAAAGTTTTGATGGAAATAATCATCATAATCTGAACTTGCTGTAAAACACAACTTTCCTTTAGTATTGATTCCATCTGATTCCACATCTTCTCCAGATAGAACTTTTTCTAACAGTACAGGAATCTTTTCTCTAGCTTTTGCTTTATTTTCTTCTCTTTGTTTTTCTAGTTGTTCTTTTGCAACTGCTTCTTCGGCTTTGCGTTTTGATTCTAGCTTTTGCTGTTTCTCATACTCAAATGCATTCGGACCTGATACAAACTCTAAACGAACCACTCCGTCTTGAATACGTTTAGTCTTTGTAATTTTGATTAGTTCAATGTCGCCAGTCTTTTTGACATGTGTTCCGCCACAAGCCTCTACATCTTGGTCTTCAATGGAAACAATCCTGACTGCCTTTACTGGAACAACACCGCCCTGGTAAATTCTAAATCCATATGTTTGCTCTGCAGTTCCTCTGTCATAGTAATCGATGTTAACATTGAGATTTTTCTTTACCATATCATTTGCAGCATTCTCTATCTCTTTGACTTCGTCATTAGACAATGAAGAGTGATGCGTAATGTCTAGTCTCGCATGATCATCTTCTTTGAAAGCTGAATGCTGCCAAATCCAAGAACCTAAAACTTTACGTGATGATGCATTTAGGATATGGGTACTTGTATGGTTTTTTGTAATGTTGGAACGTCTTGTCTTATCAACTTTACATGATACAATTTCTCCTTCGGTTGGAATACCGCCTTCTAATTTGTGAACGATAATGTTTGCATGTTTGTCTACATCAATTACATTGAATCCTGCTATACTGCCGTGGTCTGGTTCTTGACCTCCACCTCGTGCGTAAAATGAGGTTCTATCAAGCACAACCATATCATCAATTACTTTGAGGACTTTGGCATCAAACTCCATTGGGTCATTTTCATAAAATAGTGTCTGAGTTTCAGGTAGTCCTTCAAGAGGCAATTCTGTTATTGCCTTTTTCTTATCTGATTGGTGTAAATCAGATAATTTGGAGTAAAATTGTGATGGAACCTCAGTTATTGCATCGACCTCTTTAAGATATTCAGGTGTGATTCCATCTGATTCGTAGTATGTGATTAGTTCATCAACTGATGGTGTACCTTTCTCTTTGATTTTATCTGCCTTTTTCTTCATATGGACTTTGGATTCTTCGTATCTTGCTGATTCTAGTTTCAAGATTGATTTTACATCATCGCGTTTCTCATCAAGTTCAGGATAAGTGTCCTTTAGATAATCAACATGCAAATCAATCAAGTCATCGATGTTGAGTTTAAGATTCAATTTGGATATGGTTGCATTGATTCTTCGCAACATCATTCTCAAGTTATATCCACCACCAACATTACTTGGCAAAGCTCCATCAGTAATTGCAAAGATTAGAGTTCTAAGATGATCTGCAATTAGATACATTCCCTCTAGTGGTGTGATCATCTTTTGCATTTGTTCATCTGTAATTCCAGCATTTTTCACTGCAAGACGTCTTACTTGATTGAGGTCATCGTAATGATCAATCTCTTTTGCAATTTCTGTAAAGTATCTTCTTAAAATTTCTGAATCCGAATCAATTCCTATGGTATCAAATAATTTTTCATTAATTGGACCAAAGCAGCAATCATACGCAGTAGGTGTTCCCATGGTAATCCATGCAAATCTCTCAAGACCTGCACCCATGTCAATCACTCTTTGGTCTAGTGTGGTATGTTGTCCTAACTCTCCTTGGAATTCAGTAAACACTGCGTTTCCAAGCTCTAATCCTCGCACAAAATATTCCAAAGATGGTCCAAATGAACCGCCACCTGCCCATACGTCTTCAACAAAGACTACTTCGTCTTTGTTAATTCCAAACTGTTCAGTTAGTAATCTGTAATCCAAATCAACGCATTCGTCTTTCCAATACCCTCCTAAATCCGGAACACTGTGTTGTCCTATCATACAAAATGACGAAAAGTGCCTGCCAGTTACACCGACATTCTCCAAATCTTTGAATCTCAAACATGTCTGTGGAACTACAAGAGGATTTGCAGGAAACTCAAAAACCACTTTGCTACCCATTACTCTTTGAAAGTCAACAACTGAAGCAATTGTAAAGTACAAGTCATCACGCCATCTACACACTACAGGATATCTGCTAACTGAAGTGTGATTGTTTTTCACAAAAAACTCTTCGACTTGCTTCCATGATTGGGTGTAATCAAATCTCTTTGAAGTTGGTGGCTCTCCAATGAATGAATAAGTGTCCAATCCATCATCAGGACACAAGTCTCTATCTGCATTTAGAGTCCAAAAGAATCTGCCACATTTGACACAAGACTTTCTGACAAATCCTTGCTCTTGGAATAATTTGACGTTATAGTATTTGTCAGGATCTGCTGAAAATTCTTTTAGAATCTCTTTTTTGTCCAACGTTGTTGCCTGTCATTTGCCGATATTAAGAATTAGCGATATTAGAGTAATTTTGAGGCTAGATTTACTGTCTGTAACTATGATTACATATTCCTCGTTTTAATCAAAATTTCCCATATTTTTTTATGAATATTGTATTTTTGGGAATGCTTTCTGTATTGATCTTATTTCCAATAAGTGCAGCATATGGTTCTGAATGGAATTATCTGATGCCATGGGATGATGCTGATTCCATTAATGTGGTAATAGAATCAGATTTTGATGTTGATGATAGTACAATTGATGTTGTAAAATCTGTAATTGATTCTCCTGTACAACAAGAAAATCAATTCTTTGGATGGAATACTGCTATATCATTTATCTCAGAACAAACCAGTGCTGATATTCCACAACTATCCATTGTAGATGACAGAGCAGAATCTCAAATTATGATATTTCTAACACAAAATACCGGACCTCGAAATACTGATGGATTCACAAAGTACAAAATTACAAATGACAAGATAGAAAGTGTCTTTGTAATTTTGTATGATGCAGATTCCGTGGAATCCAACGAACTTGAGATGGTTACAAGACATGAGCTAGGACATGCAATTGGATTAGGGCACACTACAAACCCATTTGATCTGATGTATCCTGTAATTGATGAGCAGTTTAGTTTGATTTCGATGTTTGATTTACAAGCATTGTCTCAAATCTATTTGAAACATTAATCCATATTTTAAAATGGAATAGATTCCAAATCATTTCATGAAAGCTACATCATTTGATGGAAAACAAATGACGTATAATGAAAATTATCGAGACCCAAAACCTGGCGAATCTCTAGTTCGAGTCAGTCTTGCTGGAATCTGTGGAACTGATTTAGAGATTCTTGATGGATATATGGCATACAATGGTGTTTTGGGTCATGAGTTTGTTGGAGTTGTGGAGAAATCACAAAATCCTGACTTGATTGGAAAAAGAGTTGTAGGTGAGATTAATGCTGGATGCAACAAGTGTGATTCCTGCAAAAAGGGAATGCAAAGACACTGTCCTAACAGAACCGTACTTGGAATCTTGAAAAGAGATGGAGCATTTGCAGAATTCTTGTCTCTACCTGAAGAGAATCTACACGTAATTCCTGACTCTGTTACTGATGAGCAGGCAGTATTTGTTGAACCATTGGCAGCAGCATTTGAAATCAAGGAGCAAATATCACTAAACTCTGACTGGAAAGTTGCAGTAGTGGGTGATGGCAGACTGGCACAGATGATATGTCAAGTCCTAAAGTTATCTTGTCCTGATGTTACATGCTTTGGAAGACACCAAAACAAATTAACAAATCTTGAAAAATTTGAGATTCCAACTAAAATTGGAATTGATGACTCTGATTATCAATCATATGACTTGGTAGTAGAAGCTACTGGAAGCAACTCTGGATTTGCAGACACTATGAAACTGATAAAACCACGTGGAACTGTGATACTAAAATCAACAATTGCATCACGAGAAAACCTTGACTTGACTCCAACTGTAGTAAACGAGATTACTTTGGTTGGTTCACGTTGCGGATTGTTCAAACCAGCAATTGATGCGCTTGCAACTGGAATCATTTCAGTTGATTCCATGATAGATTCAACTTTTCCTTTGGAGAAATTCTCTGAGGCTATAGAACATGCAAAAAAACCTGATACACTCAAGGTGTTTCTAAAACCATAGATGAAATTTGGGGATTCATTAAATACAGAAAATTGTTTATTATCATTTATGGCAGAAGAGTTTCCACTTGAAGACATTAAAAAGAAAATAGATGACATTCTCTTAGATCCTGAGATTAGATTCTGTGGATTAATTGATTCTAAAGGCGAACTAGTTGCAGGCGGTTTTGATGAAAAAGCAGTTCCGATGCTCAATGTTGCTCAAAGAAGACAAATGTTCCAAGAACTAGCTCATAGAGTTGCAAACAGACAAGGCTTTGATGCAAATCTTGGCCGAGTAAAGTATTCTTCTTCAAGACGAGAAAATGCAGTAATGATGAGCTTTCCATTTGGAACTCATGTTGTTCTAGTAATTACTAGTCCTGGTGTAAACATTGACAGGTTTGCATGGGATATCCTAAACAAACTGGGTCGAGATTGGTCCGACTTTGATAGTCTCTAGTTTTGGGAAATGGTTCCCCTTTCTATCAGATAGGAATGAGCATCAAGTGATTCCTGCTTTGTAATTTGTCCCTTCATATACCATTCAGAGATATTTTGTACCCATGCAGGACTATCTTCATAATTGTACAGTGGTGATATCCTCAGGATTTTATCATCATGCAAATTTGGATTGCCACGTCCATCTTGATTGCTTGTCATAAAGTACAATCCATCTGGACCTTGCGTTACATCTCTAATTCTTCCAAACTCTCCGGATAACAACTCTCCGTGATATGAGACTCCATAGTTCTCATCAAATTCTATCATGTGAATATGCTGTCCTCTAAGTGCTGATGAAAAATATTTTCCATCAAACATTGGTATTTCTTTTCCATAGTAAAATGTAGAACCTGATGGGGCCCAAATGTCATCTCCGGAATGAAGTATTGGATTTGTCAATCCGTCCTGTGTTTGGTCGCCAAACACATGAGGCCATCCATAGTTTGCTCCAGGGACTATCAAATTGATTTCATCATGTGCAACACCTATCCATCCAGACGGTCCGTGTTCTGTTGCAATCAAATTACCTGATTCATCCCATGCGATTCCCTGTGGATTGCGATGTCCCATGGAATAAACTGCAGAATCAAATGGATTGTCATCTGGAATTGTACCATCTGAATTGATTCTCAAGATTTTTCCTGCAACTGAATTCACATCTTGTGACAAGTCTGGTTCTACTGCATCTCCTGTTGTAACATACAGCATTCCATCTGGTCCAAACTTTATTCTGCCACCATCATGGTATGGTGCACCAGGAATTCCTTCAATCAAAATTTTCTCCTCAGTTAGTATATTGTTTGATTCAGAATATTGCACCAGTTTGTTCTTGATTCCAAGAAACTCGTTGTAAGTATAGTAAACGTAGATGTAATGATTCTCATCAAAGTTTGGATCAAGTGCAATTCCTAGCATTCCTCCCTCACCGCCACCAACTCCTAGTGACATGATTTGGTTTACCTCTCCATTTTGAATTACATTGACATTGCCAACTCTTTCAGTAAAGAACACTCTGCCATCTGATGCAAAATCAATTGCCCATGGAACTTTGAGATTATCTACAACTACATCAATCTTGATTCCCATCTCCGGATAACTCTCTCCAAAGGCTAGTGGAATCATTCCAAAAACAACTAGAGTGAAGATAATGACTGGAACTTTCATTTTTACCATAAATAATTGATAATACATTAAATACACTATCATATTCAGTTTATCCATGTTTGGAAGAAAACCTCAACTCAAAGAAGGAGTTCATGTCTTTTCTGTAAAAGAGAATGGTGATTACAAGGACTTTATCTTTGCCACAGTTACTGGAGTTGAGGGAAGAAAGGTTGGAGTAAGTGGAGTTATTGTAAATCCAGTTGGTTTGAAAAACAAAATAGAACAAGGAAAGACTGGTGAACGTTCCCTAGAGATTCTACAAAATCCAAATCCAGACAATGTTGTTTTGGCTCTAGTGTATAGAATCGAACATGAAAACTTTGCAGATGTGCTAGATCTTGACCAAGACAAATGTGATCTCATTCCGCCCAAAGTCTACAATATGCTAGATGGATGGATTCGCGAATCCCTCCCAGAATTTATCAACACAGTGCTATCTCTTCCACCCGGTGCAGAACGTGATGAGGCAAAACGTGTCCTCAAAAACAGAATGGACACTCTGATTGACAAGAATCTCAAACGAACACTTTACTCTGTATGCCGAAGTCTCAAGATTCTAAACTGATTCTAGACACAAGTTCACAGTAGTTTTATATTATCGACTCTGAAAATCTCGGTACAATGGAATATGTTTACGCTGCTTTACTTCTTCACAAGCTAGAAAAAGAAGTTAACGAGGCAAACGTCAGCTCAGTTGTCAAAGCATCTGGCGCTGAAGTTAATGAAGCCCAAGTTAAAGCACTAGTTGCAGCCTTAGCCGATGTTAACATCGATGAGGCAGTTAAAGCCGCACCTGTCGCAGTTGCAGCAGCAGCCGCACCAGCAGCAGGCGGAGATGCACCAGCTGGTGGTGAAGCAAAGGCCGAGGAAAAACCTAAAGAAGAAGGTAAAACCGAAGAAGCAGCCATGGAAGGATTATCTTCACTATTTGGCTAAACGAGTTTACTTTTCTCAAATCTATTTTTGATCTCTATTTTTATCAATTCTTAATTACCAATATCTCGATGTCTGCATTGAATGGTAGATTTTTCTTTTGAACTTGGATCGTTTATCACCATTTTAGATTACTTGGGTACAATTGCATTTGCAGTTACTGGTGCTTCAAAGGCAATTGCACACAGAGCTGACATTTTTGGAATTATTGTTTTGGCAACAGTTGTTGGTGTTGCAGGTGGAATAACCCGTGATGTGACATTTGGAATATTTCCAAATGCATTTTCTGATCCAATATACATTGGATTGACTGTCACAGTTGGAATTGTAATGTTCTTTTTGTACACAAAACTCAAAAAACGAATGGAGACTTGGTTAGTCTTTGATGCAGTTGGACTAGGTGTATTTTCAATCATTGGTGCATCTATTGCACACCAAGTAGTTGGACTGGAATTTCTTCCAATGCTGTTAGCAGGAGTGATTACTGCAATTGGTGGTGGAATATTGCGTGATGTATTTGTTCGAGAGATTCCAATTGTCTTTGTAAAAGAAGTCTATGCAGTAGCTAGTGTAATTGGAATTGTAGTATTTTATGCAATACTCTCATCTGGTGTAGATATTCAGATTGCATCAATTGTTGGAATATCTATTATAACTGCAATCAGGTTACTTGCAATGAAATACAACTGGAATCTGCCAAAAGTAAAGGAATTTTGAATCAAAAAATTCTCTAAAATAGGCTCAATTTTTATATAAAATATGAAATTCGGAAATTAATAGTGCTATATTGCAAAGCAACATTTTTGATAGAACATCTGACACAGTTACAGTTGTAATTGATGCATTTGATGATGGAAGTATCAAGATAAGCGTTCCACAATTCAGTACTGTTGACATGGTATTAGTTGATGGTGAAGATGGGATGATGCATATATTCATGGCAGTATGGTCAAAGTTTACTTTCTAACTGGCGCAGAAAAAATTGAAATTATTGGAAACTAGTATTTTCAAATTTTTTATTTTTTTAATTGAATTTTTTATATCTTGAGTTTGCCTGATTCTAATCCTTTCTGTACAATGCCAATTAACTCCTCAACTGTACAAGTACGTAATGACTCAGGTAGTGACTCTGCATTAAATGATTGGAACTTGCCAATCTTTTTTCGAACCAACATCTTTACAATTCCTGGTACGTCATCTTCAAACTTTTGACTAATATGATCTAGAATTTCATCAACTTCTTTTTTCTTCACACTAGTTTGAAGAGAATCTTAGTATTTTAGGTGCAAGGATCATTCCTACTATTCCTGAAACAATTCCTCCTGGGATGGTCATCATCCAGTCCTTGAATACAACATCTGATGATGTTGGTAATACATCATATGGAAATATGTCATTGTGTAGATACACTTCTAGAAATGTCATTGATAGCATTGGAAAACTAAATGCAAAAAACATCGAACCTAGTATTGCACCTGCAACTTTTGCTGAATGTTTTTGCATAACTTTTGATTTCCATTTTTTGTTAAAGACATAGTCTGCTGCAATCGCACTAATCATTGGTGCTGCAAATAATGGGAGATAAAATATGATGCCTTCAGATGTAAAGATGTTAGATGATATATTCATCACAATAAACGTCAGTGCCGCAGTGCTAGTTGCACCAAATCGATTCTGGGCCTTTGATGATGTCCAAAATACTAGGGAATATGCAAATGGAATCAGAACAAAACTTAGCACAATTGCAACATTAGGATCTGGATTGAAATTGTGGGTTTCTCCTTCTGATATTGGCAGTACGAAAAAAAAGATTAACCACATTATGCTAAACCAAAAAATTCCATAAGTTATTGGTAAGATTGCTCTAAAGAAGATATTCTTTTCTTGTAAGTGGAAATTAATTCGTGAAAACCCAATAACAGAACCCACTAATGTAGTTAGAATTCCTAACGCAAGTGTTATGTGAGTTGGACTAAGCAGTCCATCTAATCCAAACAATTCGTGCCAGTAAAAATCTCCAGGACCTGCTGCAACCTGAATCATTGTACCAATAACTATGAGTTTGAGTCCCATTGCAAATGATTCTGTTCTAACTTCTTTTCTTCTAAGATACATCACAGAACTCATTATTGCACTAATTACACTAATTCCAACACCAAGATACAAAATTCCATGTGATGGTGTAAAGAATGTCTCAGGTTCTCTTAACAAATGTGATGTAATGTCCCAACTTGCCCCCCACATTGCCAATGTAGTTCCAGACAATGCTGCAAGAAATACAATTGTAGGAAGTCTCACTTGAGATTTTTGTAAATATTCAGTTGCCAATATTTCAAACCTGTATTATTATGTTCATAAATGATTCTACTTTTTTTGTGAATTACCACTTGGAAGAATTATCTTTGGTTTATGCTGGAGTGTAATCTTTTGCTTGACCTACAACTGCTCTTGCTTGAGCATCTGCCTTTTGCAAGATTTGCTCTTTTGTTTCATCAGTCATGTAACCTGATTCAACAGATACAGAACGTGCTGATTGTGCTGCTTTTGCCAAGATTTGCTCGATGTTGTCTGGTGTGACATATGCTGCCTCGATAGATAATGAAATTGCTTCTTGGTGTGCTTGTGCAAATTCATCTCTTACCTTCTCAACATCAATTATCATCTCCTCTTCAGCATACTTGAGTCCATCCTCGAGTGCTGTGAATAATGTGATTCCAGCCTCAACTGGTTTGATATCTAATTTACCTAAAATTGCTGCAAGTTTTTCATTGATTGCTTCACCTTTGAGTACTGGTGTTGAGTCTTTTGCAATCCATATTGTACCTTGGTCAATCTTAGTTGGGATTCCTGCTTCTTTGAATTCTGTAAGCATTGGTCCTGGTGCAATTCCTGTGTTCTTTGCTGGAACGACAATATCGATACTTGCAATATCTCCGCCTCTGGCCATCATCATGATTTTGTTCTTTGCCAAAAGTACGTTAAGCTTGAATGGTGACATGTCTGTAAACATGAGCATGATTTGTCCTTTGAATTCTCCAATCATGTCTTTGATTCCTGGAATATCCGAATTCTCTAGTGCTTTTTGTGCAACTTTATCTTTGATGCTGAAAAATTCTACATCATCTTTGAGAGTTTTTCTTAAAGGTAGTATCTGAGTAGAACGTACCTTGTTCATTTTGATAACTGCCATTACTTTGTATTTTTTTGGTAACTCTTGTAATTGCTGATACATCTGAGCTTTTCTTTTAGGATATGTGGTTCTATTCTCATGCATGTTTCTTCTTGACCTCTTGGATTTGTTTAATTGGTTTTCCCATTGTGGTTTTGATCATGACTTTTTTCATATTCTTCTCACCGTTTGGTAATTTCTTTTCAATTGCACTTAGCACTGCATGTGCATTGATTGCCAAGTCTCCATCTTCCATTGATTCATCTCCGATTTTACATGAAACAGAAAGTGATGCTCTTGTTCTAACTTTAATTGATGATCTAAATCTTGCTAAAAATGATTCAATAGGTGCATTAAATGGAACTGGTGTTGGCATCTTTCCTCTAGGACCTAATAGTTGACCTAAAGTTTTACCGACTGTTGGCATTATTTGTGTATCTGCCAAAAAGAAATCATATTTGTTGATGAATTTTCTAGACTCTCTTTTGTTTGCTCCAAATTTGTCTAGTTCTTCATTTCCTATAACAGAGTCTGCTTTTGCTGCTTTTGCTTTTGTTCCCATGTCCCCTGTTGCAATAACACATACTGTTGCAGGTGAACTAGTCTTTGGAAGCTGAACGACTTCGTTGAGTGCAAATCCTTTCTTGACATCAATATCTTTGAAATTGACAATCAACTCTACTGACTGCTTGAATTTTTTTGCTTTAGTTGCAGTCTTTGCCTCTTTTACCATATCAGCTAGTTGAGCCTCTGTAATCATTACGAACAATTTCGAGAAAGCCTACTTAAAATCGTTTAGAGGCAGGAATTTAGTTGGTGCTGATAATTTTAAAAAATTTCATTTTTTGTCCAAAATAATTGAAAATCAACATCAAATTCCTCACAAAACCTACATATATTAAATCACAACGAGAATTTTCGAATACCTTGCATAGATTTGATGAATTAGATATGAAATTGCTCTTTGAATTAACAAAAGACGGCTCGATCTCAGTTCCTATACTCTCAAAGAAACTAGGAATCAATGCATCTGTGCTTTACAGCCGAATCAAGAGGCTAGTCAAAAAGAAACTGATAAAGAAATTCACAGTCGAAATTGACGACTCTTTGTTAGGAATAGGTGTAAAGGCAAACGTTGGAATCAACAGAGATCCAAAGTTCAAAGACGCAATTCACAAAAAATTCATGGAAACCCCTGAAGTCGTGTCAATTTCAGAGGTCACTGGAAGATTTGACATCATGATTCAAGTGTACTCAAAGAACCTTGAATCCCTCCATGCAGTAGTTATCGAGAAGATTGGAAAAATCGAAGGAATCCAAAATACTGAGACCTTTGTAGAATTACAAAAGACTGACAAAGATCCAGTATATCTTGATGAATTGACATAATTCATACATCATCTATTAATAATCAAATAAACTAGGAATCCTAATGTCTGAAGATCAACAAATTTTCTATTGTGAGCTATCAAACAAGAAAAGAAAAGAACAATACGGAATTGATACTGCACAAGAAAAGTCTGAAAAAGCACGATAAATGCGAAATTATCAATGCTTAAGTCTTTAACATGTGGTTATAGATTCATGGGCGAGACCAAACTTTACACTTGTAAAAACTGTGGTGCTGAATTTCCTTCCAGTGAAGTTCGACTGTATTGCAAGGTATGCAAATCAAATCTAGATAAAACCGGTCAACTTCCAAAACTCTAAATTCATAAGTTGCAATTCTTTGAATTATTCTAAATGGACAAACGCGATGCTGCATTTTTAATAGGAATTCTTGGTGGAACCGGAACTGCTGTAGGAATTGTAGTACTTTTGGCAAACGGTTTTATCAAAAATCCATTTATCTAGATGCATCTTTACCAATTTCATGAAAACAGAAAACGAAGTTGCAGAATACCGAAAAGTTATCGAACAAAGATTGGTAAATGCAGAATCAATGGATGCAATGAAGTACTATCAAGGAGTTCTTAGAGCACTTGAATGGGTAGTTACAGGAAATGATGTTTAGATTTTATACACAAACCCTGTAACTGTATCATGAACTGTGTTGTGTGCTCAAAGAAAAAAGAAGATTATGCGGTATGGAGCAACAAGATAGTAATTTCAGCAACCTATAACTCTAAAGTTCAGGATCATAATGTGATTAGAAAATTATCCGAACATGATGTCCTTTGTCATGATTGTATGCAGAAAATTTTAGATGATGTAGATAAAACTCGAGTCTAATTACTGGAATTTCTCATCCCATTTACCTTCGTTGATTTCTGCTGTAATTTCTTTTGGAGTCTTTCCTTCTACTTTGACTCCTAAAGCAAGGCATGTACCAACAATAGTTTTTGCAACTGACTTTAGTGATGATGCATAAGAGTTCTCTAGTTTTGTGTTTGCAACTTTAACAACTGCATCCATCGTAACATCTCCTGCCCATTCAGTTCCAGAAGCACCAGAACCTTTTTGGATTCCTGCTTCTTTCATGATGAGTGCAGCTGCTGATGGGATACCGATTTCAATCTCATACTTTTTTGTATCACTATCAACAATAACGGTAACTGGAACTTTCATTCCCTCAAAGTCTTTTGTTTTATCGTTAATTGCATTGATAACTTCCATGATGTTGACGCCGAGTGGACCTAGTGCTGGACCCAAAGGTGGACCTGCAGATGCTCCTCCTCCTGTTACAAGTGATGAAATTTTTTGTTCTCCCATATTTTATCGCCTTAAAATGAAAATTTAATCCTTCCTAACCCTCGGTTGATAGTTTTAGATAGTTTGCGTCTACTGTGACTGGTAGTTGGTATGATGCATCCAGCAAAACAACTGTAGCTTCTTCCTTGTCTGGATCGATTCTGGTGATTGTTGCCTTCATTCCCTTGAATGGACCGCCAGTGATTTCTACGACATTGTCTACTGCTAGTGTAGATACTGTTGATTTCTTTACCAAATATCCCTCGATATCTTTGAATTCTAATTCTCCTCTTAATTGACCGCGGATGTGTCTGACACCTTCTACTGCCATGTATGCATCACTTGGATTGACTGCTTCAATGACGACATATCCTTTTAGATCATTTACCCAAAATACTGATTGAATGTTGATTTGATTAGCATTAGCTTTTGCTTCTAATAATCTCATTACCACTTTTTCTTGTCCACCAGTGGTTCTAATTGCAAACAAATGTGATTTTACTTCCTCAGACAATTTTACCTACCAAATGTGATCACCGAAAAGACGAATTGAATGATAAATCCAATGATGCCAACTCCGCCAATACCTAATAGTACCAATCTAAGATGCTGTTTATACTCATCTTTGTCTGGCTTTTTTGCCATTTTCAAGGTATTTGCCATATCCTTCAACTTCTGCTTCGGGTTCATTGGTGGAAATTAATAGGGTCTCCTTATATCTCTTATTTCATGGAGCTGCTAGTTGCATATGCTGATGATCCTGCTGGTCACAATATGGCAAAATTTCTTTGTAAGGCTATGACTCAAGATGGAGATATTTTTCGTGGAGAGTATTATGATTTAGTGATTATTCCAACACCTTCAATTTCTGCAGATTGGCTAGAAGAAAAATATGATTATGATGGGTTTGTCTTTTTATCCAAACACGCTGCAGAATCTGGAGTTTTAGCTCTTACTTGTCATAGTACTGGAAATTTCTCAGAGGCAAAATTTGGTGGAAAAGACAAACAAGTAGCAATTCCTCATCCCGACTTGCAAAAAAAATATCTTCAAACACTTAAAGATCATCAATCTGATTTCATAGAATTTGATATTACAATAGAGGCAACCCATCATGGACCAACTGATCTCAAAAAACCTGCAATATTCATTGAGATAGGAACCACTGAAAAACAATGGACTGACGAAAATCTATGTCATAGAGTCGCAAAACTAGTTCATGAAGTGCTGTCAAATAATATTCCAAAAAACCCCGTAGCCCTGTGTTTTGGTGGTACACATTATCCTACAAAGTTTACCCGACAACTACTTGAAGGCAAATATGCTCTTGGAACAGTTATCCCAAAACATGCACTTGATAATCTTGATGATGAGTTGTTCTCTCACATTATCAAGCAAAATAACATGGCAACATTTGCACTACTAGATTGGAATGGATTGGGACATAACAAACAAAAAGTTCTCGACCTTCTAGAGTCTACAGAACTTGAGGTAGTCAAACTTTGAATATTGAAAAAAAGATTTACAAAAAATTACTAGAAGTTCCTAAAGGTCAAATCACAACTTATGGTGAACTTGCAAAGGCAATTGGTCTAAAGAATGGACAACGGGTAGTTGGAAGAATAATGAACAAAAATCCATACCCTGTAATCATCCCTTGTCATAGAGTTGTAATGTCTAATCGTAAGGTTGGTGGATATGCATATGGTGAGCATATCAAAACAAAGATGCTAAATGATGAAGGTATCCACATTGAAAATGGTAAAATTCTAGATTGGGAAAAAACTGTTTACCGATTCTAGTTCTTTCTTTTTGCGACAATCTCTTCCATTAATTGTCTCAAGTGTGCCTTATTTCTGACTGTGTTTCCACCTACTTTTTTGTAGAGTGCCCAAAATTCAGGATTGGTCAATTCCTTTCTGTCTTTTGCGATTTTTAGGAGTCTTCTCAATGAACGTACTTTTGCAACATAGATTTCTTTCTTACCAACACGTGCACCTTTACGTCCTTGTTTTGAACCCTGTTTGGTGCCTCTCTTGTTTCTCTGATCTTTCTTTGTTTGTGCTCTCCCTCTGGAAGTTCCGGTAAATGAATCAATTCTGATTGTGTTAGCTGTGATTAGACTGCGGATGTTTTCTCTTGTAATGGCATCAGCTACGTCAGTAAGATGGTCTGCATCAAATTTTATTCTGTGAACACCAACACCAGTAACTCTGGCTGCTAGTCTTTTCTTAGCTTTAAGATTTACTACCACTTGCACTCACTCTCGCATTAAAAATTTTGAATTTCTGTTCGACTGCTTTTGTAACAATCTCTTTTCTCTTTCTTGTACCTACACTGTGACCTAATCTGACGCCATCTTTCTTTGGGTCAAGTTTTGCCAAGTCATCTAAATTGTAAACTAAGTTATCTGTAAATCCTGAAGGGTGTAATCCTCTTGCATCTTTTGGTCCACCAAATCCAACTTTAACTAGACCTGGACGACCTCTACTCCATTGTTTTCTCTGATGATGATCAATACCTTTTGGTTTTCTCCAACCAGTTTGAAGTCTAACATAACGCCAGCTCTCTGGTCTTTCAAAATCAGGATTGTGTTCTTTGATCTCCTGTCTCTTTGCAATCTTGTCTTTATTGATCGGCATCAGATTGACTCTTGAATTTTGGAATAAATACGTTCCTAGACGCTGAAAATAATTTCAGATGGCAAGAGATAATAAGGAAATGGAAGGCGGATCGAAATATCTCATGAACAAGCCTGGGATTAATGACATTATTTTTGGAGGCGTAACACTCTGACACAAGTAGTAGGTACTGCCACAACTGACAAGTTTTCAGCTCAACTCAAGGACTTTGGCATAAATCCATCCAAAGTACACCGAAATCTCACCACAGATGAGATGGTAAATCTTGCAGTTGAGCGAAAAGAGGGTGTAGTAAACTCTACAGGCTCTCTTTCAGTAAATACTGGCAAATATACCGGACGTTCGCCTGATGATCGATTTATCGTATATGATGATAAAACACATGAAACAATTGATTGGGGTAAAATCAACCACCAGTTCCCAAGTGGTAAATTTGAAAAATTATTAGAAAAAATGAAAAACTTTGTTGATAACAAGGAACTCTTTGTCTTTGACGGATTTGTCGGAGCTGATCCTGGAACTCGTTTACCAATTAGAGTAATCAATGATCATGTTTGGCAAAACATGTTCTCAAGTAATTTGTTCATTCGTCCAACAAGTGAAGAGTTAGAAAATCACGAACCAGAATTTACCATTCTTTGTATTAATGACTTTAAGGCAGACCCAGAGATTGATGGAACTAGAACTGACATATTCATTCTCATTGACTTGACAAGAAAGATTGTTCTAATTGGTGGAACAGAATATGCAGGTGAAATGAAAAAGTCAATGTTTGGTGTAATGAACTTCCTCTTGCCTGACAAAGGAATCTTCCCTATGCACTGTTCTGCAAACATTGGTGAAAAAGGTGATACTGCTTTATTCTTTGGTTTATCTGGTACTGGAAAGACCACGCTTTCAGCAGACCCTAATAGAAAATTAATTGGTGATGATGAACATGGTTGGTCTGACAATGGAACTTTCAACTTTGAAGGGGGATGTTATGCAAAATGTATCAATCTTAGTCAAGAAGCAGAACCAGAAATTTGGAATGCAATCAAACCTGGTGCCCTTTTAGAAAATGTAGTTCTAAATGACAACATTCCTGATTATGATGATAACACTTTAACTGAAAACACTCGTGTTGGCTATCCTTTGGATTTCATTCCAGGTGCTGTAATTCCAAGTGTTGGCGGAAATCCTAAAGTGATTATATTTTTGACAGCAGATGCATTGGGAGTTTTACCTCCTGTTTCCAGATTAACAAAAGAAGCTGCAATGTACCACTTTATGTCCGGATACACCAGCAAGCTTGCAGGAACTGAAAGAGGAATCAAAGAGCCAAAATCCGTATTCTCTCAATGCTTTGGAGCACCATTCATGCCTAGACCTGCCTCTGTTTACGCTAAATTGCTTGGAGAGAAAATCAACGAGCACAACACTGTAGTCTATCTCATCAATACTGGCTGGTCTGGTGGCCCATATGGAGTTGGAGATAGAGTCAAGATAAAGTACAGTCGTGCAATGGTTACTGCTGCACTTTCTGGTGGTCTCAATATTGTAAAGTATACTCACAACGATTTGTTTAATCTAGATGTTCCAACAGAAGTTGAAGGAGTACCATCAGAAATTTTAGATCCTAGAAACACATGGATTGACAAAGATGCTTATGATTTGTCTGCAAAGAAACTAGCTCAAATGTTTGTTGAGAACTTTAAGAAGTTTGATGGAGTTGCACAAGAAGTTATTGCTGCTGGTCCAAAACCACCACAACAATAGACTATCTTCTTGTTAGAACAATACCTATTATTCCAATTATAATTACAGCACTTACAATTATTGACATCTGTCTTTCTGGAATGTCAAAGTCTAACCTTTCCCTTTCTTCAAGTGTTTTGATGTCTATGGTATTATATGCACTTGATGTATTTCCATTAACTCTAATTTTTGCATCAACCCAATATTCTGTATTTTCATAAACATCAATTGATGCATCTTTGTCTGGTGTTACAGTTGTTGTATCAACTCTACCATCTTCACTGTTTGTAATTGAAATTTTTGCAAAACTCCATTCTTCTGGATGGTAAATATCAAAGAACAGTTTTTCGTTTTGTTGAATTATTGAAATTGAACCCTGTGTATAATACAACACAAATGGAACGACATACTCTGTACCTTCATGACTTATCCTTATCTTTCCTTCATGTTCTCCAAAGTTGTCTTCTAATACATTCATCCTTACATTCAAAATATTATCATCAATTAATTCTCCACTAAACCCTATGAATTCTGGCCCATCAAATTTAACATCAAACCCTTCCCATGTACCATCAAGTGATTTTAATTGGAATTGTTTCTCAAAGACTTTGTCATCTGATGATGTTAGTGCAACAAAGTTTGGTGGTTCTATGATCAGTTTTGCATCAAATGCCTTTGCAATGTTTAGTCTTCCTGCGCCTGTTTCTTGTATGGAGAATTCATTACCATAGGCATCAGATACGGGCTCAACTGTGGTTAGCAATAGTGACTTTATCTCATGATGGTGCAATTCTGGGTTTTTTTGCAGTAATAGGGCTGCTGCACCACTTACGTGAGGAGCAGCATAACTGGTTCCACTGGTAAAGTTGTATCCTGCATTGCTTTGTGTGGTGTTGATGTATGCGCCAGGTGCTACAATTTCTGGTTTGATGTAAAATGGGGATACTGGTCCTCTTGAACTAAAATGTGCAAGATAATCTGGATTAAAAAATAGATTCAATGTGGCTTGACCTCCATTAATTGACTCAACAATCTCTAATCCCTCTTCTCTGTCAATTGACACTACTGGAATTCTAGGTGAATAATCTGGTTCAATAAACTCGTGAATTAATTCTCCAAAGAAAATCCCTGGGATGTTGTTGTAAACAATCATTGCTTTTGCTCCTGCATTTGCAGCATTAGTTTCCTTTATTGAAAAATACAACAATTCTCCTTCAACATCACTACCTCTCTCAACAATTAGTATGGAATCTTTTACATCAAGATCCTTTAACTCATCTGCTTTTCCGTATCCTCCAAACACTAGTTTTCCAGAAACTGAATCTTCTGTCTTTTTGTTTCCTGCCATTGGAATTACAGTGTATGGCTTGTCATCAACTTCAAGTGTTGCAATCAAACTAGATGTGAGGTTGTTGTAAGTTGCACCAACTGTAACTGAACCAAAGTTTTGTCCAGGACTTCCAATCGTTCCTAATCCTGGACCATCGTTTCCAGCTGCGGCAACTACAAAGATTTCTTTTTCTAGTGCTTGGTTCACTGCTCTCTCAATCTTTGTGTTTGTCTTGTTTACTCCTAAACTGATATTGATAATGTCTGCATCATCTTCAATTGCTTTTTCAATTGCGCTGATGATCAAATCTGATGACACGCCTTCTCCGTCTTCAGATACTTTGTAGGCAAGGATTTTTGCCTTGGGTGCTATACCTGCTGCTTGTCCATCTGCGGCTATTACTCCTGCAACTTGTGTACCGTGTCCGTTGTTATCCATTGGAGGTTGACCTTCTTGTATGAAGTTGTATCCTCCAACAACTTTTCCATCAGGACCCCATCCAAACAGGTCTGGATGATTAAAGTCCACACCAGTATCGATAATTGCAATCTTGATTCCTGTTCCGTCTATCCCATCCATCCTTGGAATGTCTGTACCTACAAATGGAACACTTCTTTCCAAGTATATGTTAATTTGATTTTCAGAATCCATAGCTTGAGTAAAAACAAATCCCATCAAAATTACAACAATTAAAGAAAAAATCGCTAGAAATTTCACAAATCTTCTAACAATTTTAACAAGTAAAAATGATTACCTGTAAACCAATAAATGGAATAAATTCTCAAATGCACTCATGGGAAAATACACACTTCCTGAAATGCCATATGCTTATGATGCATTAGAACCTCACATTGACGCAAGAACAATGGAGATTCACCATACAAAGCATCACCAAACATACACTGACAAACTAAATGCAGCTCTTGAAACATGTCCAGCTGAAATTCAAGACAAAGATATTCTTGATATCTTGTCTGATATCAATTCAGTACCAGAAGACAAAAGAGGTGCAATTAATTTCAACGGTGGTGGTTATGACAACCATAGGCTATTTTGGAATAACATGAAACCAAATGGAGGCGGAGAACCTGGAGGATCTATTGCTGATGCAATCAACGATTCCTTTGGAAGTTTTGCCGACTTCAAGGAGAAATTTTCATCCACTACAGCAGTAATTCAAGGCAGTGGTTGGGGATGGTTAGTATACAATCCTTCTTCTGGAAAGGTTGAGTACAAATCAATGCCAAACCAAACAAGTCCTAGAACTGAAGGATTAGTACCATTGTTAGGCTGTGATGTTTGGGAACACGCATACTATCTCAACTACCAAAACAAGAGACCTGCTTACATTGAAGCATGGTGGAATGTAGTTAACTGGGATGAGGTAGAGAGCAGATTCTCTAAAGCAAAATAAAGTTCATTCTTTATTTTTTATTCATTTTTTGATTCACTATCTATGAATGAATTTATAACCATAAGAGAGAGCCATGTTGTAAATGAGTCAAGAACAAGCAGAGCAATTAATGCAGCAAATGCAAATGCTTGAAACATATTTTGCAGATTTATCTCAAAGAGAAAACACATTCCTTGGTGTATTTAGAGAAGCAACTGCAGCTATTGAATCAATAAAATCTCTTAGTAAAAACCCTGAATCTGACACTCTTGTTCCAATTGGACTCGGAACATATGTTCCAACAAAAATTTCCTCTGACAGCAAAATAATTCTAAACATTGGCGCAGGAGTGGCAGTGGAAAAAGACTTTGCTTCTGCAATTAATTATCTTGAAGAGAGAATCAAAGAAATTGAAATTGCAATACAAGACACTGCAGCAAAAAAACAAGATGCTGCCCAAAGATTAGAGCAAGGTAAAGCACAAGTCAATCAAATGATGCAAGCCATGCAGCAACCTGGTCAACCTCCACAATCGGGATAAACCATGTTTGATAAACTTCGTAGCGCGTTTTCTACTGCAGCGAAAAGTTTTGGTGAAAAAGAACTCAATGAAAAAGACATTGAAGACATTCTTTTTGAATTAGAAATTTCTCTTTTAGAATCTGATGTTGCAACTGAAGTTATTGATTCAATCAAAGATGATCTAAAAGAGAAACTGATTGGCTCCAAAGTTGACAAAAAAGAAATTGAAAAATTTGTAAAAGACAGTTTGATTTCTAGTATCTCTGCACACTTTGATGCTGCAGGAGAGATTGATCTTTTTGGAAAAATTAAAGAAAAAAAGGAACAAGGACAACCATTTCTGATTTTGTTCCTTGGAATTAATGGAACCGGAAAGACAACATCCCTTGCCAAAGTTGCACACATGTTGCAACAAGAAAAATTCTCTGTTGTTGTTGCAGCTGCTGACACCTTTAGAGCTGGTGCAATTGAACAGTTGCGGGAACACACTAATCGACTTAACCTAAAACTTGTTGCTCAAAACTACAATTCTGATCCTGCAGCTGTTGCACGTGATGCAGTTCTGTATGCAAAATCTCACAAAACAGATGTAGTTTTGATTGATACTGCTGGAAGAATGCAAACAAGTGAAAACTTGATGCAACAAATTGAAAAAATTACCAAAGTTGTAAATCCTGATATGAAAATTTTTGTTGGTGACTCTTTGGCAGGAAATGATACTGTCAATCAAGCCCGTGAATTCCATGCCCACACAAACTTCCATGGCTCAATTCTTACCAAGAGCGATGCTGATGCAAGAGGAGGCGCTGCTCTATCTATTGTTAAAGTAACATCAACTCCTGTGATGTATGTTGGAGTTGGACAAGAATATCCTGATCTAAAACCTTTTGATAAGAAAACTTTCCTTGAGACTGTCTTTGGAAGTCTTGACGATGTTGACATAAAGAAAGAACCAGAACCAACACCAGAACCAACACCAGAACCAACACCAGAACCAACACCAGAACCAACACCAGAACCAACACCAGAACCAACACCAGAACCAACACCAGAACCAACACCAACCAACAGAAACAGGTATCAACACTCACTGCTGCCT
>REGJ01000027.1 GCA_003702525.1 Candidatus Nitrosopumilus sp.
TAATTGATGAAGTTGATATCAATGGTAGCGATGTTAAAGTTGATTTGCACTTAACAAGTCCATTCTGTCCAGCTGTGTTTGGTTTTAAAATTTGTCAAGACATACATGACAATCTTTTGAAAGTGGATGGAGTTGATGATGTTAAAGTGAATGTATCAAATCACTTTATGGCAGAACAGATTAACAATCAAGTTAACAATAGTCCAAATCCAAAAAAACTTGGTTAGCTTCTAAAACCAAGCATATATCCTCTGAGAAGTTGAATTCCCATTGCAGGGTCAACACCTTTTGGACATACTTGGCTACAAGAACCTGCGAAATGACATCTCCAAATTCCGTGAGATTCATCAATAATTTTTAGTCTAGAATCTTTTCCTTTATCTCTACTATCTGCCACATAACGATAGGCTTGAGCAAGGGCTTGTGGGCCAACAAATGAAGAATCAGTTGCCATTGTAGGACATGCAGAATTACATAATCCACATTTGATACAATTTGCAAATTGGATGTATTGTTCTAATTCTTCTGGAGATTGTAAGAATTCTTTTGCATCAGATTCTAATTCAGTGTCATCTCTATCTAAGTAAGGTTTGATTTTATGGTGAGTATCAAACAGTCTTTCGAATTTTACAGCTAGATCACGTATAATTGGAAAATTGTTCATTGGTTCAACAGTTACAACATCAGAGTCCAATTCACTAACTTTGGTAAAGCATGCTAATCTTGGCTTTCCATTAATTATCATTCCACATGAACCACATGTTGCTTGTCTGCATGAATAACGAACTCCAACTGAATGATCTTGATGTTGCTTGACATTAAGAATTGTTTCTAAAACAGTTGTCCATTTTTCAACTGGAACAGAAAATTCCATGAATTGTTTTTCACTGTTTTTTTCAGGATTGTATCTTGCAATTCGTAGTGTTTTTGTTTGTGAAGATTGATTGTCTGCAACATCAGAAACTTGTGCCATCTCTATACCATCCCCATGTTAGTCATAATAATTGTTCGTGAACCATATGCAATCAGTGCAAACATTGCTGCAAGACAACCATAAGAAACTGCTTTTTCATAGGTACGTCCTTGTTTAAGTTCCAACAAGATCACTCTTAGTCCATTAAATCCATGTATTGAAAGCAAAACTAGGATCAATTCTAGCATTATTGCATAAGGAATGAACTTGTAGTTTGCAAGAACAGTCTCATATTCTAAAGAGTCAGCAAAATTCATAGTCATACGCATCAATATGTGCACTGCCACCAAAGCAACTGCTGCCAAAGCAGTTCCATAGTGGATTTTCATAATAGTACTTTCTCTCATATCACTCACCAAACATTACGGCTAGTCCGTACATCATAGCAATTGCAGCAAGGATTATTGCAGAATAGATTCCAATCTTGTGTCTATAGTTTTGAGATGCTGGGTCATATGGATAATCAGGTCTTGCAGGTTTTCCAACACCAACTCCACCATGTCCTAACATTACTCTAATTCCATTAACAGTGTGAAATACACACATTGCAATTACAATTGCCAAAACAATGTGTCCCTCAGTAGTTTGAGTTAATTCTAGGAATTCATTCCATCCTACTCTTCCTCGTAAAATGTTACTAGTTTCATAAATGTGACCGATAAAATATGCTAATAATCCTAAACCGCTTAATCTCATTAACCAATAGGCTACTCTTTCAATTCCGTAACGACTAGGGTTAGCCATTCCTTTGAAGCCTTCTTTGTGTTCGTCTTGAGTCATCTAGTATTTCCTCTCCACAGGCTGATACTTAGTGATTGTTACTGGATGTGTTTTCATTATTGGTTCATTTGGATCATAATAGGCAAGTGTGTGATGCAAAAAGTTTGCATCATCTCTCTTAGTATAATCAGTTCTTGCATGAGCACCACGAGATTCTTTTCTATTAATTGCACCAATTAGTACAATTTCAGCAACTCTAAACATGGAATCAAGTTCCATAACATTTGAAAAGTTGGTATTGTACTCTTTTGCTTTATCATCAACATGTTTCCAAGTTTGTGCTTTTAGTTCACGAATTCTCTTTAGACCTGCAACAAGATCAGTTTCGTTTCGGTAAACGTATGCTTTCTCATTCATGACATCAGTTAATTCTTGTCTAATTTCATATGGATTTGCATCACCATTTCCTCTAAAGATTCCGTCATAGATTCTCTTTTCCTCTGCAGCAACCAAGTGATGTGGCCATTGATCTGCAGTTGTATTGTTCATAGCATATTCAGCAGCAAGTTCTCCTGTAATTTTTCCCCAAACAATACATTCAGAGGTAGAGTTTGCACCCAATCTATTTGAGCCATGAACACTGTTACATGCAGCCTCACCTGCAGCCCAAACACCTTGAATTTCTGTTGCGCCATCAATATCAGTATGAAGTCCACCCATCATGTAATGGCAAACAGGTCTAATGTCAAGTAATTCTTCAGCAGGATCAATTCCTGAAAATTTGATAGAGATTTCTCTAATTCCACCTAATTTCTCTTTGATCTTTTCATCACCAAGATGTCTCAAATCAAGTTTCATACAGTCAACTCCTGTTTCATGTTTGAAACCACGACCCTCTTGAATTTCTGTCATAATAGAACGAGAAACAATATCACGGGGAGCTAATTCCATTTTGCTAGATGCATAAGTTTTCATGAATCTTTCACCTTTGTTGTTTAGAAGATAACCACCTTCTCCTCGTGCACCTTCAGTAATCAAAATACCAGATGGTAAAATTCCAGTTGGATGAAATTGTACAAACTCCATATCTTTGAGTGCCATACCAGCACGTAATCCCATATCCAAACCGTCAGGGGTTGAAGACAAAGCATAAGTTGAAAAACTGTACAATCTTCCAGCACCACCAGTTGCAATGATGAGAGCTTTTCCTTTGATTGTGTAAAATGTTCCAGAACCTAATTCAATTGCAGTAAGACCCATGAATTTTTTTCCATCATGAACAATAGAAGTTGCAAACCATTCGTTAAGATACTCTATGTTTTCATGTTTTTGACATGTGTCATACAATGTTTGCATTTCAAAGAAACCAACTTTGTCAGAGGCATAAGTTGCTCTTGGAAAACTGTAACCACCAAAGTTTCGTTGATCAATTCTTCCATCTTCTTTTCTAGACCATGGCATACCCCAGTGATCTAATTGATGAATTTCTTGTGGCATTTCAACACAAAGTCTTTCTGCAACATCTTGGTCTGCAAGAAAGTCACTACCCTTTACAGTATCATATACATGAGACTCAATTGTATCACCTGCATCTTCTTGAATAACTGCAGCAGTTCCACCTTCTGCTGAAACAGAGTGAGAACGCATTACCTGTAATTTTGAAACAATACCAATTTTCAGATGAGGTCCTTTTTTTGCAGCCGCAATTGCTGCTCTAAGACCAGCTAAACCAGAACCACAAATTATCAAATCAAACTCGATTGAATCGACCATTTTAAGACAAACTTGCTTGAGGCGGGATAAATATGTAGTAATTGTTAGGCATGATCCAAAATGTTCAAATATATCACTAGTGATATCACTAGTGATGATTTCTGAGTGGTTTCAGAGAGTAGGAAGTTCAGTTCCTAGAGGATTTTCAAGATACTTCATACTGGAACTGCTAAAGAAAAAAGAACAAACTGGTAAAGAGATCATCGATTATGCAGTTGAGCAAAGTAATGGAATTTGGAAACCATCACCAGGATTGATCTATCCATTACTTGGAAGATTGTTAGATGAGGGATTAATTCAGGAAACAAAAGATGGAAAGTATCAACTAACAAAGAAAGGTGCTGAAACTGCACAAGATGTCGACAAAGTCAATGATATTGTAAAAAAGCAATTAGATGTTCTGTTCAGATTAGGAAATGTTGGAAGATTTGTTGCAATGGATTTACTAGAAAAAATATCTTCAATGGGAGCAATCTTGAGTTCAAATGTTGCAAACATGACTACTGAAGAGACTGAAAAATACAGAAAATTTCTTCAAGATGAACTAAAAAAGATTGATGCAAAAGACGTTGAAAAGAAAGGTAAAGAGATCAAAATAGACTAAATCTCAGAATTACGTAAATTACATAGATTATGAAACCTGAATTTTCTCGATCAGTTTTGAGAAAAAGTCACGTAATATTGTGAAAATACTAGATCAAAGGCATCATATGCTATTCTAAAAATATTATCAGACGACATGAAGAGTAGGATAGACAATAAACGAGATAGTAGTTTAAAATCATAAATAATTCATAGAAACAACAAGTTTATGAAAAATTTACGTAGCATGCTAAAATCAAACAAACCTTTGGTTATTCCTGGAGTTTATGATGCAATTGGTGCAAAAATTGCAGAAAAGGTGGGATTTGATGCTATGTTTCAAACAGGGTATGGAACATCAGCCACTCTCTTTGGAATGCCAGATTATGGATTCATAGGGGCAACAGAAACAGTTGACAATGCAAGGAGAATTTGTAGGGCAGTTAATGTTCCAGTAATAGTAGATTCAGATACAGGTTATGGAAATGCACTTAGTGTTTGGAAACTTGTAAAAGAGTTAGAGTCTGCAGGTGCATCAGGAATTTTTCTAGAAGATCAAAGATGGCCTAAGAGATGTGGACATATGCAAGGAAAAGAAGTTGTTTCACAAGAAGAGTATACAGAAAAACTTGGTGCTGCAATTGATGCAAGAGAAAGTGAAGATTTCATTATTGTCGCAAGAACAGATGCAAGAGCAACAGAAGGACTCGATGCTGCAATAGAAAGAGGGTTACAAAATAAAAAAACAGGAGCTGATGCGGTATTTGTTGAAGCTCCAAGATCAATTGACGAGATGAAACAAATTGGAAAGTCAATCAAAGCACCACTTGTTGCAAACATGATTGAAGGTGGAGCAACTCCGATAAGTTCAGCCCAAGAATTGCACAAAATGGGATTCAAAATAATTTTGTACCCATTATCAGTATTGTTTGCAAATACTTTTGCAACAATGAACATACTTCAAGAATTAAAGAAAACTGGAACGACTTCTAAATACAAGAACAAAGTAGTGAATTTTGATCAATTCAATGATCTTGTAGAACTTTCAAAATTCAGAAAGATGGAAAAGAAGTACGGATTTTCAAAAAGAGAATAAAATAAAAAATTACAAGTAAAGCCAGTTATGCCTGGTTTCTCTTTACTTCAATTTCTATTGTTGAAACATTTCTTGTTCTACCGTCTTGAGACTCTAAAGATTCTGAGCCTATTTTGATTTCTCCGATAGAGTATCCTGCATTTTCTGTTTTTCTTGCAATGATTTGAGCTACATCCACAGCACGTCCAATGCTGAGTCCTCTAGCTTTGATGTTTACGGATGGTATGTTTGCCAATTGAATTAATGTTGATGTAACATATGCCATCAATGGCTTTTTACCAATGAATATGGTGTCTCTTGCTTCGGTTGACATGGACAGGTTGGTATTTAAGGATAATTTAAAGCTAGAAGCATTTTTTCTAGTATGAGCAAATTTTTTTGAAAGATTTGAACTATTATTAACTAGAAAACAGGATTTTGTTTAGAATTTGGAAAATATTGTTAAAGTTTTAGAATCTGGGAATAGTGAAGAAAAAATCAAAATTTTAGAAACTCTAGATAAAACAGATAATCCAGAAGTCTTAGAAAAAATTATTTCAAAATTAGATGATGACGACATTAAAGTGCGAGGGGAAGCATTTAGTTCACTGATATTAAATAAAAATAAGATTTCAGATTTCCTAATTCAAAATCTAAATTCTACTAGTAAGAACATCAGAGGTTTTGCAGCACTAGTATTAGCAAACAGAAATGAAACAAATGCAATTCCCAACATTACAAAACTTGCAAAAGATGAACGGTCTATGGTAAGATCATGTGCAATTGGTGCACTAGGACATCTAAAAGCTAAAGAAGCTAAAGATATTTTTCTAGATTCAGTTTTAGATACAAATGTAGAAGTAAGAAAAAGTGCATTACAGGCAATAATCAATCTAAAATTTCCAATTGCTGAAGAAAGAATTACAGAAATTTCAAAAGAAGCGGATTCGGAATTGCTAAAAATGCTTTCAAAATTAAAAAAGTAATGGTGGACCGGAAGGGATTTGAACCCTTGATCCGATGCATGCCATGCACCTATCCTACCAGACTAGACGACCGGCCCATATTCAGAATTCTGAATCAATTACATTTTTCAAATTGGTTATTAACGTTTAGCGGTCAAATGCAAAATCGATGTATGAAATTAACACAATATATTTAACCGTCAATATTATGATTGAATCGTTATGGTAGTAGATAACAAAGCAACAATCACATATGTTCAGTTATTAAAAGAAGATCTTGTAATTATTAGATTAGTTCCAAAAGAAGGACCAGTTCCAGAATACAAAGCTGGTCAATTTATCACACTTGGATTACCAAATCCTGTTGAGGGTGGAAAAATTGTTAGAAGAGCATATTCAATTGCATCACATCCAGAAAACAGAGATTATGTTGAGCTTGTAATTAGATGGGTCAGAAAACCACTTCCAGGAAGATTAACTACACAATTATTCAATGCAAAAGAAGGAGACGAAATTCTCTGGTTAAAACCAACTGGCAGAGCATTGTTAATCAATGAAGAATTACCAAATGGAGAAAAAGACAATAGAAGAATCATCTGTATTGGTGGAGGAACTGGTCTTGCACCTTTTGTTAGTTTTGCACAACACCTACACGATTCAGGAGACAAACGAGAGATTGTCGTATTACATGGTGCCAGTTATGTGGATGAATTGAGTTACAAAGATCTGCTAACAGAATTAGAAAATGAAAGTATCAGAAGAGGCAAAGATGAATGGAACTTCAAATACAGAGCAGCGATAAGTAGACCTCAAGAGTGGTTTAACAGATCATGGGCAGGTCAAGTAGGCAGAGTTGAAACATTCCTAAGACCAAGAGACAATGGAATGTCACCATTAGAAGAATTAATTGGAGATAAAATTACTAAAGAAAACACAATATTCTATGTTTGTGGATGGCAAGGCACAATTGATGGCGTAATGGACTTCTTAAAACCAAAAGGCTTTGTTACAGAACACGATAAACGTGAAGACGGAAGCTTTGAAGTCAAATACGAATCATACGGATAGAATTTTTTAAAAAATCAATCATTGAAATATGAGATTTGTTTAGTGAATCTAATTGATTACTGCACTATATCTTGCACATCTTAATCCAGTAACAAAAGCTCATGTAGAAATTATTGAGGAATTAAAAAAAGATGCAGATGTCGTAAAAGTAATGCCTGTTGTTTTCAAAGATGGTGAAAATGAGATCAACAGTAAAAGTTTCCCATTTAATTTTGAAACTAGAAAGAAGATGTTAGAATCAGTATTTGGAGATTCTATTCAGATTACAGATGATTATGCATTTTTTGCACCATTCAAAAAGTACATGCCTCCATTACTCTCACCAAAATCATGGCAATTACGAAAACAAATTTTGCGTGGAGTAGAGGGAGAATACTTCTCATACACTGGAGATAAAGCTGAAGGATACATGTTGAAAATCTACAGACTAAAACCAAAGGTTGGAGAAAGAAAATCACTTTCTGCAGCTTCAGTCAAAGAAAAATTGTACGATGCAGCACTTGGAAAAGAATCATCATGGAAAGAGGATGTTCCTAAAAAAATAGCCAAAGTAATAGAGGAAGATTGGGAAACTGTTAAGAAATTTGCAGATTTGGAAGATATGACAACAAGAGTAGCTGGGATGAAATTTCCAAAAGAAGGCTGGTCAAAATAAATAGAGATTAATACACTACAGGTAAAAATTTTCTATGAAACTTCCACTTTCAAAATATGTTTGGTTTGATGGAAAATATGTTCCAATAGAAAAAGCACAAGTGCCAATTACAACACATGCAATACATTATGGAACATCCATCTTTGAAGGAATTCGAGCATATTGGAATGGAAAAAATCTCCACGTATTTAGACTAGATGAACATGTAAAACGGTTTAGAAAATCAGGGCAATTCTATAACATTTCATTAAATTTTTCAGATAAAGAGATCACAAATGCCATTACAGGAATATGCAAAAAAAATAAACTCAAAAAATCATGTTACATTAGACCATTTTATTTTGTTGGAGACTATGGAATAAATCTGCATGTAACTGAAAAAGCCCCAACAAATGTTGCAATATTCACATTTCCTTTTGGGGATTTGTTTGACAAGAATGGTATATCTGCAGGAATTGTTTCATGGAGAAAGTTCTCAGACATGTCTACCCCACCTCAAGCAAAGATGGGGGGAAATTATCTAAATTCAATCATCGCAACACAAGAAGCAAAAAGAAATGGGGTGGATGAAGCAATCTTACTTGATCATAATGGAAATGTCAGTGAAGCGCCTGGTGAAAATATCTTTATTGTGAGAGAAGGTCAAATGGCAACTCCATCATTAGCATCATCTGCACTAGAAGGAATCACTCGTGATGCAGTTATCAAAATTGCAAAAGATTTGGATATTGAGATAGTTGAAAGAGACATTACAAGAAGCGAACTTGCAATGTCTGATGAGATATTCTTAACCGGAACAGCAGCTGAGATCACACCCATAATTTCACTTGATGGGAAGAAAGTAAGCAATGGTAAACCAGGAGACATTACGAAGAAGATGATGGAAGAGTATACAGACATAGTAATGAACAAAAATGATGATTATTCTCATTGGTTAACTGCGGTGTATTAGATGAAAATTGTTCAAATCGGCACAGGGGGATGGGGAAAGAATCATGCTAGAATATTATCAGAATTAGGAGTACTCAGTGCAATTTGTGATACAGATGCACAACGCAGTAAAGAATTTGGAGAAAAATATTCTATCAATCACTATGACTCATTAGAAAATATGCTAGCATCTGAAGAGTTTGATGGAGCATTTGTTGTTACACCAACGTCTACACATGCAGATATTGCAAAAAAATTGCTTGAGGCAAAAAAACATGTTTTTGTTGAAAAACCTCTCACATACAAAACTGAGGAAGGTGAAGAACTTGCAAGACTAGCAGAAAAAAACAAACTAATTCTAACTTGTGGGTATATTGAAAGATTCAATCCTGCAGTAGGAGTTGTAAAGAATCTTGTTAAAGAGAAAAAATATGGAGATTTGATTATGCTTGAATTTCACAGAGAAAACAGAATGCCACTTCACATTAAAGATGTAGGAATAATCTACGACACTTCAGTACATGATATTGATACTGCAAATTGGTTATTTGATGAGATGCCTAATGTTGTATTTGCAAGATCAGGGCAAATCAAACATGAACATGAAGATTTTGCAACAATCATGTTAGGATACAAAGATAACAAAGTTGCAATTATTACATCAAATTGGATTACACCAAAAAGAATAAGAAAATTTTATGCGGTTTGTAATGATGCGAGAATTTCATCAGACTTCATCACACAAGAAATCAAAGTAGAAAAACAAGAAGAGATTGAAAGCATAGAAAATGAAAAACAAGAACCTTTACTATTAGAGATTCAAAGTTTTCTTAATGCTATTGATGGTAAAGAAGAACATATTGTAAAAGCACAACAAGCAGTAAATGTTTCAAAGATTGCTGAAGCTGCACTTTTATCTAGTCAGAAAGGAGTTCCAATATACTTAGATCTAAAATGAACAAAACTATGATTGACATATTGGCATGTCCAATTGATAAAAATCACCCCTTAGAATTGTTCGAGATTAAAGAAAAAGACAATATAATTTCAGAAGGGGTTTTGTTTTGTCAAAAATGCTCCAGATTTTATCCCATAATTGAAGAAATTCCAATTATGCTTCCTGATGAATTACGGGATAAAAAACAAGAGATGGAATTTTTAGAGAAGTTCAAAGATAAATTACCTGAAAAAATTATTACAAAGGCAAACCCATGGCATTTGTAGAAAATGGTTACAAATTTTATTTCAGATAAAGCAAAGATTGGAGAAAACGTATCGATTTGGCATTTCACCTATGTCGGAGATAATGTAGAGATTGGAGACAATGTCAAAATTGGATCCCTTGTTCATATTGATTACAACGTAAAGATTGGAGAAAACACAAAGATTGAAGGTTCAGCATACATTCCACCACTTTCAAGAATTGGAAAAAATGCATTCATTGGACCTGCTGCAGTGTTAACAAATGATCCTTATCCAATGTGTGATAAAATGGTTGGAGTTACAATAGAAGATGGTGCAATAATTGGAGCACGAGCAGTGATAAAAGCAGGAGTTACTGTTGGAAAAAATAGTGTTGTTGCAATGGGAGCAGTTGTAACTAGAGATGTTCCAGAAAACGTTGTTGTTATGGGTTCACCTGCCACAATTAGAAAAACCAGAGAAGAATACGATAAAAAACAAAAAGAATGGTTAGAGAATTAAGATTTTATCTCTTTTTTGAAAATCCAGTTTTTCATTTTTAATAGAATTAAAATCCAAATAACTACAAGAATAATTGCAGTTATCGCTTTAATCACAGATGCAATAAACCAATTCACATCACCATATCCTGTAACTTCTACAGGTCCAAGAATTGTAACTACAATTCCACCTCCTAGAAGCATTAGAATCCACATTCCAAACAAAAAACCATAGAGTCCTTTTTTCATATTCTCACTCCCATCAAAAATGCAGTAATTACTGCCAGAGTTCCAGAAAACAATGTCAATTTGAATATTGCAATTCCAACCTGTTTTTCGGTTAGAGGTCCAGCTGCAAGAATTAATCTAACTAATGTAACAGGGGCAGTTCTATCATCAGTTGATTTTAGTTTGAAATCTTCAGTGTGTTCTACAGGTTTTCCCTTGATTTGTCTGTGCTCTACAATCTTTTTTACGCTTGAGAGGAACAAAAATGAGTTAATTACTGCAGGAAGTAATGCAACTGCTGCAATGATTTCTACACCTCCAACAATTGCAATAGAGCCATACATAGCACCCAAAGTCAAAGCACCGGAATCTCCTGGAAAAATTTTACTTGGAATTTTATGATATTTGTAAAATGCTAATGAAACAAATCCTAATGGTAAACTAACAATTGCAATTTCATAATTTTGTACAATAAACAGACAAATAGATAATGAGAAACTTGCTATTACCATAAAACCACTTGCTACACCATTTAAAACATCAATAGAGTTTATTGTATTTCCAGTAATCGGAATCATCAATATTATTAATCCGAGATACAAAACAGGAATTTGTACTTCACCAAATAATGGAAATGCCAAATCAGTGTCATATGCACCAAATGCAATTATTGGTATTGCAGCAATAGCAAGAGTTACAGGTTTGAACCATCCACCCATAACTTTTCTATCATCTACATAGCCTATTGCAAATGCAGCACTAGTTGTAATGATTATTGCAATGATTTCATTTAGTTGTAAAAATGCATACAAAACAATTTCTGAAACAATGATTCCTAGAACAATAGAAGGGCCACCAGGTCTGACAACCATAACCTCTTCTTTTTTGTTCATATCTTTTACAGCCATATTTCTTTTTTCTAAGAATTTGATTAGCGGAGGAGTTGTTAGAAAAACAACAAAAAATGCAATAATACAAGAAACAATTGCTGGAATCACTAAATCAATCAATATCTAACCCTTCCTAGCTCTGCCTTGATGTTATCCGCAATGGTTGAACCAATTTTATCTATTTCTGCTAATTTATTCACAGGAATCTTTGCTAGATCATCAAGATTTTTGATTCCATGTTTGAATAGAATCCTTGCTCTAACTCTACCAATTCCTTTTACCCTTACCAAGTCAAGCAGTTCCTCTCGGATTCCATAAGAAATTCTTCTACGTAGATCACCTAATTCTTCAAGCAAATCTGCTCGTTCAACATGCTTTGCAATCTCTCTTAGACAATAACAGAGCCAATCTCCAGTCTCAGTCATTCTATGCATGTCTCCAGATTCTATTCCAAGGCTATCTGAAAGGTTGAGTTCAGTTGATTCAGTAATCCAAGACTGAAGGGCCAATAGACTCCTAGAGCAATCATATTCAGAAATTGGCTCTAAGAGTTCTGATGAATTATTTTCTATCATCAGACTTGCTGTTTCATAGTCTTTTTGTCTAAGTGAGAATTTTGGGAAAAATTCTTCACAGTTTGAAATCAGATGTAAGAATCCAAATGTATGTTTTCTTTCTTCAGAAACATTTTCAAGTGCATCTCTGAAATAAGTTGCAGTAAGTGGATCAATGTAAAGCATTGATGTCTTTTTACCAAATTCAGTTGCAGCATATCTTTCACCTTTTTTGATTATCAAATATTGATTTGAAAGAAAACGTAATGAAATATCAATTGCAAATTTTACAGTTGCCTTACGTGACTGCATACCGCCAAGTGTCTGTAAAAAGAATTCTAAAATTTCTTCTTTTTTAATTCCAGGATTTGTTACAATTAGACTAAGTAAATGAGTCCTCAAAGATTTATCATCAGTGATTTTAGATTCAATAGGTTCAGGTTCACCATGAATGTAGTAATCAATTAGATCATCAGTATTTCCATTTCCAACAATAATTGATTCCCCATAGTCATCGTATTGAGGTCTTCCTGCTCGTCCACAAAGTTGTTTGTATTCTAGAATACTAATTGGTCTGTTTGCACCAACCTTTGCATTGTATCTATTAACATTAGAAATTACAACTCTTCTTGCAGGCAAGTTAACTCCTGCAGCTAAAGTTGGAGTTGACGATAGTAATTTGATAGTTCCATTCCTAAATTCTGTTTCTATTATTTCTCTACAATTTTGATTTAATCCGGCATGATGAAATGCAACTCCTTTTTTTACTAAAAGAGCTAATGTTTTTACCAATTCAGTATGTTCATTTCCAGATAGAATTTTCTTTGATGTCTTCTCTAATTGGCTCATTTCTTTTTTCTCCAAGATTTGAGAGATTGCATCTGCTGCCTTTGTTGCAAGAGATTTTGAGCGAGTTCTAGTTTCTGCAAAAATTAGTGATTGGCCTCCATCTTTGACCGATTGCACGCCTAAATCAATAGGAGTTCCACGTATACTGCGCTCAACTTCAAATGTTGTACCATCAGCCATGGTTACTTCACCTGCATCACATACTCCTTCAGAAAGAGGGACTGGTCTCCAAGAATTTTCAACTAGGATACATTCAAGCCAATTTGCAAGTTCATCAGAATTTGTAATGGTTGCACTAAGACCAACAATTTGAGGTTTGGTTTCTAGAATCTTTAGTTGAGTTAAGATCATTTCCAATGTAGGCCCTCTACTTTCATCACCAATTAGATGAACTTCATCTGAGATCACTAAACCAATTTCATCAATCCAGTCAGCACCATGTCGTATTATGGAATCCATTTTTTCATTAGTTAAAATCAGTACATTATTTTTTTCAAGATTTTTTTCAATATTTTCAAAATCACCGGTTGAAATTCCAACTTTGATTTTATTTCCCAATCCAACTTTTTCTAATTTTTTAAACTCTGAAAATTTTTCAGCAGCTAAAGCTCTCAGGGGACTAAGATAGATTACTTTACCTTTATTTTTTGAAAGATAACTCATCATCGCAAGCATTGCAATCAGAGTTTTTCCACTGGCAGTAGGAGCAGATACTAGTATGCTTTTTCCATCAAGTAATCCAGATTTTACACTATCAGCCTGTGGAGGATATAATTTTTCAAAACCTTGTGATTGTAAAAATTCAATTGCAGATTCTGGAAGTTGTAGTTTCTCTATTTTCATACTCGGTTATAATGACCGGGTTTTGATTCATAAATAGATGCTTCTCTGAGCATTCTTCTAATGTAATTTCTTGCTTCCTCTTCAGTAAATTTTTCACTCTTTTCAAGTTCTTTAACAAAAGCCTTTTCTTCAACAGGAATCTTGTTGTCACCTTCGAGTCCTTTAAGAACATCCATGAATAATTGCATCTTTGATACTTCACTTCTAGGCTTTCCTTGAAGTACTCCAAGGTCAACCTTTCCAGTATTGACATCAACACCCGCATCTTGAAGCATGCTTTGGATTAAGAATATTGCACGCTCAGCATCCTCTTCTTCAACCTTGTCTTTCATGAGTAATCGGGCTCTAGCAGTAGAGAGTCGGATAATACCCTCAAGTTGTCTAGGAGTAACTGTGATCATTTCTTCAGACTCAACATTTCTCATCTGAAGATAATAATCAAGGATTTTTTGCTCTGCTTCTTTTGTTAGATCTGGAGACCCTCGTTTAGCATATGAAAGATATTTTGTAAGTAAATCAACATCAACTACAGATTTTTTATCAGTTCCTTGAGGAGTGTGTAATTCTATAATGTGTCTTGCAATTTGTTCATCACGTTCTTTGGTTGGAATATCTCTAACTACAAAGATCAAGTCAAATCTTGTCAAAAGTGGAATTGGTAAATTGACATTTTCTGTGATGTTTTTGAATGGATCATATTTTCCATACATTGGGTTTGCTGCAGCTAAGATAGATGTTCTTGCGTTTAGTGTTGCAACAATACCACCTTTTGCAATACTTGCTGATTGTTGTTCCATGACTTCGTGCAATGCACTTCGGTCTTCAGGTTTCATCTTATCGAATTCATCTATGCTTACAAGACCTTGATCACCCAATACAACTGCACCAGCTTCTAACATCATGATTCCTGTTTTGTCTCTTACAACAGCAGCTGTAAGTCCTGCAGCAGTTGAACCTCTACCAGAAGTATACAAACCTCGTGGTGCAATTCTAGAACAAAACTTTAGCATCTCACTTTTTGCAGTACCAGGATCACCAACAAGAAATACGTTAATGTCACCTCTAATTTTACTACCATCACCTAATGGTCTTTGATTAGAACCAACGATTAATAGCAAAATTGCTTCTTTGATTAATGATTGTCCTTGAATGTGAGGAGCAAATGAATCAATTAATCTTTGATATACATCGGGGCTAGCAGCTAGTGCTTTGATCATTTTTTCTTCTTCAGGAGAAATTTCTTCTCTTTCAATTTTTCTTGAAGTTTTAGATCCACGTCCACCCAAAAATTCAATGTTATTTCCCTCAATTCTTAGTCTATACAATCCACTATGGCCACGAGTGACACCAGTAACAGATTCCTGTTCCACCCTGACTACTCCAGTAAGGACAATTCTGTCTCCAGGCCTAGCATTATCGACTAAATCCTGCCTAACGGTCACATCAATATAGTGAGGGAGTTGCCCAGGGGGCAGATCTTCAGGAAGTTCCTGTAATCTCATTATCTGAAAATCGATGAATTTGCTTGCTTCAGGTTTTAAATCAAAATCTCTTTGTTTACAATTTGGATTATCACAGACTACTGGAACCTTTACGTCCATTCCTTTAATCTGAATTACTTTGGTTTGATGTTCATCAGGACAGACAAAGATCAATTCTTTTGCAAGGGGTTTGACTTCAGATGCTCTAACAACCATTCCTGAAACACTTGTAATGGTTCCAATAGTTTCAGCATTAATTTGTCTAAGACTTCGTTCAGAAGGATAATTAACTAATCTAACACGAACTTCGTCTTTAATTTTTTCAGCATAGTCAGGGAATCTTGTTTGCAATGCTTCTTTTATTGCTCTTGAAAAAGCATCAAAGATTCTATCAGGATTTTCTGAAAACATTGAGATGATTTCAGGCTCAATAATCAAATCATTGTAGTCAACGATAATGTATTTTGCATTCTTTGGCATCATCTCATCGATTTCTTGGACATACTTGTATTCTCCATTGGCATCTTTGAATCTAGTCAAGAATTCTTTTACTTTGTCAGATAATGCAGAATCAGTAAATGTACTAGTTTGAGTGCTACTCATCTTGTTCACCTTTTATTTGATTTTCAAATCCTATACTGTTTTCATAGATAGTTTTGTAAAAAACAACTTCTTCAACAGTTAGTTTGTTGTATAAATCTGAATTTAGTTTTATAGAATCAGCTAACTTTACTAATTTTCCTCTTCTCATTCTAAATAATTCCAACATCATACTTTCGACTTTATCAAAGTCATCTCTGTTCAATTCTTTCATTGATTCCTTTAGTTTAATGTAAAAGTGAGTATCAAGTGTAGAGATTTGATATTCTCCAACCATCTTTTCTTTGGATAATGCTTGTTTAAGTTCAGTAATCATATCAGGAGAATCAAGAACACCCAAATTATTGTCTGCTAGGATTTTGCCTACCCATTGAGGCATATTATTAACCTCGCCTTGTTTTCCTTCAACCTTGAGACCAGCCACATTGAATTTGTAGTCTTGGTTAACTGTGACTTTAGCATCCTTTAGGCGGTATCCAATCGAATGTACTTTTTCTACTTTATCTATTTCCATTAGAGATCACTGATCATCTTGAAGATCCTCAAGTTTCGGATCGATCAATTCTTTTTACAATTTGG
>REGJ01000006.1 GCA_003702525.1 Candidatus Nitrosopumilus sp.
CAGTTTTACCCGGAATTGTTTCATTGACTAGAACCTCACACTTGTGGTACATGCTTGAGACATAAGCATAGAATCTGTATTGAGCATATTTTCCTGCCTTGTCTTCTTCACATTCTACAAACACTTTATGGAGTAACTCTAATGCATCATCATTCATGCTTTGTAATCTGTCATCAATTCTTCCTCTCTCTAGCAAATCTGATTTGCATTCTTTTGCAATTAGAACTAGAATGAAATCAGGTAAATTGTAATTTTTTAATGCTGCAACAAATGCTCCAGCTTGAGACATACCAAACTTTGGAAAACCCTTATTGACCATTTTTACACCTCAAAAATCTGCAACTCCCCAACAACGTTATAGAAACCCGCTTTTGGCTTATAATTGTTAAGAATTTTGATGCCTAAGGCATTGATTTTGTAATTTTTTGAATTGTAAATATTAAATTCGGGATAATTTCTTTGCAAACTGTGAATGTTGATTCTACTCCCGAAATTGTTTCCGGTGTTTATGCTAAACTAAAAGAAAATATTGTAAAATTCAGAAATGTTACTGGTAGACCACTAACACTTACTGAAAAAATTCTATCAGGACATTTCAATCAAATTGATGACACAAACTATGCTGGCGGAAAAGACTATGTCTTTCTAAAACCAGACAGAGTTGCATTACAAGACGTAACTGGACAAATGGTAATGTTGCAGTTCATGCAAGCAGGACTAAAACAAGCAGCTCTGCCAACAACAGTTCACTGTGATCACTTGATTCGCGCTGAAGTTCAAGGTGATGTTGACATGAAAGTTTCTCTAGATGAGAATAGCGAAGTCTTCAAATTTTTGCAATCAGCTGCTGCCAAATATGGCTGTGGCTTTTGGAAACCAGGTGCAGGTATTATCCACCAAGTAGTTTTAGAAAACTATGCATTTCCTGGTGGACTGATGATTGGAACAGATTCCCACACCCCAAACGCAGGTGGCCTTGGAATGGTCGCAATCGGCGTAGGTGGATTAGATGCAGCTGAAACCATGGCTGGAATGCCTTGGGAATTACTATACCCAAAAAGAATTGGCGTTAAACTAACTGGAGAACTAAACGGATGGACTGCACCTAAAGATATCATCCTAAAGGTTGCAGACGAACTAACTGTTTCAGGTGGAACAAATTCCATTGTAGAATACTTTGGACCTGGAACAAAATCCATCAGTTGTACTGGTAAAGCTACCATCACTAACATGGGAGCTGAAATTGGTGCAACATGTTCTGTCTTCCCATATGATGAAAGAATGGAGACATATCTCAAATACACAAACAGAGGTGACATTGCAGAACTTGCAAACCAAAACAAAGAGTCACTTGTAGCTGATCCTGAAGTAGAATCAAATCCTGAAAAATTCTTTGATAAAGTAATTGAAATTAACCTTTCAACTCTAGAGCCACACATTGTCGGACCTCACACACCAGACTTGGCACGCTCCATCTCTGCATTGTCTGATGATGTAAAGTCAAAAGATTATGTTGACCCAATCTCTGTTGCACTAATTGGCAGTTGTACAAATTCATCATACGAAGACATGTCAAGAGCTGCCAGTCTAGCAGAGCAAGCAAAAGCAAAGGGCATCAAAGCAAAGATTCCATTATTGGTTACTCCTGGTTCTGAGCAAATCCGAGGAACAATCGAACGTGATGGGCAGATGGATTCACTAAAAGACATTGGCGCAACCGTTCTTGCAAATGCATGTGGTCCTTGTATTGGTCAATGGAACAGACCTGAACTAGACAAAGATGAACAAAATACTATTGTTACAACCTTTAACAGAAATTTCCCTGGAAGAAATGACGGACACCGCAGCACTTTGAACTTTATCGGCAGTCCTGAAATGATTATTGCATTATCTTTGGGTGGAAGATTGTCTTTCAATCCTCTAATTGACGAGTTGACAGCAGCTGATGGAACAAAATTCAAACTTGATCCTCCAAAGCCAGCTCCTGAAGTTCCTAAAGAAGGATTCATGAGACCAGAAGGAATCTTTGTCGCACCACCTGAGAACTCTGATGATGTTGAAGTAATCATTGATCCTAACAGTAAACGACTCCAAAGACTTGAACCCTTCCCACAATGGGATGGCAAAGACTTTGAAGAAGTTCCAATCATGGTAAAGGCCAAAGGCAAGTGTACCACTGATCATATCTCTCCTGCCGGTGCATGGCTGTCTTTGCGTGGTCACTTGGATAATCTCAGTGACAACATGCTTCTAGGTGCAGTAAATGCATACAATGACGAAGTTGGAAAAGGAAAGAATGTTCTCAATGGCCAACTAGAATCATTTTCAAGTATTGCAAGACAGTACAAAGAAAAACAAATGCGTTGGGTAATTGTTGGCGATAACAACTATGGTGAGGGAAGTAGCAGAGAACATGCAGCAATGACTCCAAGGTATCTGGGATGTGCTGCAGTAATTACAAAGAGTCTTGCAAGAATTCATGAAACTAATCTAAAGAAACAAGGATTACTGGCATTGACATTTAGCAACCCTGATGATTATGAGAAAATTCTAGAAGACGACAAGATTAGTCTAGTTGATTTGAATAATTTAGCACCTGGACAACAGGTAAAATGTATTCTTACCCACAATGACGGTAACAAAGAGGAAATCATGTTGAATCACTCTTACAATCAAGCTCAGATAGAGTGGTTCAAAGCTGGTTCTGCACTAAATGTTTTGAGAAATAGATAGTGGTGGGCCCAGACGGATTTGAACCGACGACCGATGGTTTTGGAGACCATCGTCCTACCAGGCTAGACTACAGACCCACAAGAATCGACATATTCATCTAGAATTTTAACTTATTTTTGACCAAGATTTATTTGCAATAATCATCAATTTGGTATAGTCGAGAATATTATGGTAAAAAAAATGATGTTTGCATTAGGAGCAATTCCTGTTATTGTTGCTTTATTAATTTCAGTTCCACTACTAACAAAAAATGAAATTCCAATTTCAGCTGCAAACTCTTTTGATAGATTGGACATTGAATACACAAAACACCAGCTCAAGACAATTGACTATGGAGTAACAGAACGTACTGGTGCACAAAAGACAGAGATTCTTTTGATAAAAAATGACGGTGATCTAAAGTATTCAGTAACTGAGCAAGGATATCTTCAACCAGACATTCGGTCGCAGCTAGATGAAAAGACACTAAACAAGATCAAGGCTCTGATTAAGGAAACTGGATTTATGCAAATTCCAGTAGAGTCTTTTCCAGTATTGGAAAATGCAACTGAATATCAAAAATCAAATGTGAAAATTACTTTGAATGGACGCAACCAGGAGATTCATTGGCCAGAACAAAATGCAACTAGTGGCTTTATTCCTCCAATCATTACTATGGTCGAAGCTGAACTAGACGCAATAATTTCAGACATTCGTGAATAGGTACAAATACTGTCTAGGCAAAAATTATGATATGCTTCCACTATCTGGAGAACGCAAAGACGCTAAAGGAATAATTTCAGAAAAATCAGAATCTACTGATGTTATTCGTGGCTCTACAACTTTGAAACGTGGCTTTGCCCACATGCTAAAGAACGGAGTCGTAATGGATGTCACAAATGTAGAGCAAGCACAGATAGCTGAAGAGGCAGGCGCAGTTTCTGTTATGGTATTGGACAAACTTCCATCTGATGTAAGAAAGGCAGGTGGTGTTGCAAGAACTGCGAGTATTAGAATTATCGAAGAGATTATGGATTCAGTTACAATTCCTGTAATGGCAAAATGTAGAATTGGTCATGTTAACGAGGCTTTGGTTTTGCAAGAGACAGACGTTGACATGATTGATGAATCTGAAGTGTTAACTCCAGCTGATGAGTTACGTCACATTTGGAAATGGGACATGACAACACCTGTTGTTAATGGTGCAAGATCACTAGCAGAAGCTTTGAGAAGAATTGAAGAAGGAGCTGCAATGATTAGAACAAAAGGAGAACCAGGTACTGGTAATGTTGCTGAAGCAATTACTCATATCAAAAAAGTAAATGATGAACTAAGAACTATCAAATCAATGTATGATATTGGTGATAACCAAGATTTAGTCCGAATGGCTCGTGAATTCAAAGTATCTTATGATATTGTAGAGCAGACTGCAAAACTAGGAAGACTACCTGTTGTGAACTTTGCAGCAGGAGGAATTGCAACTCCAGCTGATGCAGCATATTTGATGTCATTAGGATGTGATGGAATCTTTGTTGGTTCTGGAATTTTTGCAGCAAATGATGCAGCAGAACGTGCAAGGGCTATAGTATTGGCAACCACATTCTGGAATGAGACAGACAAGGTAAAAGAAGCACAAAAAATGATTGATGAAAGACAATCAATGTTAGGATTAGATGTTAAAACACTAGAGTTACGTATGCAAGATAGAGGCGGTTCAGCATGAGTACAAAAATTGGCATTCTAGCCGTCCAAGGTGATGTTGCTGAAAATCTATCCTCTCTGGTAGCATCTATTGCTGAACTAAACGAGGATGCAACTGTCAAAGTTGTAAAAACTCCTGAAGAAATTTCTGAAGTTGATGGATTGGTCATTCCTGGCGGTGAAAGCACTACCATTGGACAAATGTCTCTAGTTAATGGTTCTCAAAAAATAATCAAGCAAAAGGTAGAATCCGGAATGCCTGTACTTGGTATTTGTGCTGGAATGGTACTACTGGCAAGCAATGCAAGTGACAAAGTTGTTGGAAAGATGGAGCAACCACTATTTGATTTTCTAGATATTGAACTTGAAAGAAATTCCTTTGGCAGACAACGTGAATCCTTTGAGGCTGATATCTCAATGGATTCTATTGGAATCTCAAACTTTAATGGAGTGTTTATTCGCGCACCTGCAATATCTTCTGCTGGTGATGTTGAAGTATTGGCAAAGTTTAATGAAAAAATTGTTGCAATCAAAAAGGGCAACATCATTGGAACATCATTTCATCCAGAACTGACAGATGACTTGGCAGTTCACAAGTATTTTGTGAATTTGGTTAAAGAATCTAAAAATTAATTTTCTAAACTCTTTTGGCAATGGACAAATCATTCACCATCTTTAAATCCTGGGGAAACAACGCACTCTTGCGATGAGCTACTATTACGATGACTATGATGAGTACTGTGATGAAGACTCTGATTCAAAATATGATGCGGACTTGGATTAGACATGAAGTGCCAATGTAATTCAAATTATTTGTGTTTGTTTCATTACATATCTCAGCATCCCTCATCAATAGTTCAAAAAAATGAACCAGTGATTAGATGAGTGAAAATTCTGAAAATGAGCAAAGTGTGGATAAGAGATTTGAGAATCTGTATCCTGGATATGACTATTCCTCAAAGGTTTCTAGAAACGAGAAGGACATTAGAAGAAGAAAAAGAATGAAAACAATGTAGTAAATTATTCTAAATTATGCATTGACTGCAAATCTTTCTTAAACTCTGCCAACTCTGCAGGAACTTCAATTGAAATGGAATCCTTTAATGACAATTCCTTTGCCTTTTTCTCATTCCACACTTTAGAGTTAAACTGCACAACTTGTTCAGTTAATTTGGAGTGATTCTCTACACTTTCAACTTCAGCTTGTCTTTCTGTGTGAATACTGGTCTCTGAATACAACGTCTGCCACAAATGCTCTGTGATAAATGGTGTAATTGGTGCCAATAATTTCAAAACTGTTGATAGCACTTTGTGTAGAGTGTAGATGGCTGCATCTCTTTCTTCTTCAGAGAATCCTTCTCCGTAGGCTCGTTTTTTGACCATTTCAATATAGTGGGCTGCAAACAAATTCCAAGTAAATTCTCTAATTGCAATTGCTGGAACAAAGAAATTGTATTGATCATATCCTTTTTTACAATCTTGAATTAAATTATTTAGTTCTGATAAAATCCATTTATCCACCATAGTTGGTTTTCCTTCTTTGATTACAGTAAAACTAGACAGGAATCTTGAAACATTCCATAACTTGCTCAAAAATTTCTTGGTTGACTCTATCTTCTGTTCATTGCATCTAAAGTCTTGACCGTGATTAATCTCACTTGCACTCCAAAATCGGAATGTGTCAGCTCCAAATTTCTCAATTACTGGGAGTGGGTCAATTGCATTTCCCTTACTCTTACTCATCTTCATTCCTTTCTCATCTAAACCATAACCCATAACCCAAGCTTCAGTCCATGGTTTCTTTCCAGTTAGCATGTCACATCGCAAAAGAGTATAGTACAACCATGTCCTTACGATATCTTTTGCTTGAGGTCTGATTGATGTTGGATATGTTTTCTCAAAGAATTCTGAATCCTTGTTATACTTTGTAACAAAGAGTGGTGAAACACTGGAATCCATCCATGTATCAAATGTTCTATCTTCTCCAGTAAACTCACCATTACCACACTTTACACATTTGTCAATTGGACATTTCTCCTTCCAAGGTTGATAGTATTTTCCTGGTTCAGGGACGTGGGGTTCATTACATTTAGAACAATACCAGATAGGAATCTCTGTTCCATAGTATCTTCTTCTTGAGATTGGCCAGTCAATAGATATGGAATCAAGCCAGTTCATCAGAATCTGCTTGTGCATATTTGGGTAAAACGTGATTTCTGAGCCTAGTTTTCGCATTTTTTCAATGGAATCTTTTTGTTTGAGATAGTATTCCTCCATTGGAATTATCTCAATTGGAATCTTACTTCGCTCAGAAGTTGGTGTACGGTGATTAATCTCCTCAATTTTCTCAACAAATCCTTTTTCTTCCAAATCAGTAATTATTTTCTCTCTTGCTTGTTTTGGTTTTAGTCCTGCATATTCTCCTGCAGCTTCTGTCATTCTTCCATCCAAACCAATTGCAACAATCTCTTCTAATCCCATCTCTCGAAACAATGCAACGTCGTTCTGGTCACCATAGCTACAAACCATTACAGCACCAGATCCAAAGTCTTGCTGAGCTGAATGATGAGTTTTAATTTCAACTTCCGCCCCTGTTATTGGTACTACCACCTTGCTTCCAACAAATGGAGCATATCTCTCATCTTCCGGATTTACTATAATGGTACGACATGCACAAAGTAATTCTGGTCTTGTACTTGCAATGATAATTTCTTTATCAGTATCTTTAATCTGAAATTTCATGTGAACTAGTTTTGTCTGAATGTCTTGGTAAACAATTTCAGCATCAGCAATTGTAGTGCCAGATACCCAATCATAGTTGTTAGGTCTAGTAGCTAGAACAATTTTTCCCTCCTTCCATAAAGTGATAAATGTTGATTGTGTTAGTGCACGATACTCTTGTGAATCTGTTCTGTAGTGGTTCTTCAAGTCGCCACTGAGTCCAAGGTTTGTCATGATCAATACCATCTCTTCTTCCAAGTCATCTAGTGCTTCTCTGCACAAATTCAAAAATTCGTCTCTATCAGTTTCTCTCATTCTGATGTTGTGTTTTTTCTCAGTGTAGAACTCTACAGGCAAACCATTTCTGTCAATTCCAATTGGAAAGTAGACGTTCTTGCCATTCATGCGTGCAGTTCTTGCAATCATGTCTATCTGGGAGTAATGAGCAGCAGCGCCAATGTGCCAAGGTCTGCCTGATGGGTATGGCGGAGGCGTGTCTATGGTGTAATTATCATCAGTTGGAGTGAATTTGTAAAGGTCTGAATCCTGCCATTTCTTTAAGACCTGTGCCTCTAACTCTGGATTCCATGCCTTTTCAGTAATTTTTGGGTCCATTTTACAAATTGTCTTTTGAGATGTTTGAAATAATGTGAGAGCCCTTGTTGTAACCCTCATAGATGTAAACACCTACTGCTTCAACATTTGAAGGCATTTTAGGTGCTAGTAATTTGATTAGTTCACTTGATAAATTCTCTACAGTTGCCTCTCCCTCTAAAAGATAGGTTGTATGCTTTGGAACTTGCAACTCAAACATTCCTTGAGGACCCTCAAATGATATGACATAGTGAGAGTCGTCTTCTGATTTTAGATATTTTCTATTAATGAAAAACTTGTGATCAAATGCAGTCAACACTTCTTTGATAATCTTTTTTGCAACACCAAAATCCAACAACAAATTATCTTTCATCTGTCCGACCAATTCCACCATTACAGATGATGTATGTCCGTGTAGAATGGAGCATTTCTCAACTAGTGGAAGTATGTGTGCATAATCAAATGCAAATGATGCATCATCTAAAAAGATAGAACCAGTCTGTGGTGTCTTGTCATAAAATACAATATCTTGCAACTCTTTTAGTTGTGCAGAATATTTTCCGTGTCCGATTGCCATTACTTTTTGATCAGGAAAATCATCCTTGATCTGTTTGTACTTTGCAATGTCGTCTTCATTATCAATAACTTCAATCAGTCCCTTTGCAGTTTTAAAATCAACTGTAACTTCGGTTCCATTTTTCAATGTAACCTTGTGATTGTATTCATATTCGTCTTCCAAAAAGTCTAGCATCTGTGCTACTGTCAACTCTGTTCGAGTCTTCATTAGATTTCCTTTCTTGTCGATATACTTGAAATCTGAATCCAATACTGCGGGACTTGTTGCCATGTGAAATCATCTGCCCTAGAGTCATTATATAAATTCTGAAAATTTTATGCCTAAAACAGGGATTCTAGGCATGAATTTACTGATAATCAAATCTAAGAATCATTTCTGATTTTCTAAAATATCCTAATATCCTAAAAAAAAATTCTGATATTTTGTATTGGTTAGTCAGGGGATTCTAATTGGAATTGCAGTTGGAGTATTTTTTGCAGGAATTGGAATAGGCTATGCTGCTTTGCAACCTACAACACCAATGATGAGCACTCAACATATGCAACAAATGTCCAATGATCCTCAACAGATGAACCAGTGGATGAATACTATGATTAATGATCCGCAAGCAATGCAACAGATGCATGACATGATGATGTCAAACCCTCAACACATGAATCAGATGATGGGACCAATGATGGATACCATGATGAATGATCCAGAATTGCAGCAACAAATGCTCAATCACATGATGAATAATCAAGCAATGATGGACTATATGATGAATCATCAAGACATGATGAATATGATGGTGGATGGAAATATGATGATGGGAGGCCACATGATGGGTTCTGGAATGATGAGTTCTCAACCATCCCAAACAATTCCTACAGATTCAGATCCTCAAACTAGAGTTTTTCAAATCAGCATGGAAGAAGTAGAGTTCTATGCTGAAGTTAAAAATGAAGGTGGGGAAGAAGCAATTGCATTTGTTGAATTACATACATGGGAGCCAAACACCATAATTGTTAATCAAGGAGATACTGTAGTTCTTGAAATTACTAATCCAAGAAAACATGCACACACATTATCAATTCCAGCATTTAATGTAAATTCAGAAATGCTTGAACCAAGAATAGGAGAAGACACTGTAACTTTTGTTGCTGATACTCCAGGGGTTTTCACATTCTATTGTGGGTTGCCATACAATCCAGACAAACTGTACTGTGATCCTGATCATAATATGATGACGGGCACTTTGATTGTGTTAGAATAATCTCATTACTGCTATTTTCAAAAATCTTCGTTTGTTACACTAGAGAATTTAGAATTCGTGCCAGATTGATATCATTTCTTGTTATTCCGCCTGCATCATGAGTTGTCAGCTCTATTACCAGTTTGTTATACACGTTAAACCACTCTGGATGATGATTCATCTTTTCAATCTCCATTGCAGCCATAGTCATAAACCCAAATGCCTGGTTGAAACTATCAAACTGGATTTCTCTGTGTAGTTTGTCATTTACTACGCTCCATCCTGGTAGATTTTTCAATTCTGATTCAATTTCTTCTTGTGATAATCTCATTATTCGTGGTATGTTGTATCAAAATTAAAACTTAGATCATGGTTCCATGAATACCACATCATCTGGAGTGATACATTTGTCAGGACTTTCTCCATTATCTACAACATTTACGTCCTCTCTGGAAATACATTCTTGCCATTGAGATTCATCTGATAAAATGATTGGTTGCTTGACTTGGTCTTCACCTACTACACATGTTGCAGGATAACTTTCTTGAATGAATGCATCAGGATTGTTTCTGCATTCTATCCATGCATCAATTTGATTTTTCAAAGTATCAGTTTTTTGTTCTTGTTGTTCTACAAACCCAATTCCAAATATTGTGACAATTACAACTGCAGATGCTATTCCTAAATTGCGAAGTAGTTTTGTATTCATTATCTACAATTGACTAAATTCAAGTAGTTAAAACCTTAATTATTGTGTCTAGAATGCAGTTTAGAGGAAATAGGAATGGATGCAAAATATCAAGAGTTGTTTGATAAAATCAAAGATTCCATTACTAAAACTGTTACAGATAAAAAAATTGGAATTGCATTTTCTGGTGGTGTTGACAGTACATTAATCTCAAAAATTTGCAAGGACATGGACTATGAAATTACATTACTTACAATTGGGTTTGCTGAATCCCATGATATCTTGTTTGCAAAAGAAGTCAATGAGCAGTTGAATTACCCTCATCATGTTTTAGAAATTGAGCCTAAAGACTTTCCATCTGTACCCTCTACCATTCATGAAAAAATCAAGACTGACAATCTTTCCTGGAATGAAAACTGTATTGCGTTTCATTACGTATCAAAGCTTGCACAAAGTTTGGGGATTACTACGGTAGTTACTGCAAACGGAATTGATGAGTTATTTTGTGGGTACAATGCGTATAGAGAGGCATATTCTGGCGGTGAATCAAAAATTAACGAAGTCATGGATGCAAAACTAGACAATGAACTCAAAATGATGAAGGCAGTCAACATGATTGCATCTGAGTTTGGAGTGAACATTCTACAACCCTTGCTGTCTCCAGATTTCATTGACTATGCAAAGACTGTACCAATTGAAGACAAGATTAGTGATTCTGAAGATCTCTATCGTAAGCACATCATAAGAAAACTAGCAAGTAACATTGGTGTACCTGAAGTTTCATGTAGCAAGAGAAAGAAAGCACTACAGTATGGCTCTAAAATTCACAAAACTCTTCTAAAGACTAGATGAACAAAAAACTAAGCCAATAAATATTCAAAAAACCATTCTATCTTATTGGAAAAAATTTTGGTGCCATTTGATGGTTCAGGCTATTCTCAAAAAGCATTTGAGAAAGCATTAGAGATTGCAGAAAAGTTTGGTTCCAAACTCATAGTTGTAAGTGTACTGCAATCCAAAGTAGCAGATTCTGCTGGAATTTCCCTTGAAAGAATGCAGGAAATACAAGAAGAAGAGAAAGACACTGCAACTACCATGCTAAAGAATCTAGAATCTCAGGCAACTGCCAAAAATGTCTCTTTTCATATGGAAGTAATTCATAACCCTTCGCCTGCTGATGGAATAGTTACCTTTGCTGAAAAACACAATGCTGACTTGATTGTAATTGGCTCTCATGGAAGAACAGGATTTAGAAAGATTGTTTTGGGAAGTGTTGCAAACGGAGTACTGGCACAAGCTAAATGCCCTGTTTTAATTACTAAAGGAACAGAGTAACTCCCGTTAGTTGAAATCTAGAGGAATTTCTTTAGAATTTTTATTTCCATTGGTCTGTTTTTTCATTCCAATGAGATGCCCCTTTGTGTTCAGGATCTTTGGGTTTGCTGTTTTTGATATATGATAATAGACACTCATCTGAGCAATGACTAAGTTCTGCATTTTTCATAATCTTTCCACATTTGAGACAAAACTTTCCCATGTTTAAAAAAACATCAATTCCATATTAACAAAATTTGTTGATTCTCAAATCTGAAAATCTCTTATTTTGTGATTAACACCGATCCAAGCTTAAATAATATTTTGAAATGCTTTGCAATATGGGAACTATGAAAAAGGCTGTTCATACTACAAAAAAAGAAAAAACAAAGACCGTATCCTATCGATTAACTGAAAAACTGATTGCAGATTTGGAAACTGAGGCTATGCAACAAGGAATTTCTCCTAATGTTTTGGTAAGACAAGTTCTTGAAAAGTATGTTTCATGGGACAGATATTCTGATAAGATAGGTATGATTCCTGTTCCAAAAGGAATCCTGCAATCTTTGGGAGAAAATTTGGAAGGACAAGACATCAATATGATAATAGATATTCTAAAACCAGTCATCAAAAACAATGTGATGTTTTTGAAAGGAAAGTATGATCTTAAACGCTGTATTGAGACTTTAGAAGATTACATGAGAGCATCTGGAATGAACTCTGATCATAGAACGGAAGGAGAATTACATCATTTTATTATTCAACATGACCTTGGCATGTCTTGGTCATTATTCACAAAGCAATTACTGACAGAAATTTTCCATGAATTTTTGCCTGATAAAAGAATCAAATCCCAAACTACTGAATCAACAGTAATTACAACTGTTGCATTGGGTAGTGACTTTGATGAGCATAGCTATTGAATAAAAATGGTTAGTTGTTGAGAATTAACTCAACTTCTACTTGACCGTCATTGAAATGACATTTCATTCCTTTGATCTTGCTTTTGTACAAAAAGAATTTCTTTCCTTCCTCATTAATTTCCCCTGATGTTGCAAGTAACTTGTTGTCATGGAGTGTTTGGATTCTCCTGTATACTGTACTGATTGGGATTTTTGTCTCTGCTGTGATCTCTATTGCAGATTTTGGCTTGTCTTTTGTGATCTCTAGAATAGTTCGGGCGTATTTGTCTGAAACAATTTCTAGCATGCTATTTTTTCTATCAGAGTCCTCAATTCTGAATGTTTGTTGTAGTGTTTGCATGAATAGAGTGTGGAGTTATTTGATATAATGACTGAGTCAACACTGCAAGACATTGTCATACAAAATGTGATTTTAGCCAATTTGTGTCCATTTTGGGCTCAAAATGGTGGTCTGAATCCCTCATTGGGATAGAACAAATGCAGTTAACGACTGAATTTCTTTACTGTCTTTTGAACAGACTGGTTTACGTTACTGATAATTTTTGGTGATGCACCCAAGTGTTTTTCAGGTGAGAATATTGCATCAATCTCTTTTTCAGTTAACTTTGATGTGAATGCTTTATCATTTTTGATTGCATCCTTGTAGAACATTCCCTTGTCGTTTGCCAAAAATGCAACTCGTTGCACATCTCTGTATGCAACAAATCTTGGAACTCCTTTCTTGATTAGTGCCTCTAAAACAAATTCAGCAAAGATTTGTCCCTTTGTGATGTAGAGATTATCTACAATTCTCTTTTCATTGACTAGCAGATTTGAAACAATTCTAGTCATGGTCTCTAGCATCTCATCAACTAGAATGGATACTGTAGGAATTACAAATCTCTCGTTAGCTGAATTGGAAAGATCCCGCTCATGCCATAAAGGAATATTTTCAAATGACAATGCAACTTGACTGCGAACTAGTTTAGATAATGATGATACACGCTCACTTTTGATTGGATTTCTCTTTACAGGAACTGCACTGCTTCCCATCTGTCCTTTCTTGAACTGTTCGGCAACCTCTCCAATCTCAGTTCTCTGCAGATTTCTAATCTCAATTGCAATCTTTTCTAGTGTTGCACCAATTAATGCCAACTCAAAGACATATTCGGCATATCTTTCTCTTGGAACTACCTGAGTTGTAACTTCAGCAGGAAATAATTTTAATCTCTTTGCAGCTCGCTTTTGAACTTCAAGTGACTTTGCACCCATTAGAGAACCTGTTCCAACAACACCTAGTGTCTTGCAAATCAAAATTCTTTTCTTGATTTCTTCGATTCTCTCTACGTGTTTTGCCATTTCAGCGGCCCAGTTTGCAAATTTTAATCCAAATGATATGATACTAGCATGTTGTCCGTGTGTTCTTCCAACTGCTGGAACTTTGGAATGCTTTACTGCTTTTTTTGCAAGAATAGATGCAATCTTTGCAACTTTTGGTTCAATGATGTTTAATGCATCTCGCATCTGCATAGAGTTACTAGTATCAACCAAATCATTACTTGTCAATCCATAGTGAATCCATGGTCTTGCATTCTTACTACATTTCTCACTTAGTGATTCAACTAGAGCTGCTGTATCGTGATCACTTTTAGCTTCTAGTTGTTTGATTCTCTTTGCAGTAATTTTTCCTGACGTTGCAGCTCTGTGAATTTCTTTACCAATACTTTTTGAAATCATTCCAATTTCACTTTGTGAAATTGCAGCAGCACCTTCAATCTCCAATTGATAGTCAACTTTTTTCTGTTCACTAAAAATTTCCATCATTTCTTTAGTGCCATAACGACCACTATCAATAGGTAGAATTGCCAATACTCTCACCTGAACTTATTGGAAAATAAATCTACTCTTTGCCTAGTATCGTGATTTGTTGACTGTGGCAACTTTCTTTTGAGATCTTGCTTCTTTTGTTTTCTGCTTTGATTTGCTTACTTTGCCTTCTGTTTTGATGCTTTTGCCGCTTCTTCTTGCTGCTCTTGATGCTTTTGCTCTAGTCTTTTGCTCTTCTTTTTGTTTTTCCTTTTCTTCTTCAGTTAATTTTCCTCTTACCATATTTTTTCAATATGATTTATCCTAGATAAGTCCTATTGTCAATTTCAAATTTGAAATGACTATCTGTTACTTCCAAAAGCACCTTGGTGATCAGTCAAACAACAACCACATTGCTTTTTGTAACACTCATCTACATTTTCATGACCACATGAACCACAGTGACAAAAAGGATCGTTTCCCATGGACTAACTTGACACCAATCGAACTTAAAGACCATCCATGATTTTCAAAAATAAAATCATCATTCTACTGAAGATTATTATTGGAACTTGACACTTTTGAGATTGTATGAGTGATATTACTCCAAGAAAAATTGGAGAAAACCAATACCAAATTGATGCTGATTCTAATTTAGGAATGAAAGTTCCAGTCAAAATTTACGCAAATCAAGCCCTACTTGACAAAATGCTTACTGATAGAACTATCATGCAAGCAAGAAACGTCTCATCTATTCCTGGAATTGTTGGACACAGTGTAGTTTTACCTGATGGACACGAAGGATATGGTTTCCCAGTTGGTGGAGTTGCTGCAATGGATGCAGAAGAAGGAATGATCAGTCCTGGTGGTGTTGGTTATGACATTAATTGTGGAGTGCGATTGATGCGGTCTAATTTAACAGAAGATGCAGTTCGTGCAAAACTAAAAGACTTGGTAACTGATTTGTTTGGTTCAATTCCTTCTGGTGTAGGCTCTAAAGGTGCAGTAAAGCTTAGTCATTCGGAACTTGATGAAGTATTAGTTAGAGGAGTAAACTGGGCAATTGATCATGGTTATGGTTCAACAAATGATTCAGATGTTTGTGAAGAGAATGGTCAAATTGAAAATGCAGACCCAAACAAAGTTTCAGATAAAGCAAGAAAGAGAGGAGCTCCGCAACTTGGTAGCTTGGGTTCAGGTAATCACTTTTTAGAAATTCAAAAAGTTGCAGAAGTTCATAATGAAGAAGCTGCAGAAAAGATGGGAATCAAAGAAGGAACAATTACAGTTTTAGTTCATTGCGGTTCAAGAGGATTTGGTCATCAAGTTTGTAGTGATTACTTGCGAGTATCAGAGCAAGCAATGTCAAAGTATGATATCACTCTACCTGATAGAGAACTTGCATGTGTTCCAAATACTTCAGAGGAAGGAGAGTCTTACAGAAAAGCAATGTTTGCAGCTCTAAACTTTGCATGGAGTAACAGACAGATGATTACTCATTGGACAAGAAAATCATTTGAACGCGTTTTCAATCAATCTGAATCTGATCTTGACATGAAACTAGTTTACGATGTTGCACACAACATTGCCAAAGTTGAAAAGCACAAAGTAAACGGAGAAGAAAGAAAACTAGTTGTCCACAGAAAGGGCGCAACTAGAGCATTTCCTGCAAACAGAGATGAGATTCCAACAAAATATCGCCATTTGGGTCAGCCAGTACTGGTTCCAGGTTCAATGGGAACTGCAAGCTGGATTCTACTTGGACAGCCAAACTCTATGGACTTGAGCTTTGGTTCAACTGCACATGGAGCAGGAAGAACAATGTCTCGTTCAAAAGCAAGACGAAATTACACTGAAAATGATGTTAAAAAATCACTAAATGACAAGGGCATATTTATCAAGGCATTGACCAGAGATGGAGTTGTGGAAGAGACTCCTCAAGCCTACAAAGATGTAGATTCTGTAGTTGATGTTTCTCACAATCTAGGAATTGCTACCAAAGTAGCAAAATTAGTGCCTATAGGTGTGATTAAAGGTTGAGCGACGATTCAGAACTAGAGAGACTAAAAGCAAAACGACTAGCAGAGATGCAAAAAAACATCAACACTAGACAGGATTCAGAAAAAACTCCAGAACAACCAAAAGAACAAGCACAAGAAAACCCTAGAGATGTTTTAGTCAAAGTTTTGGGATATAGAGGAATGGAAGTTTTACAAAACGCAGAGTCTCAATTTCCAAATGAAACTGCAATGATTGTACAAAAATTATCTGAATTAATCAAAACAGGAGAACTCAATGAAACTCTTGATGGCGGAAAACTCTTGACATTATTTAGAACAGTTGGATTGAATATTCGAATGGAAACTAAAATCAATGTAGAGCAAGACGGAAAATTTGTTTCATTAACTGATAAACTTAGCAAAGAAACAAAGGATGATGAGTAATGGTAATCACACTAGAAATTTCTACAAAAAATTATTCAGATGATGCATTTAACATCAAAAGAGCTCTCTCCCACATGGAATCTCTAACTGGTGCATACAATGGATACATGTTCAGTGAGCCAACAGAAAACTTTGGTTGGACTTTTTTCAAGATTGCATTCAAAGCAGACTTGCATGAAGGCATTGCAAAAGAGTTTGCAGACATGTTAGAACGATACAGATCCAAACCAGAAGAAAAGTTTGCAGAATTTATGCGCGATTATTTTGCTTCTAAAAATTGTGAAGTAAAGGTTCGAGTTGTTGACTAGACTCTTCTTCCTCTCTTTCCACCCTTCTTTCTAGTGGTGTCATGAGGAATAGGTGTAACATCATCAATTCTTCCAATCTTAAATCCGCCTCTTGCCAATGCTCTGATTGCAGCTTGTGCACCTGGACCTGGAACTCTTGAACCAACTCCGCCAACAGCACGAACTCTGATGTGGAATCCTGTGAATCCTTTTGTCTTTGCAGATTCTACAACTTGATTTGCAGCTTTCATTGCAGCAAATGGTGATGATTCGTATCTGTCTGCATTGACGTGAATTCCACCAGAACTGATGGAAACAGTTTCTGCGCCAGTAAGATCAGTCATGTGAATGATTGTGTTATTGTAACTACTGTAAATGTGAGCGATACCCCATTTTTCTGGGCCCTCTTTCTTTGCCTCTGGTTGAGCTTTTTCCTCTACTGCCTCAGATTCTACCTCTTCGACAGGTGCCTCAGTCTCTTCAACTGGTGCTTCTTCGACTACTTCCTCAACTTGGGCTTCAGTTTCTGACAATGACTACTCACACCTAAAGGGGTTTAAAAAACATTGATTTTGGAATTTTGCTTTGTTTTGGGCACTTGAGCCAAAAATGACCATTCTTCTTATACTAAAAAAACTGAAATTTCAATATGGCAAATATTCTGTTTCTTGCAATTGGCGTTGCCATAGCTGCTGCCTTGTTTGGTTCAATGGCCATGCAATCACTTGCTCCGATCAATGAAGTGATTCTATCCCCTCAAGAAAAAAAATGCCAACAAATTGCAAATGAAGGATACAAAATGCATGCACTATACCCCGAAGCTCATCCAGATGACTTGCCTGAAGATGACAGAAAACGATTACTTTACCTTGATAACTTGTGGATGACTGAATGTGTTCAAGTTTTACCTGCCGAATCTGTTTTTAGTATTGTAAATAACGTAGAGAGAGACGTATCACACGACGAATAATTATCTAAAGTGTTTCCAACCTTTGTCTTTTAGAGGAATGGTCTTGTTATTTTTTTGTAATACCACACCTTTTCCAGTAGTAACATGACCTATCTCAACAATTGGTGTTCTGAGCAGTTTTGCATTTCGTAGTATGGTATCTTTGTGTTTTGGAGGAACAGTAAACACAAACTCGTACTCTTCTCCTCCATGGAAAACCAATTTTTCTAGATTTTTCTTTGCAAACTCTTCTACATCCTTTTTGTGTGGGTAATTTGTAATGACAAATTTCTTTTTTGATTGCTTTGCCATCTCATTTAGTGTAGTGGATAAACCATCACTAGAGTCCATTGCAGATGAAAAGTATTTTCTATTCTTTAACCCAAAACTCACTCTTGGCTTTGCACGTACCACTGATTGAACTGCTTTTCTAACAAATTCTCTTTTCCCTTTCTTTTTGTAGAGTAGTATACTCAGCCCTGCTGCAGTATAACCAAATGGCCCTGTTGTAAAGATCAAATCTTTGTTCTTTGAACCTCTTCTAGGTACGATACTATCTGCACTGCCAAACAGGCATACAGTAAACACAATTTCTTTTCCTGCGTTTGTATCGCCTCCTAGAATGGAAATTCCAAACTCATTGCATGCCTTTCTAAATCCACTTGCTGCCTCCTCTATCTTTGCACGCGTGATGTTTGAAGGAAAATTGACTGAAATTATGCCGTATTCTGGCTTGACTCCTTTGGCAGCAAAGTCACTTACACATGCAACCACACTCTTTCTTGCGGCTTCAGCTAGTTTCATTTTGGGAGGAATGTCAGTACTTTCTACTAGCGTGTCAGTTTTGGCTATGATGTTTGGTTTGTTTAATTTGAAAGTCTCTACGTCTTCGGAAACAAAGTTCTTGCATCCTAGTTTTCGCTGAAAAATTTTGATAATCTCAGACTCATCTAATTTGATCATAACTTTGATTCACCAATTGTATCGTGTCTTTAACAATTTGTTTTGCTTTTACCTCATCATTTGATTCAGCTGAAACTCTAATGATATCTTCAGTGTTTGATTTTCTTATCAGCACCCAGCTGTTATCATCAATGATTCCTTTTACTCCGTCTAGTGTAATTACTTCTGAATAGTCATTTGAAAATGTGGAACTTACTTTTTCTATTACTTTGTCATGAAACTGTGCATCAATTGGAGTATTGTCTCTGATTTGGTAATAACTTTCCATGAAATTCAACACTTCATCAAACTTTGCAGTTCCAAGCATTGATGAAATCAAACCGCTTGTTAGAATTCCTTCTCTACAATAATTAAACTCTGGCAAGATGAAACCACCACTACTTCCTTCTCCTCCAGCTTGCGCATTGTCTTTTATCATTTGTTCAATGACGTTTGCTTCACCAACTTTGGTTCGCTGTACAGTTCCCCCGTTCTCTTTGATGTATTTCTCAACTGAAACACTAGTGTCAATGCTTAACACGAACTTTTTGTATCCAAGTTCCAAAGACTTTGCAACTCCTAATCCCAATGTAACATCTGGTGTCTGCTTCTTTCCTTTTCTAACTACAACCAGTCTGTCGCCATCCAAGTCAAATGCAAAACCGATCTCTTTGCCTGATGATGCTGAAACAAGATCATTCAAGTTGTCTGCTGTTGGATCTGGACCTCTGGTTGAGCCTTCAAGGTCTGCATTAATCACGTGTACCTTGCATCCGATGGATTCAAGCAGTTTAGGCGCAAATTCTTTTGCAGCCCCTCCTCCAATATCGACTGCAACTTCGGGTTGACTATCTAAACTTCCTATGATTTTTGCAGCATCCTCAATGTATGATGATGACACGTCTTGTTCTGAACCGATCTTGGTCTTTGGCATCTCTTGTTTTTCTATAATTTTCGGAAGTTCAGATTCATTGATTCCTCTTCCTTCAATTATGAACTTCAAACCATTCCACTGGATAGGATTGTGAGATGATGATACGACAATTCCTGCACCATACTTTCTTGCTTCTCTAAAAACTACTGGTGTCGGAACTGTTCCCAAATTAAAAACATCAATTCCATTTTTCATTAGTGCTGCACTTGCAGTATCTTTAATCATGGAACCTGACGGTCTGGTGTCTTTTCCTATTGCACATTTGCCAGACTTTACCAGTGATGAAAAGTTGTTACAAAATTCTAGTATGTGTTTTAGATTAAGGTCATCTCCAAATATTCCTCTAATTCCAGAAATTGTTTTTTTCAATCAATCCAACTCAGAAAGGCTTTTTATTAACTCTGATGGCTTTACCCAAACGTGCCTTGGTAGCTCAGCCTGGTAGAGCGAACGCCTCGTAAGCGTTAGGTCGCGGGTTCGTATCCCGTCCGAGGCTTGTAAATTATTTTTAGAAAATATTTGTAAATTAAAGAATTTTATTCATCAAGGGTTTCAATGTCGATTTCTAGTTCTTTTCCTAAACCTTCCCACCATTGTTTAGTTTGTTCTGTCATCTTCCCCTCATAACTTGCTTGAAATTGTCCTTTATAGATCTGTCGGTTGATCAAATGTTGATCAAATCCTAACATTTTATGAATTTCTTTTATTCAGATTCTTCTTCTCTCTTTCTCTTGAACTTCCTGTACATGATTATTGTCAGTGCAGCTCCGGCACATCCCCAAAAGAGCGGTGATAATCCGGGTTCAACTGTAGGTTGAAAAGCTCCTACAAAGCTTGCAAACATGATTACTATCAAACCCAGTCCGCCAAGCTCCAACATCTTTGCCATGTCTTCTCTAAGATTTTCAAAAAGATATATGGTTTTGTAAATTACGTCTCATATGGACAAGTATCTTACTGTAATTCTGATTTTTATGGTCGTAACTATTGCAATTGCATTTTTCAATCCTTCTACTGGCGAATTGAGATTCATTGCGCCTATGTTTTATGGTGGGATAGCAGGAATAATCATCATTGTTGTGTATAGTTCCTACAAGGAAAAGAAAGCACGACAAGCAGCTAATGCTAAGAGAAAATCTAAGAAGAAATAGATTTTAGAGTTCTAAACCAAATGACTCAGCAATACTTGAAAAGTTTGCATAAGATTCTAGATATTGTCTTCCTTTTGGAGTGATGACAAAAGTGTTTTTTCCGTCAAACTCAATCTTGTTGATTAGGCCAGCACCAGTCAAGTTATCCAAGAATTTGGATAGTCTGGAATGTGATAAATTGGCCTTTGTTAGAAGTGAGGTTGTCTTGATACCTTCCTGTCCAGACTGTTCAGTAACAGTGAGCAAATCAGCGACTATTTGCATACTGGTTCTATAGGAAGTCATACGTAGTTAATGCTAAAACTCTGATATAAGAGTATCACCATCAATTCAGTTCAGATAAATAATCTCTAGGCTAATTTGCCAACAATGTCTGCAATTTCCTGGTTTGATGACTTTGAAGGTATTGCTTACAGGTATTACGATCTGCGAATGAATATTGCTCCACTAGTTTCAAGCAGAAAAGAGTATGCATCCATTTGGCATGATACAATTCGCTACTGGATAGATCCAACAATTAAGATCAGATTTGTTGAAACTGGTGACAAGTACTGGTTTATCATGGGAGCTGATTCCCAAAAGCCTGAGTCTAACATTTCATTTTTCAAACTCTTGCAAAAGTCTGAGCACTATGAGCGATTCAAGAAAGGTCATGGTGGAGAAGCATATCTAAGATTAGGAACATATGCACACAAGTCTCTCAAGGACGTCAAAAAGGACGCACTGTGTAACTGTGGTCATGAAGCAGTTGATCATGATGAAAATGATAATGATGAATGTCTGTACAACAAATGTGATTGCAAAGAATTCTCTTCATTCCAAGTAAATTTGTTAAAACGCAAAAAAACAATTACTGACATTGCATTCCTAGATGAAAAAGATGCAACAGATGATCCTCTTGTAAAAGCTTGTTTTGATGCAAATAAATCAGAATAGTTCTAGTCTAATTCTTTGTTAACTCTAACGTGATCTCCAGGATAATACTCGTGCAATTGTTTTGAATAACAATCTCCGCAAAGCATACCATCAATTCCCCATTCTTTCATTGGATTGAATGGAAGTTTGATTTCTTCACTGCAAATTGCACATTTGTCTTTTGAACCCAAAGTGATTTCTGCTCTTTTGAAACGATATAAAAAACATTCCCGACTACACATGAAAATTATGTTAAATAGAACCTGTTTTTAGGAAATTTAGGTAGCGTCTGACCAATGTAAACCTCCTGCAAGATTTTTACTTGGTTGGACTCTGCCTATAACAAATTACTTGTTAGTTTCTTTAGTGCTAAAATCTCGTCTTCTTCTTGTCTGATTTTTTTATCAATCACTCGAAGCATCGTATCATTCCAAACATGTTGAGAAAAGAAGTTGTGCTTTGTGTTTGCCATCTCTATCTCATCATCAACTACTGTGTCTTCAAGGAATTTTGTGACAATCACATCAGCAAGCTTCAAAATTCTGGAATTTAGTTTGAAACTGCGAAAAATTGGCTCTATTTTTCTAATATCTCCTTTAAAATCTCCCTTTGTTTCGAGAATCTTTTTGTTTAGAACTCTAAAGTATACTGCAACATAGAACAAAGTTGCATATCTCTTTGTCTTGTGACCGCCTTTCTTACCATACTTTAGAGATTTTTTTGCATACTCTTTTACCAAATACGGATACAACAAAATTCTGTAATCATCTTTTAGATTGTCATTAAAGACATCATCATACTTGCTTCCTCTTGGAAGGAACTGAGCAGGTGAACTGTAAGCTTCAGTTGGTCTTTGTTCTATTCCTGCAACTAAGGATTGAATTGCATCTTTTGCAACAATTACTTTTTTGTGATTGTCTGGAAGATAGTTGTTGTATGTAGAGTCCCCTGCATACTCGCATTGTTTTGATTTTGATTTTGTATCAAAGGAACCTGCTTGAATCTCATAGAAATAGCCAGAGTTTTTGAGTTGTGACTTTATTGACTTGTGAAAGTCCATCAAGGAAACCAAGTCTTTTCCTCTAACAGAGTTTTGTGAGTTTCTATATTTTGTAATGTTGTTTTGTTCTTGTTCGTCATCTGCCTTGATTATTGTAACTGTCATGGAGCCATCCATGTTCTTTGTTCTCTTTGAATGATCCAAAATGGAATTTGATGTTTGAGCACCGTTTACAATCTGTGGTGCATGAAGCTCAATCATGTTCTCACCTAGTTCTGAAAAGTCACTTACAACAATTGTTATTCCGTTATTGTAAAAGAAGAATTTGTTAGGATTGCTTTGCAATGTATCTCGCAGTCCTTTGTTAACTGTAGTCTTGAACTGCATCCATTGTCTAATGTTTGATTCAAAGACATAGTCTCTGTTCTTACTTACAAACTCTGTTAGTTCACGTAATTTCAAAATCCCTAGAATGGTATTCTCATGTCTGAGCATCTTTTCTAGTTGTATTGATGATTTTTTACCTGCAGCTGGCTTTTTGATTCTGTCCCATAGTTTCTGAATGATTTTCTCCTCATCGATTACTTCTACCAATTCATCATGATAGTCTACCTTTTGGTCTGTAACGTAGCAGCACTTTACTTTGAGATTTTTTTCTTTAATTTTTGTAACAAGCTGGGCTAACTCTGGTCTCATCTTTGTAACATCTTTTGCCAAAAGCCTTTTCGCATCTTCTTTGAATTTTGCAATAGCTTCAAGTGAATGAGATGTACCATATTTTGATTGGAATAATCTAATTGTATTATCTGAAAAATCTACTGGCAAGTATGCATCAATGCCTAGATCGTTTGCACCATCTACAATTGCATCAGCTGCATCGTCTTCTGTAGCCTCAAAGACTCTGGTTAGAATCCATTGAAGAAAGTTATTTCCCTTCTCAACGTCGCTTTTAGAGTTCTCAGCGTATTCGTGTATGCTTTCTCTAATGTTTTCCTCAAATCCTTCTAGAGGTGGACTAGAATTTTTTTGAACTAGGAGTGTGTGTGAGCCAGGTATGTATTCTAGTAACCCGTTTCCGTTTTGCGACAATTTACTTTTCTAGTATGTTATATATTTAGAGAATTTGGTAATTATGTAATAACTCAGTTCTGGATGTGAAAAGATTTGATAAAAAAAATAGTTGCCTCAAGCATAGTCGGAATAGTGATCATTGTTGCATTAGCTGTTGCTTTTTCAACTGAAATGGAGCCTCAAGCAGAGTCATCTTCTGAATCAAATACTGAGCCAACATTTTCAATGCAAGGAGAAATTCAACCTGACGTAATGGGTGGTGGTGATGTTATCATGCCAACCAAAGTTTCACGACCTGGTTGTGAGGAGACAGACAGATGTTACATTCCATCTGTAGTTACAGTTAGTGCAGGTGAATCTGTAACATGGGTAAATGAGGATTCAGCATTTCATAGTGTGACATCTGGATTTTATGATACACCAATAGATCTTTTTGATAGCGGACATATGGATCCCTTTGATTCCTATACGCTAACTTTTGATGAAGCAGGAACCTATGATTATTTTTGCACCCTTCATCCTTGGATGGAAGGCAAAGTTATTGTTGAATAAAGGTACCCGAGGGAGTCGAACCCCCTTGTATAGGCTTTGCAGGCCCACGCATAACCGTTCTGCCAGAGTACCGTTTTGAAAAACACAAAATGAACAATTAAACTCTTTAGATTAGAATTTGTTAAATGGTTTTGAAGCCAATTTCACATCTTCCCCTTTGACAGTTTTTCTACCTGCATGAGAAGCCATGTCTACTGCACTTTTAGCAATGCCGTTTGCTACTTCTTCGATAACTCTTCTTAATTCATCAGCAGACTCGTCGCTGACCCTTTCAGCACCTGCTTTCTTTAGAATTCTATACATTGCAGATAGTCCTAATTCTGATGATTTCATGAATCCTTTTTTCATTTTTTGCGAAAAAAGATAATGAGTGAAAAAATATCACTAAGGAATCGATTTATACAGACTATTTTAAGAATTGATCAAGAAAATGACTTGGTATTTTGATTCTCATATTCATCTCTCTGATCCGCAGTACAATCCTGATATGGATTTTATTTTACAAGAGATGAACTCATTGAAAATCAAAGCATGTTGCGTATCTATGGATGTAAAAAACTCTGTAGAAACTTTGGAGCTTGCAAAAAAAAGTGAACTAGTTTTACCATTTATTGGAATTCATCCCGAATGTGCAAGTGATGAACTAGAAAAAGTTGTCAGCATGATAGAAAACAATCACAACACTCTTGCAGGAATTGGAGAAATAGGTTTGGATCCAACTTATGCTAATAATGATGAAGATACTAAAAGACAAACTCTTGTTTTTGAAACTCTACTGTCTTGCGCAGAGAAATTCAACAAACCCGTATCAATTCATACAAGAAAGAGTTTGGATGATGTTTTTCAAATCATGACCTCATATGACACCAAACATGCTCTGCTTCACTGGTTTGATGGAAGCAAAAAACAACTAGCAAAGGCTATGGATATGGGATTTTTTGTTTCATTTGGACCTGTGATGGTTTATGCAAATGACAAGCAGACCTTACTATCAAAAAGTGATGAATCAAAAATTCTAGTTGAGACTGATGGTCCTGTTAGATTTTCTAGATGCTTTGAGATGAAATCTGCTGATATTGGCTTTATCCCCAGCGTAATCTTTTGTGCCTCAAAAGTTCTTGGAAAATCATTTGATGAGACTGCCAAACTGCTAGAAAAAAATTCAAACGCATATCTTGGAATATAGATATAAAACACCCTAATCTTTAGACGATTCGTGGACAGAATAAAGCGTCTTTCATACGAAGTCTTGGATAATCACAAGTCTAAATTCGGTGAAGATTTTGCTGACAACAAAAAAGTTCTAGATCAAGTTTCAATTGTCCGCTCAAAGGGATTAAAAAATGAGATTGCAGGTTACATTACAAACTATATCAAAAAAGAGATTAGAGAACAAAAACAAAAACAAGCACAAGCCTCCAAAGCTCAAGAACAACTAGCTCAAGCAGAACCTGAACCAGTTGAGGAAACTCCTGTGGAAGAGACTGTCGCTGAAGCAACTCCTGAAACAACTGAAGCACCTGCTGCTGAAGCAACTCCTGAACCAGAAACTCCTGTTGAAACAACTGAAGCACCTGCTTCTGAAGCAACTCCTGAAACAACAGAAGAGAAGTCTGAATAATCACTAAAGTTTTAATTTCAAACTTTTACCAAAACATCATAATGATTACTGTAAAACTTGTTGGAGGTGCCAAAAAATCATTTTCAACAGAAAAGTTGGAACTTGAAAAATCTAATATCACAATTACAGAATTACTTGATGCATTATTGGAAAGAAAACCAGACGATTCCCCAAAACTTGACACTGAAAATATCTTGATTGCCGTAAATGGTGTCGACTCTTCAGCACTTGATGGAAAATCAACTGTGATCAAAAATGATGATGTTGTCAGTATCATTCCTGTGATTCATGGAGGTGCATCAAAGAAACTGCTCTGCAAGATTGCATCAAAACAGATTCAGGTTGTCCAAATCAAAGGTAAAAGTGACATTGATGTAAAATTCCTTGATAATCTAAGAGAAAAATTTCCTAAAATCCAACTTCAAGCAGTATCAAGCAAATTTGTACTCAATGATTCTCATCTCAAAAAAATATTATCTCTGTCACTAGAGTCTCAAAAAAATGATGTTCTACTATCAAACAAACTTGAAACTGATATTTTGATGCGCTTTGCAATATCAAAACAAATCTCAACTGCAATTATTTCTGCAGGAATTAAACCAAAAACTGATTTTCTGTTAATTGCAATTGGAAGCAAAGCTAATCTTGATTCGTTGTACAAAGAATTGTCTGAATATGCCATTCCGTTGTTTTCAAAAAGTAACGAGGCATTCTTGAAAAAGTCTTTCAATATATCAAAAAAACAACTTGATTCTGTTTATTCCAAAAACGCACTAGAAGATATTCTTGTTGAAAAGGCAGCAGTTCTACTCTGACATACTGCGTTTAGTCTTTTCTGTACTCAAAATATCTGACTTTTTTAGAACGGAAATCCCAGTCTTGTTACCTAGAATCTCAATTAGAACGACCTTCTCAGGAAACTCTAATGATACCTGACTCTTTATCTTGCTTGCAATTTTTTTAATGATATCTTGGCTTGAAATGTCTGAATTTCTTTTCTCAATTGATATTCTGTATTTTTCATCTTTGGAAATATTCTCAGATAGTTCTTCAACAACTTTTTCTATCTCTTCAATTTTTGTCTCAACTATTCTTTGAATCGGAATGATTCTCAAACAATATCTAACACTCCAAGGCTCATCAAGAAGCATCTCCTTGATTTTTCTTACCACTTCTACTGGTTCTAACTTTGTCTCTGCAGTAAGTATGCCTGACATGCTTGTGATTGTAACTTTGGGATCAGAATCTCCAAATTCATCTAAAAATCCCCTCAACTCCTCTTCTGTTTCAGGTTCTAGGTGTCTTGCACAAGTAACTATTAGATTCATACTTTGAAAATCTCCTCTTTACTTAAAGAACCCTCTCTGATAATTTTGATCTCACCATCTTCTATCTGGATAATGGTTGATTCTCCTTTGCTTGTAATTGTTCCCCCATCAACAAAGACATCATAATTTTCTATACTTTTGATACATTCAGCAGGATCAAAAAATGATGATTGTCCTGAAACATTTGCACTTGTTCCAATTAGGCAATGACATTTTTCTAACAATGCTAATGTGCATTCATGATTTGGAACTCGTAATCCAATCTTGTCTGAAAGGTTTAACGATTCTTTTAGTTTAGAATCTTTAAGTTTCAAAAGAATTGTTAGATTGCCTGGCCAAAACTTTTCAGCAAGTTTTTCTGAAATCTCATCAAACTCTGCAATCTGATTGGCAATCTCTTTGGAGTAAACTAGAACTGGAAATGGTTTTGAAAAGTCTCTTGACTTTATCTCATAAACTTTTTTTGCAGACTCTTTATTGTAAGGGTTGCATCCTATACCGTAAACAGTGTCTGTTGGAAAAACAACAATTCCGCCATCCTCAATTATTTTGGATGCCTGTTCTATTCCTTGCTTGTCACAGTTTACTTTCATTGATTACTCTCAGTTTTTTTGTTTAATTACCATTTTCTTTTGAAAAGTTTTTAACATCAAATTTTTTCTATGGTTACGTATGTCTAGCGAAGATTATCATGATACCGATTTTGAAGATGACTTTGATGATGAATTAGATGACTTGGATGAAGATTAGATACTTAATCCAAAGTTGTCTGCAAAGCTTGTAAATTTGTAATATGCTTGAAGGAACTCTCTTCCTGTTTGACTGATTTTGTATTTGTTAGAACCTTGACTGTCGACTTGTTCTAAAAGACCTTGAGAAACTAGAGTTTTTAGAATTCTTGAAATTCTGGAATGAGAAATGTTTGCTTTTCTAATCAGATAAGTTACTGTTGCTCCATCCTCATCTTGAAGGTCGTCTCTGGTAGTAGCTAGAATGTCGCCAATAATTTTCATATGGGTTCTATACTCTGCCATTTCTTACTAATTATTTTGAGAATTTCTATGATAGAACGATGATATTGTGCAATATACAAAAAAGATAAAAAAATTTAACAAATTTTGGATTCTGGAAAAATTCGAGCCTAGAGTGAAAAATTACTCTAACCCCTCATCAAATTTTATCTTGGTTAATGGAACCTTGCTAACTGGGATGAATAATGCAATCAACCCCCCAATTTTGATTACCATTGATACAGTATAGAGAATTGATTCGGGGAAGACAAAAGAGTACCATCCAAGAAATTCTCCTAGCGCCAATAATGCCAATCCGATTGAAACTGAGATTGCACCTTTGTTTCTATTGTCAAGGTATGACAACATTGTCTCTATTGCACCATATGCAAGTAAGATGAACGAAACTGATCTAAAGAGATGTTCTAACTGTACTGATGAAACCAAAAAGAATGGCAAGATTCCAACTGACCTAAAGTAACTTGACTTTGGGAAAAATGCTTTGATACTGTGTGAGAATGCAATGAAAAAGTATCCAACTGTTTGAATTGCAATTCCCAAAGTTTGCACCCATCTTTCCATACTACCAGACTTTATCACAAAGTCTTCTGCCATGTATCCTGCCCAAATAACAAAGAATCCTATACTGATTGAGAAAAACGCAATTGATAATCTAAATAATGTTGGACTGCCTGTGTTTCGAAATCCAATTAGTGACATTATTCCAATTCCAAGTCCAACTAAAAATCCTATGAGATTAAGTATATTTTCTAAGAGAAATTCCAATGATGTTTAGAAATCTGCTAAACTAATTATTTTAATCTGATGAATGATTTTACCATCTTGTTAATCCCATTCATCTAAGGAACCTGCAGTTTGTCCTTCAGTACTTCCTGCATAATCCCCAAGTATGTCTGAATAAGTTGCCTCGTTATGTGCCACAAATTTGACATATTCGCCATAACTCATGTCCAAATCACAAGATCCACATTTTACAAAAGAAAAATCTGGTGACAAGTCTGCGTCCTCTCTACATTTAGGACACTTTATCTTCATGAATGATTTGGTCTTTGTTAATTATTATTACTTTACATTCAATAAAAGATAAAAGGAGTTTCAAATTGCTAGATTCTATGACTCGTACTTGTACAAAATGCAAGAATGAAATTCCTGATACTGAACAATTAGGTCCAGTCAATGAGAAATATCCAACATGCAACAAGTGTTGGGCTGAATGGAAAGAGTATCAAATCATGGTAATGAATGAGTTGAAACTTGACATGTCAATGGCTGATCACAGAAAGTTACTAAAAAAACACGAGAAAATCTTTGTAGGTGTAATGTCTCCTGAAGGAGAAGTTATTGATTATTCCAATGAAGACAACAGAAAGCCTGATGAGCCTCAACCAGGTGCTTAAAACTTCAAGTGTTTCTTTGCATTTTCGGGAATAACTAGCATTATTCTCCTCTTTTTATCCTCATCAAGATTATTGATGATTCTCTTTACAGTCTCTGCAAGGATTTCTTTTTCATTTTCTTCTAGTGTTAGATAGATTTCTAAAATCCCATCTAGATTGAAAGTGATTAGTTTTTGCGGATTTTGTGCAACCTCTGTAATGTATGCTGAAAACAGTCCCTCTCGTTGTTCTTCAGAAAGTGTAGTCAAAATCTTAAGCCATGTTTTGAAGAGTCTTGCAAAATTTGGAAATGGAATAGTTGGACCTGCCTCTAGTGCATTGTTGATAACTTCATCCTGATCTGGCTTTGCCAATGAAAAAAATTCCATCATACGTTTTTTTAGAATTGGATTTCGCAAAAAGTCTGGAAGATTTGCTAGATTAACAATGATGTTTCCTGCAAAGTTCTCTCCGACCATCGATCTAGAAAATTAACTCTGGGTTATAAAATGATGGAACAGCACTTTAGCTTAAATAAACCAAAGTCAAGTTTAACATTATGACATCTACTGTTGTAGTTGGTGGATTTTTTGGAGATGAAGGAAAAGGAAAGATCATCTCATATTTGGCAATTAAAGATAATCCCAAAGTTATAGTCCGCGGTGGTGCAGGACCAAATGCCGGTCATACCATCAAAGATGGCGACAAAGTTTACAAAGTTAGAATGCTTCCAAGTGGTTTTCTAAACAAAGATGCTAAAGTCATGATTGGTCCAGGTGTTGTGATTAATCCCGAAGTTTTGCAAAAAGAGATTGATGATTTTGGAGTATCTGGTAGAGCATTCATTGACAAGCATTGCGGAGTAATCGAGGAAACACATCTAGCTAGAGATTCCAAGGGTGAACTCAAAGAAAAGATTGGGAGCACTGGCTCAGGAACAGGCCCTGCAAATGCTGATAGAGCAATGAGAGTATTGAATCTGGCAAAAGACTTTGATTCCTTATCTTCAATTATTGTTGATGTTCCTGCTGAGGTTATTTATTCAAAAGATAAATATGAAAATCTATTAGTTGAGGGTACTCAAGGCTCGTTTCTGTCATTATGGCATGGTACCTATCCATTTGTAACCTCAAAAGATGTAACTGCTTCAGGAATTTGTGCTGACATTGGACTTGGTCCAACCAAAGTTGATGAAGTAATTGTTGTCTTCAAGTCTTATGTTACTCGTGTAGGCACAGGTCCACTTGACAAAGAACTCTCACTAGAGGAAGCAGAAAAGAAAGGTTGGTCTGAGTTTGGAACTGTAACTGGACGTCAACGTCGAGCAGCTGACTTTGATTTTGATTTAGCTAGGCGTGCAATCATGCTCAATGGTGCAACACAAATCTCAATTACAAAACTAGACGTACTCTTTACAGACTGCGCAGGAAAAACTTCGTACAATGAATTGTCTGATGATGCTAAAGCATTCATAAAAAATATTGAAGATGAATTAAACACGCCTGTAACAATTATTGGAACAGGACCAACTGTCAATGATGTCATTGACAGAAGAAGCTAGGCTCCAATTTTTTGGATAAGTTTAATTTGTTAATCGATCGTTAACTTTTGTGGAAACCCCTACTTCTTCTCCTGTTGACAAACAACCTCGATACATACAAGTAAACTCCACTTTAGAATTCACTAGGCTCGTTTGCGCACTAGAGCGTGCACCACGTGTATCATTTTTGCATGACCATGACGGTAGAAAAATTCTTTCAGTACAAATGGATGTTCTAAAAGAAAAACCAATTGTTTACTTTACACCTCTAGATCATAACGGTCACTATCTTCGCTATGGACTTACAGGTGGCAAAGAAGAATCTGAAATTGTAGATACAACTTCTGATTCTAGTAAATTGTATTCTCCAATTGTTAGAATAAAATCACTTCCAAAAACTTTGAAACCTGGAAACGGAACTCTGGATAGATATCAACCAATTGAACTAGAAGATATGTCTAGTCTTGCAAAACTCACATGGGGTTTTGAAGACATACCATTCCCATTATTCTTATTCCCTCACAATGACAAGTGGCTACTAGGTGTTTTCATGAACTTCCATGAAGAAGGAACATCATACTTTTGTCATGTATTGCTAGACAACGAACCTGACAAACCATTCCTAAAGTTCTCAACAAGCAATGTTATCGAACCAGTCTTCGTTGATAGCCCTTCAGAGCATGGTTATTCATACATCAAAATAATAAAATTAAAAGAGACTCATCCTCTAGTAGATTATGCTCACCTTCAAAACTAGACTCTCTCAGATCGCAAAAACAAATGGCAAAGTAATTCTTGCTAATGATTATGATCCATCTGTAAAAAATTTGGAAGCAAAAACGATCTCTAATATCAAAAAATTACACCCATATCTCTGTGCAGTGAAACTGAATTTTCACTTGTTACTTCCACTAAGTAACAAACAAGTTCTCAACATAAACAAAACAGCTCACAAATACGGTTTGCAAACAATTGCAGATATCAAACTAAATGATATTGGTAACACAAATCGTGTAACTACTGAAAATTTGTGGAAGATGGGATTTGATTCAGTTATTGCAAATCCAATCATGGGATTAGACAGTTTGAAAAATCTAGTAAAATCTGCCCACAAAAATGGCAAAGGCGTCATAACTTTGTGTCATATGAGTGCCCCTGAGGCTAAACTTTCCTATGATATGGAGGTCAGAATGAAAAAAAAGCAGCAACTCTACCAACTATTCTTAGATTGGGCACTTGAGGCCAAAGTTGATGGAATTGTAGTTGGTGCAACTTTTCCAAAAATTATTCAGTACTGCTCAAAAAAGGCTGGAGGAAAACTCAGTATCTTTTCTCCAGGTGTTGGAACACAAGGTGGCAATGCAAGTGAAGTAATTTCAGCTGGAACAAATTATCTAATTGTTGGAAGAACAATTCTTAATGCAAAAAAACCAACTGATGTTGCAAAAGATTTACAGCTAGACAGTCTTGGAAAGTAACATCTGAGCTTTAGTTAGTACAGTCTTTGCATTATCAAAAGTAGTCTTTTCCATTGCAGTGTTGTAATCAATCCATGTGAAATCAAGATGCTCATGTGAAATGTTTACTTCCTTTGTTGTAGTTTCAGCTAAAAAGAAGACAACTTTTTTGTGAACAAGTTCCTTTTGATATTGAAAATTGTATTCTATCCACTCTTCAAACCCTTCTACAAAGTTCACATCCGTGATTCCTGTCTCTTCTTTTGTTTCTCTTACTGCAGTTTCATGAGTTGTTTCACCTTTCTCCATCTTACCTTTGACAAAATCCCAATGACCTGATGGATAATGCAATAATAAGAACAGATTCTTAGAATCCTCTTTTCTAAACAATACTATACCTGCTGATGTCTCTTCAATCATTTTCCTAATCTTCTTTTTCTTTCTTGGAATGTTCTAATGGCTCGCATCAAATCTATTTTCCTAAACTCTGGCCAAAAGATATCCATAAAAACTAATTCACTGTATGCGCTTTGCCACATCAAAAATCCACTTAGTCTTTTCTCACCTGATGTTCTCAAAATCATGTCTGGTGATGACTGTGGCAAGTGTGATGTATACAAATTTGATTCAATCTCTTTTTTTGTAATCTTGTCAACATCTAACTGACCGTCTCTGATCTTTTCACCTATCTTTTTTACAGCATCAACTAGTTCATACTGTCCTCCATATGCCAATGCAATGTTTAGGAAATGATTGTCATAGTCTTTAGTAGCATCATCTAACCTTTGTAGAACCTCTTTGATGGAGTCAGGCAACATCTCTATTCTTCCAATTCCCTTTACTCTCATCTTTGATCGATGAATTCGTGGATCGTTGTACAGCTTTTCTAGTCTCATACGAATCAACTCATAGAGATGGTCAAGCTCTTCATCATTTCTATCAAGGTTTTCGGCAGATAATGCATACAACGTTACAATTTTGATGTTAAACTCTTCACACCAATCTAGAAGATTCTCTACTGCATCAGCTCCCTTCCAGTGTCCTGCCTTTGGAAGTGACAGATGTCTTTTGGCCCATCTTCTGTTTCCGTCTAAAATTAATGCAACATGATTTGGAATGTCTCCAGTTTGAATCTCACTTTCTAGTCTTTTTCCATAAATTTTGTAGAGTCCTGATAGTTGGAGAAGTACATCTTTGATTTTGCTAATACCAGTTCACCTTTTGATGGTTGATCTACAACTAAAGATATCAGTGTTTTTGCAAAATTCAGCCTAGAACTGGTCTAAATTAATCAGAAACCATCTCTTGGTCTTTGTGTTTTCTGTACTTTTTGAAGAGAATTGTGGCTGAAACTAGTGTAGCTGCCAGTCCTCCTAAAAGTGGTGGAATCAGTGTAAATGAACTCACATCAGAAACCATGATGTTTGTAAACTGGTAGACTGTTGGATACAAAGCAACTAGTACAATTATTCTCAAAATGTCACTGATTTGTCTTGGCACTCCTCCAATCCAGTTACTGAGCAAAGTTCCTGCAAAGATTGCACCGAGCCCTGTCCACAATATTGGCAATACTCCTGCAACAAACTGACCAATAATTACTTGATCAGTAATCTTTGCAACAAAAGTAGTGTCTGCTTCAGCTAATACTGGATCAATTGATGCAACACCCGCTGGTATTGATGATAATACTAGCAATCCTCCTGCAACCATTGTAAACATTCTGATAAAACCCATCGGCGTCGGCTTTGACCAACTTGACCAAACTCTATCAATATCAAATGCTCTTATCAAAAATGCACCGCCCAAAATACTAACAAGTACTGCAAAGATTTCTGTAGTAATTCCAAATACGGATGCAACACCACCAATTAACAAAAGAATTCCTGGAACTCCCAAGAAAAATTTAGAATACCTTGAATCATATGCAATCATTTTGAGATATTTTCCAAATACTGCATAGGAATACTCTACACTTCTACTTACTTTCATTACAACACGTTGCACTGAAACTACTGGTAGAACATTTTGAATTACTGGAATAACACTTTCATCATCTTCGCCATCTGAAACAATAACTGCACCGTTTGCAGAAAATTTATCTAGAACTTTTCTTGTTTCAGCAAGAATTTTCTCATCAGCTTGAACTCCTCTGTCTTTAACTCCTGCAACTGTAACGACTTCAACTTGATACCCTTTGCTTACCAAGTCTTCATAGGTCTTGATTGCTGAAAATATAGAATTAGAATCTGCATCTTCGGGATCCTCTAATGCAAGTCTCTGTGCTGCTTCAATACATGCATCTCTTCCAACTACTGGTGTGACAATACCTGCCTTTTCACCTACATCGTTATCTCTGTCTACACAAATTACGAGTAGTTTGTTGGCAGTAGATGCATTGACATCTTTTTCAACCTTGTCAGAGCGCTGAGACATTCATCTTGTATCGTAAAATTGCTTTTTAACGATTTCCAACCAATATGATTAGTAAAATTCGGTTTTGAGGCTATGGTCTTGACTGGTCTGAGAGTCTAATCAATTCTAGTGACTCTGCTTTGAGCGTCTCTATCTTTTGTGTGGTTTCTGTAATCTCTTGCTCTGATCCTTGATTTTCAATCAGGTTTGCCAAAACTTTGGTCTCTCCAACATACAAGTTGAATTTCTTCATTGCATCCATGTAGTTGATGTAGCTTTCTTGCCATTGTTCTGGTGGCTTTGATGTTACAAACTCGCTGATCTGACCTGTCACTTGAGTTGATGTGATATCAGCTGATTCAGTGTATTCCTCTGGTGTTATCTCACCGTCTAGCAATTTTTGATATTCAATCTCTGTTGATTGTGCTAAAACTTCATGAATGCTTTTTGCACCATCCAAATAACTTTCATAATCTGTTACAATGAATGTGGTTTCATTTTGTTGTGGAACCATCCACACCAAAAAACTGGCCCCGGTAATTGCACCCAAAATGATTATTGTAATTGCAATTCCTTTTTTTGATGCCATTTTTCTTCTCTAATGTCTGCTAGTTTATAATTGATAATCTTTGAAGAATTTTTGTAATATTGAACAAATATTAGAAAAATTGCTTTTTGGTATAATCTTGACCATAATTTTCTAAAATTTGCTAACATTCGTTAAAATTTTTGAATTTGGGCTTTTTCTGAGGCACAAAAAAATTTAAGCACATCTAGTCTGTAGTTAAATAATTTTCACAGGCTCTTCCTAAATACCAGCGTGCTTGACAATTTTTAGAATGGTTACAGCATATTGCGTAAAATGCCGCGAAAAAAGGGACATCAAAGATCCCAAAGAAACTAAACTAAAGAACGGACGTCCTGCCGTAAAAGGTACATGTCCAGAATGTGGAACTAACGTTTTCCGTATCGGAAAAATGGACTAATTTAGAAACAAAATCCACACGACTTCTTCTTTTTCAAAACCCATATAGGGTCTACTATACACTATTGTTTAGTGACCAAAGCAGAATACGAAAGTCTACTCAAAAGGATACAGGATAAGCTAGGTGATACTGAAAAAACCACTGCCGCTAGGTTTGAGCTTCCTGTAGTCGATGTGATGTGGGAAGGACAAAAGACATTCCTGCGTAATTTCTCTGAATTCCCAAAGGTACTCAGACGAGATCCTGACAAGGTATTACAATATCTCTCAAAAGAGTTTGCAGTTCCTGCTGAGAGACTTGGTGACAAGGCCATGTTTATTGGAAAACGTGCTCCTGATGACTTTACCAGACTGTTTCAAATTTATGTTAAAGATTATCTTGAATGCCCAACTTGTAAAAGCCCTGATACAAAGATAGAAAAAGAAAATCGTATTTCATTTTTGATTTGTGAAGCATGTGGTGCAAAGTCAACTCTAAAAGGTAAATATGCATAATGCCATTTGCAGTACGTCAAACTAATTATCAAAAAAATCCAATGTTGAACATATGTGATGCAGAACTATTAGGTAAAACAATTGTTGAAGGTGATCTAAACATGCACATCAGTGAAAGCTATTACGGAGAAAGATTTGTAGAAAAAGATGAAGCTGAAATTCTACTAAAAAATTCTGCAATAATTAATCTTGTAGGTGATCAAACTATTTCCATGTCTATAGAGTTAGGCATCGGTTCTGAAAATGCAATTAAAAAAATTTCTGGAGTCCCCTTCCTCATTGTTTTTAAAATGTAGAATGTTTTCATTCAAAAAGAAATTCATTTTATCTAGTGGAGGTATCATTTAGTAATGACTGATATACTTAGCAAGAAATTAGAATCAAAGCTAGACAAAAAACTAATTTCAAAAGCTAAAAGAAAAACTTTGGATGATGGTTTCAAAAAAGGCAAAGTGGTAAACGAAGTCTTGGACAAACCAACTGTCATGACGTTATACAAAATGATTACCGACCACATCATTGCATATGTTAACGGTGCAGTAAGTGCTGGAAAAGAATCTGTTTTGTTTTGGGGAGTTGATGAAAACGATTCAGATGTTGCATTAAAAATTTATCTTGTTAGTACTTCTAATTTTAAAAAACGAGAGCCCTATATCCTTGGTGACCCTCGATTCTCAAATGTCAAAAAGGGTACAAAAAATCTAGTCTATCTCTGGGCAAAAAAGGAATACCGAAACCTAACTCAGTGCTTTGAGGCTGGAATTCCAGTCCCAAAACCCCTCTATGTGACAAATAATGTATTGGCCATGGAGTTTGTGGGTGAGAAGGGTGCTCCTGGAAAATCATTGCTTGATTCACAAGTAGATGAGAATGACTATCAACAAGCCATCCAAATTATTCAGGACATGTATGAAAATGCAAAACTGGTCCATGGCGATTATTCAGAGTATAACATATTCAAAACTGAAAACGGATTGGTAGTTTTTGATTTGGGTTCTGCAGTTGATTTGAGGCACCCTAATACTCAAGAATTTCTTAAGAGAGACATTAATAACATTACAAGGTTCTTCAAAAAAAGAGGAGTTTCTGTTGAGGATCCAGATCAATTATTTGAGGATATTGTAAAATGAGCTTTGAGAAATTAATTCGAATTCCAAATGACAGGATAGGAGTATTAATTGGTAAATCAGGTAATGTTAAATCTAAAATTGAAAAAGCATGTCATGTCTCTTTGGATATTGATGGTGAGACAGGGGAAGTTTTCATAAAGTCTGATGGTGATGTAGAAAAGATCCAACCATTCAAAGCGATGGAAATTGTTACAGCAATTGGTAGAGGTTTTTCTCCTGAAAGTGCTATGACCTTGTTGAAGGGAGAAAACACATTGCACGTTATAGATCTTCGAGAGTTTGCAGGCAAATCTAACGCAAATGTTGAAAGGATAAAAGGGAGAATTATTGGAGAAGGTGGTAGAGCACGGAGAAATATGGAAAATCTTAGCAGTACTCATATCTCAGTTTATGGAAAAACAGTTTCAATTATTGGTGATGCAAGTAAATTACGATTAGCAGTTGATGCAATCTCGTCTATTTCAAGTGGAAGTATGCATGGTGCAGTTTATGACAAACTAGAAGCTGCAAACAGAAAAGAAAAGCAAGAAAAAATGAAGTTGTGGGAAGATCAAGATGTCTTCTATTAAAGAAAAATTTAATCAGATTTCTCCTAGTGAGTTTTTCTATAGTAATCGTGACTTGGCTGGATTCAGTAATCCTACCCGTTCCCTATACACTGCTGTCAGAGAATTTGTTGAAAATGCACTTGATGCCTGTGATCAAAAGGGAATCCTGCCTGACGTACACCTAACAATCAAGGCTGTAGACCCTGACAAGCCAGACCCAAAACCATACATTTTGACTGTAAAAGATAACGGACCTGGCGTTGATGCAAAACACATCCCACTTGCATTTGGTACAGTTCTATATGGTTCCAAATTTGGACTAAAGCAAGCAAGAGGTATGTTTGGTCTTGGTGCAACAATGGCAATTCTGTATGGTCAAATTACTACAAACAAACCAGTAATTGTAAAAAGCTGTGCTGATGGACAAATTCAAAATCAGTTTGAAATTCTACTGGACATTCAAAAAAACAAACCAGTAATTGTAAAACATACTGAAAAAGAAGCTTCTAAGAAAGGCCTTTCTGTTAGTATTTGTTTAGAGGGAGATTATTCCAAAGCAGGAAACAAAATAAGAGATTATGTCTATGAAACATCATTAATTACTCCATATGCAACAATTACTTTTGATGATCCTAAAGGACAAAAATTCCAACACCCTAGATTTGTAAAAGAAATACCCCCTCCACCAACAATCATCAGACCACATCCACATGGAATTGATGTTGAGCGAATCAGAAGAATGATAGTTGAATCTCAATTTGAAATTCCAACAATTGATGATGTAATGATTGAAAAGGTTAGAAAAGATTTAGGATTATCAAAACAAAATCTCAGCTTTACTGCAATTATGGCAAAAGCAAAAAAGAAATGGAAAAATCTTTCCCGTCAAGTGCGTGTAGTAATTGCTTTGTTGTCATTTTTGAAAATGGATTTTGAAAAATTAAGTAAAATTAGAATTGAAGACCTTGATGTTCCAAACAAAAAATTACATTATTGGGACTTTGGAGATTCACAATCAAAAACAGTTGATATGGATCCTGAAAGTCAATACTACAAACAACTTACCAACACTGTTCAAGGTGAACCATTAACCACTTTTCTCACTAAAAGATTCCAACGTGTAGGGCCAACTACTGCAGTAAAGTTTGCAGAGTTTGCAAAATTCAAGCCTGAGAAACGCATGGGTACTCTAACTAACCAAGAACTAGTCAACCTAAGTGATTCACTTCAAAAATTCGATGACTTTATGGCTCCAGATTCAAGTTGCCTAGCACCATTAGGTGAATCCCCACTTGAAAAAGGAATCAAGAAATTTTTCAATCCTGATTTTGTTGCTGTTGTTCAGCGACCAGCGTCTGCATATTCAGGATTCCCATTCATTGTTGAGATGGGAATTGCATATGGTGGTGACATCAAATCAGGTGGTCCTCATGTGTATAGATATGCAAATAGAATTCCACTACTATATGATGAGGGAAGTGATGTTGTACTCAAAGTTGTAAATGATACTGATTGGGGTCGATACAAAGTCAAAGGTGATCCGCCATTTATCATAGTCTCTCATATTTGTTCAACTAGAATTCCTTACAAGACTGCAGGAAAAGAAAACGTTGCAGACAGACAAGAAATTGAACGAGAACTCCGACTTGCATTACAATTCCTATCAAGAAAACTAGCTGCATTCATGTCAAAGAGAGGACAAGCAGAAATGGCAAAAAAACGTGCAAATCTTTATGCCAAATACATTCCAATGATCGCAGAATTTTGTACTGAACTAGCTGGAAAGAAAAAAGAACCTAATTACAAGAAAATTTTAGAGGAATTAGAACCTGTTGAAGTTAAAACTGAAAAAACAGTAGAGGAGGAAAAACCAATTGAAAGCAAGTGAGAAAAAAGCAAAAGAGATTAGCAAAAAAGCTAAAGAAAAGCAAAAGAATATTCTAGAATCTCTAAAAAGTCATGGTGCAAAAATCTATGAAGATTTAGAAAATGGACAATTCCCAAAGTTCTCCATTCCGAGTAGATCTGTAAGCAATATTGTTTATGACAAAAAATTAAGACAATACATTTTAGGAAATTCTACTGCATTACGTAGTGCAAAGAATTCTGCACAATTACGTTCATTTACACAACTAATGTGGCTTGCATTCTTTGCAAATAGACTAACCCAAGAGAAAAAATCATCTACACTAAGAGATGTATACTATTCATCCCAAGCATTCGCAATAGAATTTGATGACCAATCTGAATCAGATAACATCATTGTGGATTTAGAGGCAGTAACATCAAGACCAAGAGAGGATTTCCATATCTTCCCTGAAGAGAGAAGCTCTATCTTTGGTGACTTGAATATTGAGTATACAATTCCTGGATATGAGGGCAAGTCAATGAATCTGTCTAATCACCCTGATGGTTATTCCATTGGACCAAGTTTGACTACTGCTGAACTAGTTGATACTAGTGCAGAAATTGTAATTGCAATTGAAAAGGGTGGTCTCTTTACAAGATTTGTTGAAGAACAAGTCGATAAAAAATTCAAATCAATTATCATCAACACTGGAGGACAAGCTCCACGTTCAACTAGAACACTACTCAAACGTCTTCATGATGAAATGGGACTACCAGTAATCATCTTAACTGACGGAGATGTGTATGGAGAACACATTGCTATGGTAATAAAATCAGGTTCTGCAAATGCTGCACACCTCAGAGAACTAACAGTTCCTGATGCAAAGTGGGTAGGAGTTTGGGCAACTGACATTGAAAAATACAAACTACCGACAATTCCAATGACAGAATCTGACATTAAGAGGTGCTATGATTTACAAAAAGATCCTAGATACGAATCAGGAATATGGAAAAAAGAACTTGAAGTATTCTTGAGATTAAAGAGAAAAGCAGAACTGGAGGCCTTTGCAAAATATGGTCTTACAAACATCACTGACAAGTATCTGCCCCAAAAGCTAGAACTAGCAAAAAGTCTCTAGTTATTTTATTCTAAGTGTTAGAACACCGTTACGATATTTGAAATCAAATATCTGCATGTCATTTGCACCTTCTATTGGAACTTCTTTTGAAAATCCACCAGTTCCTCTAATGTACAGCATTCCATCAACCAGTCTTACTGCTACCTTGTCTTCAGGACCTGGGACTTCGGCAACAAAGACAAACTCTCCTTCTCCTTTGATCAAGTCATAAACCCAATTCTTTTGTTCTTGTTCTCGTGATTGTGTATAGAGTGGTTTTTGATCCTTTGTCATCTTTTTCAAGACTCTGACCCAGTAAAACATTGTAAGTGCTGCTGCTCCTATCAAGAAGAAACTAACAAACCCTGAATCTGCTCTCTGAGTCATTATGTAGATTACTCCTAGGAATAATATCACAATAATTGGAATTACAAAATTAAGAGATTGTTCATTTGAATATGCACCCTTGTAACTTGACAAACAGTCACAATTTGGCTTTACCAAATATAAAGTATCTTTGGTTTTTATTACCATTTTTTAAAATTTGAGCTATTGTCTGAAGATGAAAAACCTGCAAAACTAACAAAAAAAGAAATTTTTCTCAGAGGAAGCATAATGGCACTAATCACTACTGTTCCATCTCTTATTGTGTTTGTACTGGTTTGGTTTTTCTTAGATGATGTTATGATTGGTGCAATTTCAGGTGCAATTGCTCACTTTGTTGCAATGGGATTTTCACTAAAGATAGCAAAAAAACTCCTAGTCAAAAAATAACATGGGATCATGTTTTATTGTAATGGAATTGTTAAAAAATTATGGATTCAAAGATTGAAAATGATCTGATTTCAGAAATTCATCTAAATCCAATTCAGACCAAAGTGTATCTTCTTGTAACCTGTTATGGAAAAATGTCTGCTCAAACAATATCTGAAAAACTAAAGATCTCCTCAGATGATGCAGAGACTGCAGCAAAAGATCTAATGAATTTGGGTGCATTCATTGATATCTCTGAAACAGAATTCGAGGCAATGCATCCTAGATTTACTGTAGTTAACATGTATAGGAGAATGTGTGAGCGAGAAAATATCGAGTTTAAGCGAAACAAGATTGTAGATAGCATAGGTGTCCTTTTGGAGAAGCCTTATGATGATGCAAGAACTAAATAACACTAGGATTTTTGAAGACCATTGACTATTGATACTGAAACCTGTAAACATCAGCCAGTTTACTTTGGCGTAGTTAACATCAACATTGATGAGAGAACCATTGGTTCAGTTGATGTATGGCGTTGCGGAGTTTGCAAGAAAAGATTCTGTGAAGAGAAACAACTTGGGATTGAAGAATTGGCTGATCTTGTAGGAATGCCAAAAATTGATCCAGATGCAAAATGGGGAGTCACAGTCTGTAAATTACAGCAGGGAAAGTACAAGTGGAAACTAGTAAAACTAAAAGAAAATGGCGAAATCAAGCATGAATGCCTTGATGAGAAGATTATTCCTTTAACAGTAAAAGATTACAAAGTTGAAGATGACAAACACTGGAGCTTTTTGATTGATGATAATGTCAACAAAGCAGTTGAAATCTAATTTTTAAAATGGAAATCAAAGTTCACATAAATGACATTCATGGCAGTCAGATGGCTGCAAAGATTAATGGCAAATTCAATGTTGATGAACATGAATTTCATTTTACTGCAATAGCATTTGGAAGGATTGGTGGACAAAATGTTGGTGCAAAACTTTCCAAAACGACTGAAAAAGAATTAGAAAAACTAGGATATGATGTCGAAGAAGTGATTATGGAATTACAAAGAAATCTACTCCAAGGTGACATGTCTCTACCTGAAGGACTCAAAAAAGAATCATTTGTTGATGACTAGAATTCTGCTTCTTCTAATGCTTTAGCACAAGAACAACTTCTGTCTTTAGGAATTTTCTCAATTAGTTCTGTTAGAATTTTCTTTGTTCCTTCAACATTTTTTGATAATGTTTCTAAAACTTCTTTTGCAGTAACTGGCTTTTCTGCCCAAACATCATAATCAGTAACAGTTGAAATTGATGCATAACAAATCTGTGCTTCTCTCGCAAGTTGACATTCTGGAACTAGAGTCATACCAATAATGTCTGCACCAGTTGTTCTGTAGAATTTAGATTCAGCTTTGGTTGAAAATCTTGGTCCTTCAATGCAGACATATGTACAGTCTTTGTGGATATACATTCCTAAATCATCTGTGACTTTAGTAATTGATGATTGTAATTCTGGACAGAATGGGTCTGCCACTGAAATATGAATAACTCTGCCATCTTCAGAAAATGAACCATCTCTTGATTTTGTGAAGTCTATGAATTGTGTTGGTAATACAAAATGTCCTGGTGCTAGTTCTTCTTTTAGGCTGCCAACAGCTGATGGTGCAATGATTCTAGTAACTCCTAGCTCTTTGAATGCCCAAATGTTTGCTTTAAAATTAATCATATGTGGTGGAATGGTGTGCTTTTTTCCATGTCTTGGCAAAAATGCAATCTTTCTTCCCTTGAATGTTCCAACTGTTATTGTGTCTGATGGTTTTCCATACGGTGTATCGATATCTACTTCTTTTGCATCTTCAAGTAAACCGGAATCATAAATTCCAGTTCCACCAAAAATTCCAATCTCTACGTCTTTTTCCATTAGTATTTCACCAACGATTTACAATCGTACTGACTAATTCCTTTCATTCCGTTAAGGTCCACTAGTTCTATAATGAATGCAAAGCCAACAATCTTTCCACCTACTTTTTCAATTAGTTTTGCTGATGCTTTGGCAGTTCCTCCTGTTGCAAGCAAATCATCACAAATGAGTATTCTTTGTCCCTCTTTGATTATGTCTTTTTGAATTTCTATTGTGTCTTTTCCATATTCAATTGTGTATGAAATTTTTGTAGTCTTTCCAGGTAGTTTTCCTGCCTTTCTTATCATGATCATTCCCTTGTTGTATCTTGAGGCTAGAATGCATGCTAGAATGAATCCTCTTGATTCGATTCCTGCAAACAAATCGATGTTTTTTGGATGAAAATACTTTGAAAACTCATCAGCAATTGATTCCATTGCTGATGGATCTTTTAGAATTGGACTAAAGTCTCTAAATAAAATTCCTTTTTTAGGAAAATTTGGATATTCTGCAATTTTCTCTTTTAGATTCATGTTTGACGCTTAATTTAGGTGAAATAAAATTGTTTGAAACTACTCTGGTATCTCAAATGTGGATTCTGTTGAACTAAATGCATCAGAAACTTTGATAGTATAAGTTCCAGGTTCAGTGTCTTTAGGAATAATCCATGGCTGATTAATTTCTCCTCCGGATGATGCAATGAATTCTAATGTATCTATAATTTCTCCATCCTCTGAAATTATCTCAATTTGTGTGGTTTGACTAACTCCCACGATCTTGATTTGCATTGAATCTCCAACACCTGGAATGTTAATTCCTTCCTTAACTGTTATTTGAACTCCTTCTGTTACTGTGGCAATTACTTCAACTTCTATTGTGTCAAAGTTTGCACCACTTTTTGCATTGATTGTCCACATGCCGCCCTCTCCATCTGATGGAATTCTAAATGTGCTCTCAGAAATCTTTCCATTCTTATTTGAAAATGTGTCTTTTTCTTTTACTACATTTCCATCAGGATCTGCCAATGATATTGTTAACAAGACGTTTGCTGCAGTATCTCCTAAAATTAGGATGGAGTCACCCGGAGCATAACCTAACTTTGTCGTGTTAATTTTGATATCTCCTGAGCCTGTTTGCAATCCTACTGTAAAGATTTCTGTACTTTGTGCACTTCCTTTACTAATCACTGCTGAATATACTCCTGATGCATATCCTGATAAATCAAGTTGATATTCTGCTGTTCCATCACCTCCCAAAGTTATGGATATGGAATCTCCCTTTGGTTTGTCTGATGGGTCTATGATTAGCAAACTGACAATTTCTGAAGCCTTTCCTGTAATCGAAATTATTGCTGTATCACTAGCACTGTAATTAAGTTCATCAAATTCTAAATTGACTGGAATTGTAGGTAATTGACCAAGTCCTGCAAATATGAATTCCGTGTCTTTTTCTTGTGTTGCAATTAGAGTGTATGTTCCTTTAGATGATGATTGTTCTGTTGTATATTCAAATTCTACAAATCCTGATTCATCTAACTGAATAATATCTGAGAATAATTCTTTACCTAGAGGATCTTCTAAAATGATTTCAATTGGCTTGTTGGGTAATGCAGTTCCATTAAACTTCATTACTTCTCCTGGTTCAAATTTCAAATTATATGGTGCAATGATTATCTTTTTGTCAGATTCCACTTCCCATGATTTTAGAATATTATCTCTGCCATCTGTGATTGTTGCACTGTATCTTCCAAATGGTGTATCTAGTGGAATGATGATTGGTTCTGCCAATTTCCAATTTCCTTTAGAATCAATTTCAGCTGTTCTTGAATTAATTATATCTCCATCTGGATTTGTTATTTCTGCAGTAATTGCTCCGTTAGGATCACCAGTTCCTGAAATCTCCAAAAAGTCTCCTCTATGAATTACGCTTGGAATTCCTTTAATTGTTAGTTTGATGTTATCATCTTCTGGAATTCTATTTTCAACTTGTCCTATTCTGAGACTGATCTTTTTCTCTTCACCATCGCTGTCTTTAACCTTGAAATCTACTCTATCTGCATCTTGATTTTCAGGAATCTTCATTGTAGTCATAAAATGACCATTTTCATCTGTTATGAAACTGCCAATTTTTGAATTATCTATGTAAAAGTCAAATTCATGTGATGCTCCAAAATTGTCTCCAGTTACTCTAATTGATGAACCTACATTTGGTTTCTCTGGAACAATTCTAAAAACTGAATCAGAAAGAATTCCTGCACCTGTTGGTATTTGTACTGGTTTGATTTGTGTATTTTCTACAACTTTGGGCAAGTCTTTTGGTAATACTTTACCCATTCCTTGTTGTACACTTTTTGTATCTAATGCTTTCCAATTGATTCCTGGATTTTTGTTATCAGCTTTTATTCCAAACTTTACTGATTCACCTTTCTTGATTGGTTCTGGAGTTGTAAAGATGATTACTCCTTGTGGTGTCTTTTCACCTACCCATCCTTTTTCAGTTTTGAAAGATTTGAAATTAAAATCTGAACCAAGCCAAATTCTAAAAGTATTGATTTCTTCATTAGAATCATTTGTAAACTCTACAATAACAGTTTCATCCAATCCTATACTATTTGCAGTAATATCTTCAGCAAATGCATTTGGAATTGAAACTAGTGTTATTGAAAATAATAAGACAATTGAAAGGAAAATTCCTCTCATAGAGGATTTATTCATTATATTCAAACTCGTCATCTCTCAATTAAACCTTAAAGGATTTTTCATAAGTAAACTTCTTAAGCTTTAGCCTTTTGGAATTTGTCTAAATCTGACTTTGTATTGGCATTTTGGTATTGTCTGATTCGTTCAGCAATTAACCTGTATAATGATCTGAATTGGTCTTTTGTTTTATCTGATAGAAAACTTGTCTCTTCTAATGCAATTTTTTCACAAATGTATCTGGTAATCTCTTCATTGTCAAATTTACCCCAATCATCATCACTGTGTTCTTGCCAAATCTTTCTTAATTTCTCCAAGTTTCCTTTACCTTCCTTTGATGACACATCATCAGGCATAAGATTTGAGAATCCTTCATGTCTTAGTTTAATCTCATATGTCTGATTAACTGGATGCAAATAGTCCTCAAGTACAATATAGTCTTCGATGGATTCTATTTTCTTGCCTTCCAATTCAAAGAAAATGGTTTGAATTGGTGAAAATTCATTTGAAACTAACTGAGCTGAAATTTGCTTGGATTCTTCAGTATTGTCTAATAGGATGAAGGTTCTATATCCATGATTTCTGTAAAAGATTGCTAAAGGCAGCACTGAATTTTTGTTGTATGCTGCAACCACATTAAGCGGATTCATTGAGATGTTTGGATCTTGCAAAAACTTGTCAAATGCATTAAGATACATTGAATCAGACATTGTCTCTACAATTATCACTGGTCTGGAGTTTGTTCCAATTTCCCTATCCACAATGGATTCTACTTGCCCTCTTGATAATCCATACAAGATTGGTGTGAGTGTTTTATCATCTGCATTCCAATAATCATAAAATATTCGACTAAGGTGTTTTCGTTTATCCAACTCCACAACAAGCAAATTTCCTGGGGTGTAATCAAATATCATAAATGGTGAGTGTGTTGCATACAAAACTTGGTTAGAACCTGCCAAGTTTTTTAACAAATCTGAAATTCCCATCTGTTGTGTTGGATGCAGATTTCTAGCTGGTTCATCTAAAAGTAAGATTGCTTCTTTTAGTTCTGCTCTTTGCGTTTCAGCTGCAAAGTTTACGATAAATGAGAATGTCCATTTGAAACCTTCTGCTCTTCTGTTTAGTAATCCTGTATTAGTCACTGTTCCATCTTTGTGCACGTCTGAAATTACAACACTCATGATGTTTCCTGGATTGTATCTCAAGTCTACATGGATAGGATCTCCTTTCCATGCTGGGTTTAGTTTTCTAGTCAATCTATTGCTTGCAGCATTTAGTAATTTGATACATTTTGATGGACTTTCTTTTACTTCTTCTAACTCATTCATGTCTAGTTCTGCTAGATAGAATAGATTTCTTACTGTCTCTGCCTTGTCAAACTCTTCAACAAATTCAATGGAGTCTGTCCTATCTCCTTTTTCTTCTCTTAGATATTCATTGAGATTTATGTTACCATAGATTTTTTTGTAATCTGAAAAATAGACGAATCTTGGATGTATCTCCGACTCTATGAAATTCTGGAGAGCAGTTTTCTCACTTTTACCACTTAGTAAATTTGAAAATTGATTTTCTGGACTCTCATAGATTTTTTCCCACTCTTCGATTACTTTGGGTTCTTGTATTGCAATGACATGAAATTGATTGCTAAATTCTGCCATTCCTCTATCAAATGATTCTTGAGTATTTGGAACTCTTCTCTCAAAGAATGATGTGTCAATCTGAATTCTAAGATGATTTGGAATGGTGTCTAAAAATTCAATAATTTGTTTTGAGAAATTCTCCCATGAATTGAGCCCTTTGCTCTCTTCTTCACCTAATTCAATATCATCAAATTCATACTGTACTTTGGGATTTCTGTTTGTTCTAAATAATCTAATTTTCTTCATTTCGGGAAGACCTGGAAATTTTTCTTTTAACATTTCCATTTCATGTTGATTTAAGTCAAATTCTCCTTCTGCAAGTCTAATCTCATCTTTGAGTTCTTCACTCATTTCATCACAAAGATCTAATTCTGAAACTTGTTCATCTCGATTCAAAAGAGTCAATGCTTGAAGAATGGTTGTCTTGCCACTCTCATTTCTTCCAACAAATGCTGCTAAATCACCAACTGTAATTTCTCCAGAATCATGAATGCAACGATATGCCCTAACTCTGAATTTTCTAAGTCGCATCTAGCGATATTTAGTCGGCTACGATTTAACTTATTCGTCAAATTGATCTGAAGTTAATGGTTTTGCTAAATAGATATAGGGGAAACAGTGATTTTAAAACGAAATGGCATCAAAGAGAATCTTTGTCGTATTTGTCTTACCAGTAATTTTCTCAATTGCATTTGGTTCTGCAGTTATGGGTGATATCCTTCAAGAGCCTGACAGAGAACTAAACATGATGCCTTCAATGTCATTTTCTGGAGGTTCCCATGGTTCTGATATTGAAATAATTGGACTATCGAAGTCATATTCTACTTCTGAACCTGTAGAAATATCTGTAGAACTTTCTGATTCTCACTTTGATTGTGGAGATCTCTATGTGACCATCTACTCTGGAAAAGATGTAGTTACCCAAGGTGGATTTTTTGAACAATGTTTTGCTGAAAGAAATGAACTAATTCCAATAGGAGAAAAATTCTCCAAAGTAATTGATACTGCAGGTACCTACAAAATTGTGGCAGAAATGATTTCTGAAGATCTCCAAAATGTCTCAGTCAGTGAAGAATTTACTGTTAAATAGGAATGACTTTATGAAAAATATGAAATTAAATTTAAAAAATAAGGTGATTTGATGGCAAAGAAAAAAGATGAATTAGTTGATGAAGCAGCAAAAATCAAAGCAGAACTTGATGCACTAAAAAAGAAAAAAGAGGTACTAGATTCCAAGCCAAAAAAATCTAAATCAAAGAAAGCAGAAGCAAAACCTGCAAAGAAAGCAGAAGCAAAACCTGCAAAGAAAGCAGAAGCAAAACCTGCAAAGAAAGCAGAAGCAAAACCTGCAAAGAAAGCAGAAGCAAAACCTGCAAAGAA
>REGJ01000064.1 GCA_003702525.1 Candidatus Nitrosopumilus sp.
TCTGTGTCGCTAGTTCAGGGTCGACTGTCTTAGGATTTCCAACTACAGAAACTGATGTTCTTGCATTACCAATTTTAGCTATCGCCTCTGATGGTGTTACCACAAACGGTACAACAGTTGGTGCTGCTGCAGGTGGTGCAATTACCAACACTTGTGTTGCATTAACATTAGCAGGTTCAACTGGTAATGCTACTGATGCAAACAACGTAGTTAGAGAAGCCAAAACTCCAGTATCACAAACAGATAAAGTCAACAGAGGTCAAATCGATCTTGCTGACGGTAATGGTGTATGGCCTTTCATACAACTCTATGAATTAAACCCAACAGGTAACGTTGTCGTACAGTACAACAAAGGTGGTGGTGTTCAATCAACAACACTTACTTTTGATACTGTAGATCACTTTGCTAACTTGGACTTAGATAGAAGTGTATATCCAAGAAGTGCTCAAGTTCACGCAACAATTACAGACTTATGGTTAAACATTGATCCAACTGATGAAGACTCTTGGACATTTGCTACCAACACAGCTAACACAACTCGCGGTGTTGATACATTCTACCAAGTATTCGATGAAAACGGTGCATCAGGTGGTGCCGCTAAAACACTCAAAGCTAAATTAAGCGACTTGATGTGTGAAGATAATTGTGTATTGAAAATGAATACCGATGCACAATCTTCCGGTACCCCAGCACTCACAATACAGGATAACGGTGACACTATCCTAACTCAAATCAATTCAACTGGTGGTGTAAACAATGCAACATCATTTGGTATTGCAGCAGCTAGTGATATCTTAGGTCAAACAACCAAACCTGTAACAATCACCGAACAAGGTCCAAACAGTGGTGTATTTGGTACATATGATGAATCAGATAAATCAGTACTAAAGACAACAAGTGATGCAAAGAGGGGAACCTCAGCATCAATTGATTACAATGAAACACCTCAAACTATTCTCATAGGATTCGACTTTGCAACTATTGATATTCAGCCAATTGATGATGAATGGAGCTCTGGTGAAGAGATTCCAGTAGTTATCGTTGATGCTGATCAAAACAAGAACAGCAGAGCCGATGAAGACTTAGATCTTGATTCTGCAACCGTTTCACTTATCCCAGCACTAAGTACTGGTACTCCATACACTCTAGGTACAGATGGTTCAACCATCACTGTTCTATTGAGTAACGGTACACTAGCTAACCCAACAACTGAAGCTGTTGGTGCAGTAGCTGCTGTCAATATTGGCGGTGGTACTGGTACACTAGGTAACACAACTGTATCAACTACAGTTCAAGCCTTCAGTCAACGTGCAATGATCGCAACTGGTGCAAGCCATGCTAATACTACTACAGGTGTTATCGCCATTGATACTGGTGATACACTAGAGACATTGAAGAAAACAATCTACAATGTTACCTCTACAAGCTTTAGTGGTTTTAACTACATCAACTATGATGTAACAAGCTTTGCCCCAGCTGACGATGCAGTGGATATCTACATAACAAACGGAACAACTGCACTAATTATTGATGCATCCCCAGGTGTAACTGAAGCCGCAGATACTGCAATTCAAGTAGTAACTAACGGTGACAAAACTGGATACAATAGACTCAACACATTATTTGCACAAAAAGTGTACAATTCTGCTGATGACTCTACCCAGAAACTTGGTATCATCATTCAATTTAGTACAGCTGTAACAACTGCAGCAAGTACAACATACCCAATTGTCCTTGACTTCTTCTCATTTGGTTTCACTGATGATGGTGTTCAATCATCTGAAAGAAAAGCAAACCAAATAATCAGAATTGAAGCTGAAGAAACCTCTGATAACTCTGGTACCTTTGAAGGTTCACTAGAGTACATCATGGTAAACCAGGTCAATATCTTAGATAGCAATATCTACGATGGCTTGACAACAATCGCAGATGATCCTTCATTCATAGTAATTGAGGATCTTACTGATGAGGATGCACCAAGAGTGTCATATAATGACCTAGGTGCAGACGGTGTTGTCACCCCAGTCTCTGACCAAGAAGAAGCTCCAAGTCACTCTGGTGTTGTATCTCTAAACGCTGATTCCTATAAGATCGCTGACACTGTAGTAATTACCCTAGAAGACTTAGATCTTAACGTAGACTCTGATCTCATTGATATCTTTACCGTCGTAAATGACGATACTGATACTGATGACGATGTAGTTGGTACCGACTATGACACATTTGCAAGCAATGGCCTTAACCTTGAAACATTATCATTCGGTTCACTATCCAGATTACTGGATGTAACCTTTGATGATGTCAGATGGCAAGATCATGCAAGCTGTGCAGCATCATATGATGAAGGTTTGCAAGCAACTGGTTTCACATTAGTTGAAACTGGTCCTGCAACCGGTGTCTTTGTTGGTGACTTCCAAATTCCAAAAGATTGGTGTAGAAATACATCATCTACTAGCCCAGAAACAGTAACTGGTCTCGATATCGAAGTTAACTATGTTGACTTTAGAGATGCATCTGGTGAAATCGTCGAAGTAGGCGACTCAGCAGGTGTAAGAGCCAACACTGGTTCTGTAAGCTTGGATAGAACAGTCTACCCAGTACCATTTGGTACAGCAACTGACTTTGCAACAAACACTTCATCTGAAGCACCAAGTGGAAGAGCTCTATTCCCAGTCCATGCAAGTGGATTAACAGATAGTGGAACTACACTTAACACAGGTGAGTACATTGCAGACGGTGATCTAACTATTCACGTAAGAGTAAACGATCCAGACTTTAACATAAACGGCGCAGGTGAAGATTCCATGGATCAAGCAGATGCAGTTAAAATCTCTGTAATTAGAGGTTCTAACAGCGTAGTTCTCGGTTATGCCGGAGCTGCTGAAAGAGACGGAAAGATTGATGTTGGTGGTGACAATGGAACCATTTCAAACATTAGATCATTCGGTACAATCTCTGAAATCGCACCAGATGCTGGTATTTATGAACTGGATGTAACTCTCAAATTCACTGACGGTCCAGCCTCAAGTCAATGTCCAAACAGCCCAATCTACACAGCTTTGGTTGATGGATATGCTTCAGGTGATGATGGAGCAAGATTCGATACAGGTGCCGGATATTCTGGTGAAGATTATTGTATCTTACAAGGAGATATTCTCCAAGTAGAATACACTGATCCAACAGATGCATCTGGTGATTCAAACACTGTAACTGATTCTGCTACATTTGACCTAAGAAACGGTGTATTACAATCCGACAAATCCGTATACATTATCGGTTCTGATATGATCTTAACACTCATTGAGCCAGACTTTGATCTTGACAATGATAGTGCTGAGACCTATGACTTGGACTTAATCGAATGGGACTCTGATGCTGCAACACTATCTATGGGTAACCTAGGTGGTACAACCAGCAACAGTGGTGCTGACTTCGATCCAGAACCAACTGACTTTAGAGAAACAGGTGATAGTACTGGTATCTTCCAGGTTGTCATCGAAATCCCTGAAAGCCTAGGTGGTGACAAGTTAGAAAGAGGAGAAGAAATTATCCTCGAGTATACTGACTGGGGTCCATCCGGATCTGATTATGTTGGAGAAGAAGATGAAGATGTCAACTTGACTATCTACACTTCTAACTTCGGAGCAACTGTGGAACTTGACCAAAAAGTCTACACATGGACTGACAAAGTCTACATTACCATTGTCGCACCAGATCACAACTTCGATAGTGATTTGATTGATGAAATCGGAAACTCTGCTGACGATCCAATAAAGATCTCTACCAGAGGATTTGATATCGATCAATACAAACTCGTCGAGACTGGTACTGACACAGGCATTTTCACAGGTGAAGTAATCCTTACAGGATTCTCACATGATGCAAATGGCGATGGTACAAGTGAGAGACCAGGACAAGCTACTTCCGCCGATTCAACGGGTCCAACAAATGGATTCATTGAAACTGACGATGATGACGGACTTACTGTCTCCTTTGAATTCTCAGAGGATGAAACAATTGTAGGTTCTGCACTTATCAGATGGAACATCGGTGAAGTACAATGGCTTGAAGCAAGTTACCCAGCTAGCGGAACAGGTGTTGTAAGAGTAATTGATCCAGACATGAACTTAGATCCAGAAGCAGTCGACAACTTCGATGTCGATGTGTGGTCTGACTCCGATGCCGGAGGTATTGACCTTACTGTAA
>REGJ01000043.1 GCA_003702525.1 Candidatus Nitrosopumilus sp.
TCCTACAGCCTGATATATTGAAGAATATTCTGGATAATTGTCATCAAACCACTTTTTGTAACCTGCCTCACTATTGTATCTGTCAACATAACTTTGAGGATCTTTTGTTTCATCAACAAATGGTGCTGGAATCTCTAATTCATCTGGTTCAGATGTTGTTTGTTTTGTTTCTGTTTTCTCATCAGGTTCAGGCTTTGGTTCAGGATTTACTGCATCAGGATCATTGACTGTAATTGTAATTGTGTCTCTATCTGTTTGACTGCCTTTTGTTACAACAATATCAAAAGTATATTCTGCACCTGGGTTATTTCCATGAGAACCTGATGGAGTCCATGTGAATTTACCTGTACTAGAATTAATTGTTGCATCACTAGGTGGGTTTTTTTCTAAACTATACACTTCACCTTCAACAGAACTATCTGTAATACTAACAGTAAATGAAACTGTCTTTAGTTCATCTACTACTTTATCTGAAATTGGTTTTAATTCCAATACAAAATCTGGAATCTCAAAAATTTTGTTTCCATCATATTCAATTTTTATTGTAACCCCATCTTCTTCTTTTTGATTATCTGTAAATGCTGTTGCATTATAGATTCCTTGACTAGTAAAGAAATTTTCAACAGGCCTTGGTATCACAGAAAATTCCCCTTGACCAGGTGCTGGATCAGATAACATTCCTTTGAAACCTCCATTTGGATTGCGAATTATTACGTACACAATTTCTTTCCCTTCCTGTTCTCCACTAAAACTAAAGGACTCATCTACTGTGAAAAAACTCTTGTCTAATGAAAATGATGTAACATTAGCATACGCAGGCGTTAACATAAGTAAAGATAATGAAATTACTGCAAATATTCCTAATTTTGTGCTCACAAAATTCCTTTGTTTTTGAGCCTTTTAAAAAACACGTATAATTTCTTCTAAAGAGTTGCAAAGAAATCTTTACAAAAATTACAAATCAAGCAAAAATCTCATAAAAACCCCCCCATTTTGCTTTATTTCCATGTCATAAAACGTTGGAGCCTTTATTTCCACTTTGAAATTGTGTTTTTTAAAATCAAGTGGTTCGCCATATGCTATTGCATTTATTTTGTAATTTTGATTTTGAATGATATTGAATTCTATTCTTTTTATTGCAAATCCTTCTGTAATTAACAAAAATGGTATTTCTTCTAACCAACTAAATAACAAATATCTCAAATCTTTTCCTTGAGCAGAAAATTCTTTTTGTTCTTTTTCTTCAACTTTGTCCTGATCAAGTGTTAAGTTAATTACAGCGTCTGCTGTAACTGAAAATGCTTCATGAAGATCTTTTGCTGTAACTTCAATAATTGCATCTGTTGCATGATCTAAAAACTTGTAACTCAATTGTATGTTTTGACTTTATCTGATTATTAATCTAGTTGGTATTATTTTGCCTTGGGATCCATTTCGATGATTCCAAACACATTCCCTTCTGTGTCTGTACAGTATGCAACCCACCCTATTTTGGGAAATGCCATCTTTGGAAGTATGATCTGTCCCCCTTTGTCCATGATCTTTTTTGAGAATTCATCTACTGATGGAACGGTAATTGTATTTGTAATTCCTATCTGACCTGGAACTCTCTTTGATAGTCCTCCGTTAATTCCTGGCTCTTCCGTTCCTGTAGTCGTTATCCAATAATCTGTTGGACCATCCCATTTTTCAAACTTCCAATCAAACACTTTTTCATAGAATTTTTGTGCTCTTTCTGGATTATCTGCTGGAACATTAAAGTGTGAAACTCGTGGCATAATTTTTCCTAAATTCCTAGTCATAAAATAATTTCTAATTCTATCTTTTACTCGTAAAGTAATTTAATCCGATTTTGTTTTGAGAATCAAATGGAACCCTTTGATTCATTTCTTGTATTTATCACAGAATTTTTAGGCGAACATCTCTATCAAGGAATATTCTTAGCAGCTTTAATTGAAACTTTGATTCCCCCAATTCCTACCTTGGTTGTTTTCCCAACTGCTGGATTTTTAGCATCTCAACAAGGAATTTCTCTGATAGGTGTGATTCCAATGATACTTCTAGGAGCTCTTGGAGCAACTATTGGAACCTCTTCTCTTTACTTTATTGCTCTAAAACTAGGTAGACTTGTTTTATTGCGTTATCTAAAATATTTCAGAATTTCTGAAAAAAAATTGAAACGTGTTGAAGATTGGTTTGAAAAATATGGTGATAAAGCAGTTTTTCTTGGAAGAATGGTTCCTGTCATGCGTGAAATGATCTCAGTTCCTGCTGGTTTACTTAAAATGAAAATTCCAAAATTTATTTTGTATACGTTTGCTGGTTCTTGTATTTGGTCTACTGGAACTATTCTTTCTGGATATTATTTTGGAGAAGCAATGGGACTTGCAACTACTCAAATCTAAGATTGTTCTAAATCTCTGTCTAGATTAACTCCAATTAATTCAGCCCACTTTACTAATTTTTCAATGAACTCATTGTCTTCTTGTGATAACATGAATTTTAATGGAAGAATTACATAAAAGAAATTACTAATCAATTGTTCATTTTTTAAAAAATTGAAAACTGCCTAGTTTTGCATAGTTATGCAAACTAACTTTCTTTGATTAGTGACTTAATGCCTGAAATGCTTTCTTTATTAAGTTCAATTTCTTTGTGTTCTGCTAACACGTGTTCTGTAACTTTTGCCATTAAGTCTTCTTCAGTATCAGCTGATGCTGACCATCCACAGTCTTTTCCTGCATCTTTACAACTAATGCTTTTTGCCATAATTCTTGTTATTTTTCGAGATATTTATCTGATTTTACAATAAAGAAATATCTAAATCAGAACAACTTGTGAAATAATTACCATGGAACTTCCACGAGGAATGAAAGATTTTGAGGCTACAGAAAATTCAAACATAGAACACATTAGAAGTCATTTCAAAAAATTATCAAACTTGTATGGTTTTTCATTTATGGAGCCTTCAGTTTTAGAATCATTGTCTACACTTGAAACAAAATCTGGTCCTGCAATAAGAGATGAAATCTATTATTTTAAAGACAAAGGAGATCGTGAGGTTGCATTACGATTTGATTTTACAATGGGTTTGACAAGATATGCAACAGCACAAAAATCAATGAAACTGCCGGCAAAAATTTCTGCATTTGGTGGTGTTTTTAGATATGATGAACCTCAAAAAGGAAGATATCGATATTTTCACCAATGGGATATTGAAGTTTATGGCAAGAAAACTTTAGAATCTGAGGCTGAAATAATTGAATTAACGTCACGACTTTTTGATTCTTTGTTACTGAAAGATATTGTAATTGACATTAACCACCGAAATCTTGTTGAATCATACATCAACAAAATATTTGAAACAACTGATTCTGATAAAGTAGCAGATATTCTTAGAGCAATTGATAAGATTGCAAAAAAATCAAAAAAAGAAATTCTAACTGAATTTACTAAAAAAGGATATGACACTGTTAAACTTGAAAAAATTTTAGAATTTTCTCAAGTAAAGGGAACAATTTCTGAGGTTGAAAAAATTTTTGATACTGCACAATTAGAATCATGGGGTGAACTCAAACAACTGTTTGACTCATTAGAAAATAGAGGCGTTTCAAACGTTCGAATTAACTTTGGTATCGTTCGTGGATTGGATTACTATTCTGGAATGGTTTTTGAAGTGTTTGATAAAAATTCCAAACTTGGTGCATTAGCTGGTGGTGGAAGATATGATACACTAACTAAAGCATTTGGACGTGATGATATTGGTGCCACTGGTGTTGCAGGTGGAGTGGAACGTATAATTCTTACAATGCAAGAGCAAAAAATAATTCCCGAAGTTTCACAAAATAGAGTTGCAGTTGTTTACATCAATGAAGAAATGCAAAAAGTTGCTCACTCTATAACATCATTGTTGAGATTAAACAATATTCCAGCTGACATTGATCTTGCCGGACGTAATCTGAAAAAACAAATGGATAATGCTGGAAATGCTAGGTACTCTATTATTGTTGGGCCTCAAGAACTTGAAAATGGAAATGTTGTATTGCATGATATGAGGGATGGAAAGGAAGGAACTATTTCTCTAGAAAAACTGACTGAAGACCCTAATTCTGTTCTTAATTTAGAAAAGCTCTAGTTAACATCATAATCTCTGGACCTGTAGTAAGTGAACCTACTACAATACA
>REGJ01000044.1 GCA_003702525.1 Candidatus Nitrosopumilus sp.
TGAATACAATGTAGAGATATGACCTGGGGTATCTGACTGCATAATTGGTTACGTTGTCATTACCTTGATATTAATAGTACGGTACCATACCGTACTATATGATTCAATGTGAATATTGTACAAGAGGGTTTATCGAAACAGCAAATGGTTTGGCTGAAAAAACCTTTCACGAGTTACTTCACGAACCAGAAGTTGTAAACAAGTAACTATTTACATTTTTTATTTTAGACCTAACTTTTTTATCGTTAAATTTCATTCCAATGGATATGGCTACTAAAACTACAAAGAAGAAAACTCCAACCAAAGCAAAAAAAGTCGCTAAAAAAGAACCTAGTCCATCAGTTTTACTAAAAAAAGTAGCATCAGTATCAGATTCTAACAAAGCATTGCAAAAAGAGATTAAAGTTATGTCAAAGATATTTGGAGAAAATCAAAAAGTTCTAGTTTCTATGAAAGGTATGATTGACTCTTTAACATCAGCATTAGAACATATTCAAAAACAATCAAAACAACTTAACATAATTGAGGATGACACCCAAAAGTTGTATGCAGGATTAAATCAAGTCAGGACTCAATCAAATATGGTAGATAAGATAAACAATCAAACTGCAAAATTACAAGAAGAGATTAGCAGAATATCAGAGATACAAAAGTCAACAAAGACTCAAGAAATTTCTCAACAAGTTGAAGACAGTATGAACTCTATTAGAAATAATTCACAGATGATAATCAAGATTGCTCAAAGAATAGACGAGGTAAGAGATGATCTTAGAAAAGTTTCAGGTAAAACTGATTCATTCTTAGAGATTAGTTCAGAGATGGACAAACTGAAAAACAGTATTAATGAAATTTCAGGAAAAACTGAAAAACTTGAAACAGGTGCCCAAATTATTGAGAGTCTAAAACAAGAACTCTCCAAAATAACTGAAGGGGTTTCAGATAACTCTAATCTAAATTCAGAATTAGAGGCAATCAAAGTAACAATTGATGCAATTTCATCTAAAGCAGGAAAGATTGATTCACTAGGAGGTGTAATTGATGGCCTAAAACAGCAATTTGAAACAGTTGCTACAAGGGCAAGTTCAGCAGACAATGTGAGCCTAGAATCAATTAAAGAGTTAGCAGGCAAGATTGATAAGATTGAGACTGAGATAGGGGCATTATCGCACAGAGCAGATTCGACTGCATTTGTAGGAGAAGGACTCAAATCGGTTCAAGAAGACCTTTCAGATTTTAAACAAAATGTATTTGATAAAACAAACAGTATTGAGCAAAAAATCTCATCAGCTTCTGACATGATAAAAAGACAAGATGCTGTATCAGCAGAATTTCATAAAAAAACTGAAAAATTGTTTGAAGAGATGCAATCAGTTAGAAGTGTCACAAACAAGGCTTCAGATGATTCATCAAAAGAGATGATGGCATTATTGAAACTATCAGAATATCAATCAAACATCAGAATGAATGCTGAATCAAAATATGGAGAAGTAAAAGACTTGGAAAAGATGGCATCACAAACTGCAGACATTGTTAATCTGTTTGACAGAATATCAATAGAATCTGGAGAAAAAATTCCATTACCACATGAAGTAAGACAGTGGGCAGTAAGTAAGATTCTTGATTGTGCAGACAAATGGGAGATTAGATTTAGTGATGTTTATTCAATATTGACTAATGCAATTGGACAAGACTTGTTAAAAGAAGCAGTTAGAATTCAACAGATTAGAGACATTTATGGAATTAGAGCTGTTGATGAAATTAGAAAAGATCTAAATATTTCTTAAACTCCAATGTCATCTGCTTCTTTGAGTTGATCTTTCTTTCTTTTCAAAGCAGCAAAGATTCCCAATAATGCAGCAATCCAAATTACTGTAAACATCAAGTTTGCAATACTGACATACATGTATGGAGTTGCATCCATGATGTTAGTTTTGATAAGAAGAGCCCTATCACTAACATCCATCATTCCAGTATGATATGCTGAACTGTCTTTTGGAACAGTAGAAATTTTATCAATGCTTGCAAGCATTGTGTCTAGATTATCTTGAATTCTAACAAAGTTGGTAGATTCTGTAGAGAATAACCAAACAGGATTTTTAGAGATTAGTTCACCATCAGCATTAGTTTTCTCAGGAATCAAATCATTTGCCATAATTCCATCCATATCAGCCTGAATTGCTACAAGATGAGCACGGATATCGGCAGGATCAGATGAACCAATAATTCCATCTAGATTACCTCTGATTCTATCAAGAGGGTAGATATCAACACTGTATCCATAAATTGCCATAAATCCTCCAAAAATAATAATTCCAACAATACCAACCATGGAAAGTTTGTAAACTCTATTTGCCATCTTTTCTTTCTTGGTCATTACACGTTTAACACTTGATTTATTTCTTTTAAATCGAGTATGAGACAGGCTCAGATAAGCAATGTAGAAGAATCCAACTGTTTGCAGTGCAATTATTGGTACAAAGATAGGATTGTTTGAAAAAATTGCAACAAAGATTCCCAACATACCATAAACACCAAAGAAAATTTCGAGAAGTGTTACTTGGGAAAATGGTAAATTGTATGCATTATCCTTCCAATCATCTTTTGTTTTTAGGACACCATACTTTGGAGTTCTAAGAAACTCATTCTTTTTTCCAAGTATTGCATCAAATACTGCAACAGTGTTATTCACAGACATTCCAGCATTGTATACCAATAGCGCAGGCAGTATCTTTGCTTTTGATTTCCATGACTTGTGATACATACTTTGTATGATCATAATATATGCTCCAGGACCCATTGCAAGATATGTTGCAATTGTTATTGCAGGAAGAAAACTAATCACATAAAGATTAACTTGTCCTGCTAGCAGAATTGGCAATGCCAAAAATTGAATCAGCATTAATGGATAAACAATATGACGGGTAAGTTGAATGAAAGCTTGAATCTTTGCTTCTACTGCAATTTTTCGTTTGATTGCAATATCTGTTAGAAGCTTTACTGCACATTGGATAGAGCCTTTAGCCCAACGGAATTGTTGTCTTTTTGCAGCATTCATTTGTACAGGTAACTCTGCGTCAACTACAATGTCAGGTAAGAAAACACATTTCCATCCTTTCATTTGTGCTCTGTAACTAAGATCAAGATCTTCAACTAGAGTAGCAGTATGCCATCCACCAGCATCTTCAATACAATCACGTTTCCAGATTCCAGCTGTTCCATTAAAATTCATGAAAAGATGCGAGTTACTCTTTGCTTTTTGTTCAATGAGAAAATGAAAGTCAAGACTTAGAGCTTGTGCTTGAGTTATAGCAGAATAATTTTCATTTACATGTCCCCATCTGCATTGGACTAGGCCAATGTTTGATTTTGCAAAATGAGGGATAGCACGTCTTAGGAACCATGTTGGAGGAATAAAATCAGCATCAAAGATTGCTACAAGTTCTGTGTCAGTTGACTGCATTGCATACTTTAGTGCACCAGCCTTGTACCCCTTTCTGGTTCCACGTCTTACATGCTCAATTTGGAAACCTTTCTTCTGATATTCATCAACAGTATTTGCTAAAAGTTCAACAGTATCATCATCAGAGTCATCTAGTACCATTATTCTCATTTTATCTTGAGGATAATCCAAATTACATACAGAATCAACTAGTCTCTTTGCAACATACTTTTCATTGTATATCGGTAATTGAATTGTAACTGAAGGAGTTCCCAAATCAGCAGTTTGCAAAACATCTTTTCTTTTTCTAGACAAAAATGCAAGATAGTAAAAGTTGCAAGTATATGCCGTAATTATGATAGCAGATAGAATAAACAGATCAAATACAAATGCAGTAAAGGGGTTGAAGGTCATTTTCCCTAGCTCAGAGAATCACTACTCGCTATTTATACTTGCAATAAATTTTCACTATTTTTGTTCGAAGATCTTGATTGCTTGTGGTGGACAAACACCTTCACATGCAAGACAGAAGATACAATCAGGTTCTTTTGACATTAGTGGTTTCTTGTCAGATGCAGGATTTCCTGGAGTGTCAAACCATTCATAGACACCTACTGGACAGGCTTCAATACATCCACCATCTGCTACACAAATATCATAATCTACTGAAACAAATTCTCCCCAAACACCCATGATTCCATTACTGGTACCTTTTCT
>REGJ01000028.1 GCA_003702525.1 Candidatus Nitrosopumilus sp.
AGGTGCTGATGGACAACAAGGTGCTGATGGACAACAAGGTGCTGATGGACAACAAGGTGCTGATGGACAACAAGGTGCTGATGGACAACAAGGTGCTGATGGACAACAAGGTGCTGATGGACAAACAACAGAATCATCTTCAAATGATGAAACAAAAACTAACTAACTCTCTAAATTCAACCATTTATACAGTAATTAGAATAAAGGAATGATTCATGTCTGCAAAACGAGATTATTATGAAGTTTTAGGAGTATCAAAATCATCTTCAAATGATGAAATTAAGAAACAATATAGAAAATTAGCATTAAAATTCCATCCTGATCGAAATCAATCTGCTGAAGCTGGAGAACATTTCAAAGAAATTTCTGAAGCATATGCAGTTCTTTCTGACACTGAAAAAAGACAACTGTATGATCAACATGGTCATGCAGGTGTAGATGGGAGATACTCCAGTGAAGATATTTTCCAAGGTGCAAGAGGTGATTTTAGCGATATATTTGGCCGTGGTGGAGGTGGATTTGATTCCATCTTTGAATCAATATTTGGCCGTGGTGGAGGTGGATTTGGATTTGGTCAACAACGAGGTTCTGATATTCTCTATCAAACATCAGTAACCTTGGAAGATGTCTTACATGGAAAACAAGTGGAAATTGAATTACAGAAACAAATTCAATGTGATACATGCAGTGGTTCAGGATGCAAACCTGGAACTGACAAGAAAACCTGTTCTTCATGTAATGGACAAGGTCAAGTAAGACAAACACGTAACATGGGATTTGCATCATTTGTTACAGCTGCACCATGTTCTTCATGTAGAGGTCAAGGTTCAATTATTGAAACACCATGTGGTGATTGTAAAGGTCAAGGAAAAAGAAAGGGTGCAAAAAAAGTTACTTTTGACATTCCTCCTGGAATTGATTCAGGTGATTATACTGTACCCAATGAAGGAAATGAAGTACCTGGAGGCTCTAATGGTGATCTGATTGTTAGAGTTCGAGTACAACCCCATTCTAATTTTAACAGAGATGGAAAAGATGTCTTCTATGATCAAGATGTTTCTATGGTTGATGCAGCACTAGGATGTGAAGTTATTGTTCCAACTTTGGAAGGAACTGAAAAAATAAAAGTTGATTCTGGAAGTCAACCAAACACAATAATCAAATTAAAAGGAAAAGGCGTACCACACATCAACTCTAGAGGTAGAGGAGATCAGTATGTTAGAATTGTAGTAAATATTCCTAAAAAACTTAACAAACATCAAAAAAATCTACTTGATGAATTTAAACAAACTAGTGATTAACTGACATGAAGATTGCATTAGATGTAGATGGTGTACTCGCTGACGTGATATTATCTTGGCTAAATTATAGTAATTCAATTAGACAAGAAATTAAAAAACACGAAATTACTGATTGGGATTTTTGGAAAAAATTTGAAATTGATCGTTATGATTTCTATACTGAATTAAGTTCATGTTGGAAGAATTGGTCTTCAATTCCTCCTACTGAAGAAAATTTGGCCTCGATCACAAAAAACCTCTCTGATATTGGTCAAGTAGATATTGTCACTGCAAGAGAGCGTTCTACTGATTCTTTTGTAAAAAACTGGTTAAAACACCACGATATTTCTTATGATAACTATGTTTCAGTAATTGACGGTCCTATGAAAGCTGATCTAGATTATGATGTCTTTATTGATGATTCACCATTAAATGCATTAAAATTTCTACAAAATAATAAAAAAGTAATTCTGTATTCTCAACCTTGGAATCAACACATAACTGAAAATAATATTCATCGAATTTCAAATCTTTCTGAAGCGATAAAAAAATTAAATTAATTTTTTGCAATTTTTTTAATATGTACTTGATGTCCTTTTCTTACATGTGATGAGTGTGTTGTTTTGAACAATTCAGAAATTTTATCATCATCATAAAATTTGACATTGTAACGTCCTAGTACTTTTTTACAATTCATACAATAAACTTCTTTGAATTTGATTTCCATTTTGATTGATATTGTTTCTTCAGTATAATAAAGAAACTTATTCTAGATTTCAAAAAATTCCAGTGCGGGAGTCGCCCAGCCTGGTCAACGGCGTAAGGTTCAGATCCTTATCTTCTAGGAGTTCGTGGGTTCAAATCCCACTTCCCGCATATCTAATTATTTTCCAATTTACTTTTGATATTTTTCAAAAGAAGTTTGTTAATTGTTTCACCAGATGCTTTTCCTCTCAACTCTTTCATAGCAATTCCCATTAGAGGTCCAATTGCTCTTTCTTTTTGATTTTCGACAATTTTTTGATTCTTTTCAACAATCTCTTTGCAAATATTCTCTAAATCTGATTCATCTATAGTCTCAATAGAGGTGTTATTCATTGCCTCTTCTATAGTATGGGATTTTCCATTCATAATATTCTCAAAAATAATTTCTACTGATTCTTTAGCAATTTTCCCTTCTTCTAAAAATTGAAATGTTTTTGTAATTTCTTCATTTTTTAACAATTTTGAATTTAATCCATTTCTTTCTAAATTGGTAATTGTTGAACACAATACTGATGCAACAAATGTTGGATTAACTTTAGTTTTTTCTGTTATCTTTTCAAATAATTCAAAATAGTTTGAATCAAAGAGTTGCTCTGATAATTGGAGATTTAGTTGATATTTTGTTTGAAGATCTTTTATTGAATCATCCCATGATTTAGGAATGTTGTTTATTGCATCATCTAGTTCTGTTTTTGAAATTATTATTGGAGGGATATCTGTTTCTGGATACATTCTTGCTGCCCCTGGTCTTGGTCTGAGAAATTTAGTCTCACCACTTTGGGTTGCTAATCGTGTATCAATTGGAATTCCTTCGTTTCGAATGTATTCTATTCTCAAAATTATTTGATCTATAACTACGCTGATTTTTTCTTCTGGTGCTGCTAAAATCAAAAATCCATCATTATCATTGATTTCTAATGTTTTTTTCAAACCATCGATATCTGTATTTTCAACACCGTAATTTGGTAATTCATCAGAATGAAAAACACCACCTATTCCAAAAAATCTAACTAGCTCTGCTACTTCTTTTCCTAATCTAATCCCTTCATAAGGAGAATATCCAAACATACCTGACATGTTTCTAAATGAAATTCCAACTATCTTCTGATTTTTCTTTATGGCATTTTGGATAATTTTTGATTTACATTTTTTGAATAATTCTGTAACATCTTTTCTGTCTTTTTCATTATGAGTCCAATCAATTTCTTGTAATTTTTTTGAGATTTTTAATAATCCGTGCTGCCTTTTGGCCTCATATTCTACTACTTTTTCTAATTGATCTAGTTGCTGAACTCCTTTGACCTCAATTACCACATTTCCATCTTTTATTGAAACATTAACATCTTGTCTGATTGAACCTAATCCTCTTTTGACTTTTTTAGTACTTCTTAAAATTCGCCCTAATGATAATGCAATTTTTTTAATTTCTTGTGGTTTTACTTCAAATGGTTCAGTAGCAATTTCAACCAGAGGAATCCCTAAACGTTCTAATCCATATTTTTTAATTGCTCCATCTTCTCCCAAAATCTTTGCTGCATCTTCTTCAAGACAAATAGATTGAATTCCAATCTCTTTGTCTTCTACATTAAAAGAACCCCCTTGCGAAATTAACATTGTACGTTGAAACCCTGTAGTATTTGATCCATCCACAACTGTTTTTCTCATTGGATAAATTTCTCTAAACACATCTGATTTTAGAGCAGATGCAATAACCAGAGAAATTTTCTTTGCATCAATATCTAATTCATGTGGTGGTTCTTCATCTTGTTCGACTAAACAACTACTTTCTGGATTTGCAAAATACATTATTGTTTTTGATTTTGATTTTTCAAATAATGCAGCAGGATCATATTCTCCTAACTCACTTTTTGCAGCACGTAGCTTTCTTTGAAATTTAATAGAATATTCATCCGTATCAATTGGTGTGCAATTACAAAATAATTTTTTATTTGTAGCTAACTGCTGATGAATTTCTAGTCCTACTTTTACACCTAATTCATTTATTGAAAATTCTGACATTTTTTCTCCTAAATTGACATTTCAGATGCAATATTATCAAGCATAATTTCTTTTACTTCTTCAATATTCTGAGTATTTCCTAATACCCACATTGCTTTTACTAGAGCAACTTCTGGAAGCATATTTTCTAAAGGAATTATGCCTAGATTTAGAAGATCTCTGCCACTTTCATACACAGTCATTCTTACTCTTCCATCAATACACTGTGATGTCATGCCTAGAAATACTCCTTTTTCATTGGCCTTTTTTACAGAATCATACATGACTCTTCCAATATGTCCTAATCCTGTACCTTCAAAGATTATTCCTTTGTATCCGTTATCAATAATTTGTTCAACTAATTTTGGATCATATCCAGGATAATATTTTACCAATGCAATTTTTGTATCTAGATTAATTTTTGGTTGGAATTCTTGAGATTTATAGAACTCTTTAGAAATATTTTTTTGAATTTTTTCTTCTGCAATTATGAAGGCAGGATCATCTCCTACTGTTTGGAATGCTCCTCGTTTACTTGTATGATTTTTTCTAACTCTTGTTCCAATGTGACATGCAACAGTATTGTCATTTTCATCATTGTGCATAACAATGTAAACTCCTTTTGTTTTACTTTCTGTAATGAATTTAGTTGCACCAATCAGATTTAATGCTGCATCTGATGAAGCTCGATCCGATGATCTTTGTGAACCCACTAAAACAATCGGAATTGGAAATCCTGCTAGTGCAAATGAAAGAAATGAGGATGTATAATGCATCGTGTCAGTTCCATGAGCAATAATAATTCCTGAATAATTTGAATTTGAATAACTACTAATTTTCTTAGCTATCTCTAACCAATTTTCTGGCATAATATTCTCAGAATATTCTGATAACAAAACTTCTGCATCAATATTTGCAATTTTAGAAAGCTCTGGAACTGATGAATTCAATTCTTCAGCAGTTAACACTGGAGTAACTGCTCCTGTTCTATAATCTACTTTACTTGCAATTGTACCTCCTGTTGAAAGTAACAATACTTTTGGTAATCCTTCTATTTTGCTAATTTTTTCAGGTTCATCAATATTTTTTTCTGATGATTGAATTTTTTCAATATTCTTAATTTTTGCAATTTCTAACCCAACATTATATCCGCTTTTTAATTTCAAAACAATATGCTTGTCGTCACTGTGCTCATATCGAGGCATAATTATACCTGAATATGTAATATCTGAGAGGATTTTGACTGAATCTCCAACAACTACTTGGTTGTTTTTTAGAAATTCTAACGAATTGCCCTCATATCCTCTATATTCTGACATTTACGAGAATTAGATTTGTTATTTTATTAAAACTACCTGTAATAGGATGCTACTAATTTTTCGCCCATCTTGAGGTCTTTTTGTTCTCTAACTTTCTTTACTGCTTCTTCAAAGTGTTTCATAGTTACTTTGGCTTCAATACTGCTCTTTTCCACATCTTTGACATCTGGGTGTTTGTCTAAGAATTCGTGAATTACTAATGAAACTGCTGTATTTGCAATAGATGATGTATCTGCACCACTCATTCCATCTGTGATTTCTGCAATCTTTTCCATATCTACATCATCACCCATAGGAATTTTTTCAGCATTAATTTCAAGAATGCGTTTTCTACTATCTTTATCTGGATTTGGTACTTGGATAATTTTATCAAATCTGCCTGGTCTTAACAATGCTGGATCAATCATGTCTGCTCTGTTTGTTGCAGCTAGAACAACAACTCCGTGCATGTTTTCCATTCCGTCTAACTCTGTAAGTAATTGACTGACAACTCTTTCAGTAACTGCAGTTTCTCCACCTGCTCCTCTAATTGGTGCAATAGAATCAATTTCATCAAAGAAAACTACACATGGTGCAGATTGTCTTGCTCTTTTGAAAATTTCTCTAATTCCTCTTTCAGATTCACCTACCCATTTTGATAATAATTCAGGACCTCTAACTGAAACAAAGTTTGCTTCACTTTGAGTTGCAACAGCTTTTGCAAGTAATGTTTTACCAGTACCACTTGGTCCGTGGAGTAATATTCCTCTTGGCATACTATGTCCAAGTTTATCATATAATGCTGGATATTTCATAGGCCATTCTACTGCTTCTTGTAATTCACGTTTAACATCCTCTAAACCACCAACTTCGTCCCACTTTACATCTGGGTTTTCAATGAAGACTTCTCTCATACCAGATGGAGTTACCTCAATCAATGCTTTTTGGAAATCTTCGTGATTTACAATTAATTTGTCCAAAGTCTCAGGTGGAATTTTTTCTTCTTCAAGATTTAGAATTGGTAATAATCTTCTCAAACATTTCATTGCAGCCTCTTTACAGAGATACTCCAAGTCTGCACCAACATATCCGTGGCTAATTGCTGAGATTTTATCTATATTAACATCATCTGATAATGGCATGTTTCTGCTGTGAATTGCAAGAATGTCTTTTCTTCCTTTTTTGTCTGGAACTTTGATTTCGATTTCTCTATCAAATCTACCTGGTCTTCTGAGTGCTGGATCAATTGCGTTTGGTCTATTTGTTGCAGAAATTACAATTACTTTACCTCTTGCTTCTAAACCATCCATTAATGATAACATCTGAGATACAACTCTTCTTTCAACTTCTCCAGTAACCTCTTCTCTTTTTGGTGCAATAGAATCAATTTCATCAACGAAGATAATTGAAGGAGCTTTTTCTCTTGCTTCTTTGAAAATTTCTCTTAGTCTAGCTTCACTTTCACCATAAAACTTGCTCATAATTTCTGGTCCTGAAATACTGATAAAGTGTGCATTACTTTCATTTGCAACAGCTTTTGCAAGTAATGTTTTACCTGTTCCTGGTGGACCATAAAGCAAAACACCTTTTGGAGCTTCAATTCCTAACTTTTCAAAAATTTCAGGATGTCTTAGTGGTAGTTCAATCATTTCTCTGACTTTCTTAATTTCATCAGTTAAGCCTCCAATGTCTTCATAGGTTACTTGTGGGACTCCACGTAATGTTTCACCTTTTTCTGCAATGTGGAAAACAGTTTTTTGAGTAATCAAAACTGCATCAGCAGCTGGAGTGACACCAATTACTTGGAAAGTTAAACGTCCACCAAAGTATGGGACCATCACATTATCTCCTTTAATCAAAGGAACGCTTTCTAGAGCATCAGCAAGGTATCTTTCATCAATTGGTGGAATTGCTTCCAATGGGGCAACAACAACCTTCTCTGCAGCTACTGCTTTGATTTTTCTAACTGAAATTGTATCTCCAATTGCAATTCCTGAATTATTCCTTCCCAACCCATCAATTCTGATAATTCCCTTTCCTTCATCAGATGGGTATAATGGAAGACATTTTGCAACTGTTCTTCTTTTACCTTTAATTTCAATAACATCACCTGTGGATGCATTTAACGTATCCATAGAATCATAATCAATTCTTGCTACTCCTCTTCCGACATCTCTAGTGTATGCCTCCAAAACTTTGAGAGAAAGTGCGTTTTGACTCATATTCAAATGCCTTCTGTCTAATTTTTATATCTTTGTGGTATTTTCTCCAAATGACAGGTAAAAATCACAAGCTTAAAATCCTCTTTAGGTAGGAAACGATCAACTTTGGGTAAGAGACCATTAGTAAGAAGACGTGGCCGTGGAGGCAATCAATTTAGATCTACTTCTACTGGTAAAGTAGGCGCCAAAGCAAATTACCCTCGATTTCCACTATCTGAACAACATGAAGGTGAGATTATTGACCTTGTTCATGAACGTGGTAGAGAAGCACCTTTAGCTAAAGTAAGATTTGAAGATGGCTCAGTATCATTTGTTCCTGCAGTTCTTGGTGCTAAAGTAGGAACAACATTACAATTTGGATTAAAATCAAAAATTGAAAAAGGAAATGTGATTAGTATTCAAAATATTCCTGATGGAACTATTGTATGTAATATTGAAAAGCACTTTGGTGATGGCGGTGCAATTGTAAAATCTGCCGGAACTGATGCAACTGTTTTCTCTCATGGTGATGAAGGTGTCACGGTAAAACTTCCTTCTGGAAAATTCACTACTCTAAATCCAAAAAATAGAGCCATGATTGGAACTCTAGCTGGAGGTGGAGCTAGTGAAAGACCATTTATGAGTGCAGGTGGAAAATGGAGAAACTTTAAAGCTAAAGGAAAGAAATATCCAATTGTTAGAGGTGTTGCTCAAGCAGCATATGTTCACCCACACGGTGGTGGTCGTCACCAACATGTTGGACAAAGTTCTACTGTTTCCAGAGATACTCCTCCAGGAGCCAAAGTTGGAAGCATTGCAGCAAGAAAGACTGGTAGAGCTAGAATTAAAGAAAGAAAGTAATTTTCTCTTTAACCTAAAATTGATTAATAGCTCCAAGAAATTTCTGTTAAATGTCGAATCAACGAATTAGACTTTTTGTAACTGGTAGAGTTCAAGGCGTTTTTTTTCGTCAGACCTTAAAAACAAAAGCAATACAAAATGATATTTTTGGATGGGTAAAAAATCTCAAAGATGGTCGTGTTGAGGCTATTTTAGAGGGAAATGAAGAAAATGTTAGTCGATTAGTTGAATGGGCACATGGCGGCCCTGCAAATGCAATAGTTGAAGATGTAGAAATCAGAAATGAAAAATTTACTGGTGAATTTTCAAAGTTTGATGTTTTGTATTAGTGAATTTGTTCATATGCATTTTTTATCAAATTTCCAAATTCAGAGATTTGTTGGTCTTTATTGATTTGAATAATCTCAACAGGTTCTTTTCTACTCTTCTGAATTTTTATGATCACGCCTTCTTTTTGGGGCTCTACATCTGTAAACCATCTAAATGTCATGGATTTACAAAAGACAACTCTATGCATTCTAACATCCTCAACTACGTTTTCTCCTAAACCAAAGCAAAATTCTCTAATTGAATCAAAAAGTGGTAACACCTGAGTGGGAATTTGCTTTTTAAAATCATCATAATTTCTTTTATTTCCAAATGAAATCATTCCTTCCATGAATTTGTAAATTTGAATTTAATAATAAATGGTAGCAGCTCTGTTGGCTCCAGTCTAGACGAATAGCCCCATTTCAAGGCATACAAGATCCGCCACGTTGACGAGGAAGCGTGGATGCTCCACCTTAGGATTGCTCCCTCCCGGACCTCATCCCTTTCGATGGTTCGGTCTTAGAAGTCATCCCTTCGGATAATTCTAGTCCTGCAACCACCCGCCTCGGCGTGATTTCATTTCCGCACACCAAGCGGGAATTACCCATCTAGAGATTTACCCAACAGTTACTGATCTCTGCATATAGCCGGTTTCAGAACAGGGCACGGCTGGCACCCCGATCCTACCTACTACCAATTTTTCTAAAACAAAGTATGTTATATTTGCATTAGGTTTGATTCTCTTTTAGTTTCAATACTATGTTGCAAACTGAGCATACTTCTCCTGTACAATCATTGCCACATTTCTTACAAACTGTTTTTTCTTTATAGTTGGTTTCTTTTACAATACTTGATACTCTCAGAATAGATTGATACAAATTATTTTTAATTCCGCTATGTTGTTTTTCTAATGAATTTAGAAATTCTCGAATCTCTGTTCTTATTCCTTCATTCATGTGAGGACATGGTTCTGATTGGAATGGAATATCATTTGTAAATGCATAAAATACTATTTCAGATTCATATATCTCACAAAATGGTTTGATTTTTCTTAAAGAGCTTGAAGATGTATCAGGATCCATCCAACCAATCTTGTTTGTATCTCCTGAAAGCATGTTTATGACAAATGTCTGTAATGTATCATCTAAATTATGTCCTGTAGCAATAACGTCTGCACCAATATCTTTTGCAGCATGATCAATTGCTCTTCTTCTTAAAGTTCCACAAATTGAACATGATGATGTTTTTTCATTTTCTCTCATGTCTAATGCCTCATCAAGTGTTAACTCAAAAAGATCTTTGTATGAGTACACTTTGTGCTCTACACCTAGTTCTCCACAAAACTTTTCAACAATTTCTAAGGCTTCGTTTCTATATCCTGGAATTCCCTCATCAATAGTAATTGCCTTAATTCTAAAATTATGACTAGATGACATTTCATGAATGATTTTTAAAAGTGCTAGAGAATCTTTTCCTCCAGAGACTGCAACTGCTACTAATTCATTATTTTTGATCATTTTGTGCTTAGAGATGGTTTTTGCAGTCTTTCTTACAATGGAATTTGAAAAACATTCTGAACAGAGTTTTTGACCAGAATATTTTCTAGTGTAAACTGCTAAATTTTCACAGTAATCACATTTCATAAAATTGAATATTTTTTTTCATTAATGATTCTTTAGGTGTTTTCTATATTGTGAACCAACCAGATTTTACATATGATAGGGCAATGTTTAGACCAAACAAAGCAAAAGTAAACGCATAGATTCCCCACATTACTCCATTTACTGCTTTTTCTGAAATTCTTTGATCAATAATTGTATGAATGAATTTTCCTCCATCTAAAATTGGTAATGGAAGCATATTGATTATTCCAATGAAAAATGAAATCATCCATAGCCATAGAAGGAACATTGAAAGATTTGGATCATTCCATTCAATGAAATTCAATACAGGTTTGTATGCAAATGAATTATCTCTCATTATTCCAATTAATCCTCTTTCTGGATCATCTGGTGCTGGCATTACTTCAAGACTAAAATCTAATGGTTGCCCATCTCTAAGTACAGAGACACTTGCCGTATCCCCTGGATTCAAACTCGGGAAATCCACCGGACTCAAAATCGGTTTGTCGTTGATTGATGTTATGATGTCATTTGCAAGTAATCCTGCTTGTTCTGCTCCTGAATTTTCAATGATTGAAAGAATTAGAACTCCTTCAGGTAGTTCGTAGAATGAGCTTAACAATGGTTCAGGTAAAACCATTGCAAAGAATGGATTTGTAAGTAAAATTGCTCCTAAGGCAAATGCAAAAATTACATTTGATGTTGCCCCTGCTCCAATGACTCTAAGTCTTGAAATCTTTTTTGCTTTGTTAAATTCTTCTTCATCAGGTTCTACAAATCCTGCAAACATTGCAATAAATATTGCAAATCCTCCTGTTTTGATCTTTATTTTTTCTAGTGCTGCAACAATTCCATGTGCACCTTCGTGAATAACTAACACTACTGGAATTGATAGTAAAAAATACGTAATTGATGCTGCTGAAGTTAATGTAACTCCTGGAATAAGAACAGTCAATTCTGAAAAATCATCTGGGATAACGAAAAAGTTTGCAACGTTATTTAGCAAAAACCAAAATGCAAAACCCATCATAAGAAAACCAGAAATTACACTTACATCTGCAAAAACTCTAATTCCTCTTCTTGTCCGACTAAGGAGTTTTAACAGTACTGAGTTGACTTGTTTGTTTTTGTAAGTTAGACTGTATGCCTTTATCTCAAAACCATATTTTTCTAATTTTAACCCCTTTGCAACAATAACAATCACAACCCATGCCATTAGTACATAGATAATCGAATTTTGAGTAATAAAATCAAGTTCCAAATTAATTGTAATTTTTTTAAGGTACGGACATTTATCGGTTACTATGAAACCAGCAGTAATTATTTCAACATATCCTGATAAAAAATCAATTACAAAAATTGCAAAAGTGTTTGTAAAAAATAAGATAGTCGCATGTGTCAATATTTCAAAAATTTCTTCAATTTATTCTTGGAATAAAAAAATTGAAAACACGTCTGAATATATTGCAATTTTCAAAACTACATCAAAAAATAAAAAATTACTTAAAGAAAAAATCAAAGAAACCCATCCATATGATGTTCCTGAAATTGCTGAAATTGATGTAACTTCAATAAACAAACCCTATCTTGATTGGTTGATAGACTCTACAAGTTAGGATTCTATTGAATATCGTAGCAGAGAAACTATCCCACCTAAACCCGTAACTCTTAGGCCTATGTCTGTAGATGAATCTACACTGTACATTTTGACACCCTTACTTTCCATATCATTTAGAAAATCTATCATTTTTTGTTCATCATCTTGGATTGCTTTATCTGAAAAAACCATAGACTCTACTGCTCCCATTTGATTTGCATTAAATGTCTCATCAAAACCCATGGTGAATTTTTTACTTTTTTTGTTTGCAAGATGCATAATTTCATCAATAATTGATGATGCTTTTGCTAGTTTACTATCTGACATTATCTCTTTCATTGTACTGGATTTTGTAAATGTGTAAATCCCATCTTCGCCTCCAGAATCAATTCCCTCCACAACTTGAACTTTGAATTTTTGTAAATTTTGAGATTTCTGAATGAAATTTGCAAATCGTTTCTTTGTTTCTCCTGGACCAAAAATTACTATTGTATCCCCTTCTTTGAGAATAGTAGAAACTGCTTGTTGTACTTGTTCAAAGAATTTTTCAATGTTAAAATTAGTTTTGTATCTCTTTCCTCCAGAACCTGAGTAAATATTTGGCATAAATTCCAAATGTGTTCCTCGTAATCTTGCAATTCCACTATCTCCTGTATCAATTGCTACTAGCACAAAACCAACTTGATTGTTACTTGATTCTAAAAGATTTTTTTCAAATGGTAACCACTTTTTCTTTGAAATTGTAATCCCATCATTAATTTTTAAAATAAATGAATGATGACTACCATGTGGTACTGATTCATTACTTGATTCTGAAATAGTGCCTCCTATTCTTAATCTATCTAACACATCATCAAGTGAAATTTTTTCTACAATTAATGCAATTCTAACTTTGATTCTTTCTCCTTTGTCTGGTCTAGAATAGTCTTTATCTTGTTTTAGTACTCTAGTTGTGTCTCCAATCACTTTGTCATTTTCTTTGATAATTCTACGTAAATTCAAAAGATCATCTGAATCTTCTGGAATGACAGAAATTAGATTCTCATCAATATTTTTTGTGATCATGTTGTTATTCTAGTCTACAAAGAGAAAAGAGTTTAGTTTGTTACTTCGTTAGTTTTTTCTTCAGATTTTTTCTTTAGATAATTTTCAACCCAATCTAAAGTGAGAACTCCTGATTCAGCTAAATTTGTTAAAGAGTTTGCAGATGCCTCACCCGTCACTTTACCGTGATTTCTTTTTAATTGACGCCATTTTAGAGCTGTATTGCCACTCTTTGAATTATAGATAATTCCTAGAATGTCTCGTGCATTAACAAATGTGATGTCTCTAATTTTTTTCAAAGTTACTTTGTCTGCTGCCTCAACATAGATTGCACCTAAACTATCTTCTCTTTCTGCAAATACTTCTGAATCATCCAAATAACTTCTTGGAGCATAAGATTTACACGTACTAGAGATGATGAATCTTCTAAAACTTTCTACTGATGCTGGAGTGTCAATTGCAACCATTTTGAATGAATAAACTATTGGCCATTTATCAAGCTTCTTGAAAGACTCAATAGGAATCTACCTCAAATATGGCTTGCAGGTGGTGATGAACCTATCCCTTTGAAATGATGATGAGGATCTTGAGTTCTGAGCCTGCCTATGATTTTAATTGCTGATTGACTTTGAAAAATTATGAACTCACTAACTGAATATCTAACATTTAATGTTGAAGCCCGTAGAGGATTTGTCAATATTACTCCTGATATTAGAAAATTAGTAACCAAAAGCAAAGTCAAAGAAGGTTTGTGTCTTGTTAATGCTATGCACATTACTGCTAGTGTTTTTATCAATGACAATGAAGGTGGATTGCTTCATGACTATGAAAAATGGTTAGAAGAGTTAGCACCACATGCTCCAGTTGATCAATATAGACACAATGATACTGGCGAAGACAATGCAGATGCTCATCTAAAAAGACAAGTGATGGGAAGAGAAGTAGTTGTTGCAATAACTAATGGTGAGCTAGATTTTGGTCCATGGGAACAAATTTTCTACGGAGAATTTGATGGAAAGCGACCAAAAAGAGTTTTAGTAAAAATAATTGGCGAATAATATTCTATCCAAAGTCTGCATCACGTTTCTGACTTTGTGATTCATTCTTTCTTGCAGCGGCTCTAAATTCATCATCATGATTTTGAGGACCATGTCCACATTTTACACATGCAATTTTGAATCCGTTATCGTCTTTTTCATATGTTTCACATCCGCAAAAACATGCCATGATTAATCTAATTTCTAAGATGATATATCTTTTGGGATGCTAAACTGATTTACAACATTCACCAACTGGAATGTCATGATCGTGAGGACATTTTCTTGGATGATTTAGCATTGTACATAGTGCATCAGTAAATTGTTTGTTCATATGATGTTCGATTCCACATACCATCTCTTCGTCAATATCTACTTTGAGTGCACTATCCATTAGAACTTCTAAGAGTCTACTGTTTCTCATCATACTAGAGCCAATTGCTTGACCTTCATCAGTAAGTTTTACTCCTGCTTTATTGTAAGTAACTAAATTCTTACCATTCAATTTCTTTAACATTTGAACAACACTTGGTTGTCTGACATTGAGCATTTTTGCTATAGTGCTGATTTTGACTTCTTCTCCTCTTTCTTTGATGTGCCAAATTGCTTTGAGGTACATCTCTACATGCTCAGCTTCTGCTGTTCCTACAAATAGAGTCTCTTCATCATTTAATGCGTCCATGTTATACCTTCTTTGAATCTTTTAATAAATATTCAAAATATTGCCGTGCAAATCCGGCTAATCCTGCGTGATCTGCCCATATTGCAACAACATCTGAAGAATTTTCAGCAGCAACTGCCGGACCTAATAGTATTACAACATATTTTTTATCTGAAATAATTCCCCCTCCAAACAAACCTTTCTTAATTTTGACAGTTGCAACTCGTTTTATTGCTTTGATGTATTCTTTATCCATCTTATCTGATGTAAGAATTGTAATCTCTACTCCTTTATCGTGCAGTGATCTTAATTTTGGTAATGCTTGTTTTACTAATTCTTCACCAGCTTCAGGTAATGCAATCATTACCTCATTTCTACATGTCTCGACCATTTCAAGAATTTTTGCTGCAATGTTTATTGCACCTGATAATACCCAAATGTCTGGTTTCTCACTTGTTCCACTTTTTTCATACAAAGGAACTAGTTCATTTAGAATGACACTTTGATTCTCTGAAAAATCATTTTCCATTTTTTGTTTTGTAGTCTCTAATCCTGTTGATGGTGATTTTGCAAAATATTTTGTTGGTCTTGAATCATCTGTTCCAATCCATCCTTTCTCTTCTAGAGTTCCTAGGACCTCGTAAATTTTTGAATATGGCACTCCTGATTTTTGACTAAGTTCTGATGCAGTTAATTCCCCTGATTTTAGTAATGCTGAAAATGTTCTGATCTCATAACTTGTAAGGCCGATTTTTTCCAAAGCCTTTCTTGTCTTATCAGATATGCTCATGCGATCTAGTCGATCAGCTTTGATATTTAAATCACGTATGCGTGGTTCCTAAATTCCACCCGAGGCCAAGTATGAAATGCATTATATACCATTTCTGAAAAATGCCCATAGTAGGAATGGCTCTAATTCAGATATCTAATCAAAGTACAAAGAACTTGGGTAAAAAATCCACTATTAGATTTACTCAAAGTATCTGTCCTGACTGTAACATGATTTTAGATGCAGAGGTCTTTGAGAGAGATAACAAAGTCTTCATGTCTAAAGTATGCCCAACTCACGGTGAATGTGAGGAATTATACTTTGGTTCTTACGAATTATACAAGAAAT
>REGJ01000029.1 GCA_003702525.1 Candidatus Nitrosopumilus sp.
AACAATGTTCTGGAAGATCTACAATCTTTTTTGCAAAGTCTTCACTTCTTCCTCCAGTTGTTAATACTACTGTATCATTTCCCATAGCAATTGATACATCCAAGTTTTGTCTAATTGATGCAGCATACGATGCAGTTGAAAATGGAATTACTATTCCACTTGTACCTAAAATTGAAATTCCATTCTTGATACCTATCCTAGGGTTGTCTGTTTTTGGTCCTAATTCTCTACCTTTTGGAACTGATATTATGACTCTAATTCCTTTTTCTTTTAGAATATCTTCACCTATTTCCAGCAGATTTTCTGTAATCATTTTTTTTGGAACTGGATTGATGGCTGGTTTGTTGATTTCTAAACCTAAACCTGGTTTGGTTACTATGCCTACTCCCTCTCCACCATCAATTTCAATCTGATTTTTGTTATCATTGAAAGTTAATTCTACAATAATTTCAGCACCATGTGTGACATCCGGATCATCTCCTCCATCTTTTATTACAGAACATTTTGCTTTGTTTTTTTCAAATTGACATGAATTAACTGGAATTTTGATGGTAGTTTTCTTAGGTAAAGTAATTTCAATCTCTTCGATCTTTTGTTGTTTGATAATTGAGAGTAAAGCTGCTTTTGATGCTGCAGTAGCAGAACTTCCTGTCGTATACCCTGTTCTAAGCTTTTTCTCTTCTGCCACAAACTGATGTATTCATTTACTGTATTAACTCTTGTTTACTGTTTTAGATTTTCAAAATAGATTTAAAATAAAAACTACTTGGAATTTCTATGGAAAAACCTCTTCAAATAGTAATTACTGGTGCCAGTGGATTTGTGGCAAAAAATCTTAGAAAATACTTGTCTGAGACAAATGTTCATCTAATTTCAATATCTAGAAAAAATTTTAAATCATTCAAAAATGAAACTAAAATTATTTCAAATAACTATGATGAAAAATCACTTTTACCAAAAATAAAAAATTCAGATGCTTTAGTTCATCTTATAGGAATTGGAAAACAATCGACAAAAACTGATTACGAATCAATTAATATTCAATTGACACAAAAAATTGTTAATTTAGCAAAAAAAGGAAAAATCAAAAAATTTGTTTATACAAGTGGATTAGGTGTATCTACTAATACCTCTATAGGATATTTTATCTCAAAATTCAAGGCTGAAAAATCTATCATTGATTCAAAAATTAACTATACGATTTTTCGACCATCCTATATTGTAGGTAAAGATGATCTTTTCACAAAATATCTAAAAAAAGCCATTAAAAAAAATAAAATCATTATTCCAGGTTCTGGAAAATACTCAATTCAACCAATTTCAATAGATGATGTTACAAAATTAATTTCCCAATCAATTGCTGATGAGAAATTCAAAAATGAAACATTAGATCTTGTGGGTCCTGAAATAATCTCATTTAAGAAATACATTCAACTATTCTTACAAAAGAAAAAAACTAAACTCTATCACGTTGATATTGAAGATGCTTATCATCTTGCTATAACTAATTCAAAATTTGATTATGGTGTAGACGATCTAAATATTCTAGTTGGAAATTTTGTTGGAGATCACAAAAAACTTAGAAATCTATCAAAAATGAATTTTCAGTCAGTAAAAGAATTGTTAAAGACCGGCACCTTGCTTTAATGCATCTGCTTTGTTTGTTTTTTCCCAACCAAATTCAGGTTCATTTCTTCCAAAATGACCATATGATGCTGTTTTTTTGTAAATTGGTCTTTTTAGATCTAGTTGAGAAACAATTCCGGATGGTTTCATATCAAAATTCTTTCTAACTAAATCTTCAATTTGATTTTCAGGAATTTTGTTTGTTCCAAATGTGTTTACGTATAATGATACTGGTTCTGCAACTCCAATTGCATATGCAAGTTGAACCTCACATCTATCTGCAAGACCTGCTGCAACCAGATTCTTTGCAATATATCTACACATGTAACAAGCTGATCTATCTACTTTTGAAGGGTCTTTGCCAGAGAAAGCTCCTCCACCATGTCTTCCAAAACCACCATAAGTATCTACAATAATTTTTCTTCCAGTAAGACCTGCATCTCCATGTGGTCCTCCAATCACAAATTTTCCAGTTGGATTAATGTGAATTTTGATATTGTCATTCCATAGTTCTCCTAATACTGGCTTGATAACCTTGTCAATAATCTCTTTTTTGATTTCTTCTTGAGAAATTTCTGGTGCATGTTGAGTAGATACTACTACGGTTTCAATTCCAGTAGGTTTGTTATCTTCATATCTTACAGAGACTTGTGATTTTCCATCTGGTCTTACCCATGGTAGTGTTTTGTCTCTTCTTACTTGGGATAATTTTTGAATTAGTTTATGTGCTAACAAAATAGGCATAGGCATTAATTCTTCAGTTTCATTTGTTGCATATCCAAACATTAATCCTTGATCACCTGCACCTTGTTCTTTTTCTTCAGTTGCTGTAACGCCTTGACTAATATCTGGACTTTGAGAATGTAATCTTAAATTTACTTGACAAGTGTCTGCATCAAACATCAAATCTTTATTGTCATATCCAATCTCTCTGATGGTTTTTCTAACTAATTCTTCTTGTGCTTTTTTATCCAAGTTAGCTTTTGATGTAACTTCTCCTGAAACAGCAACAAAATCAGTAGTCACCATTGTTTCAACTGCAACTCTAGAATCTGGATCTTGTCTAAGAAATTCATCTAAAAATGCATCTGAAATATTATCACAAATCTTGTCTGGATGTCCTTCTGTTACTGATTCAGATGTAAACAGAAAATTATTTGTCATAAAACTCACTACCTACTAGAGTTCATTTTCTAGTTTAATGAATAATACGTTGTTACCTCTTACGATAACTCTACCATAATTTGCGATAGTCTTACCTTCATGTAATTCCTCAGCATCTGTCATAATCAAATTCATGTATGAATCAACATTATCCATTTTACCTTTGTATTCGACTTCGTTCTTCAGTCTTACGGTAACTTTCTTCTTTGTACTTTTTTGAAGAGTTGTTAGAGGTCTTTTTGCGCTATTTGATTGAGACACTAATTGTTCACTTGTTTTGCAACTTTGTTCTCTAGAATAAAAGCCTTACCTCCTTTGAAGAAATAGAAATTCCTTAAATTTTTTCTTCTTTTTCTAATAATAATACACATGATCTCAACTGGTTTGGAAAAATTAGATAAATCTCTATCCGGAGGAATTCCAGATGGTGTAATTGTAGATATTTTTGGGAAAAATGGAACAGGAAAAACCCAATTATTATTACAATTAACAATAAATTCTATCAAAAAAGGCGGTCATGTTTTGTATTTTGATACAACAGGTGGGTTTAGACCTGAAAGAATTTTGGATATTCAAAAAGAATCTGAATCTCAATCAGATTTTCTTAATCAAATTACCGTTTCACGATTAACTAACACCTCTGAACAAATTAATTCAATAAAAAATATTGGAAGGAATTTTTCATTGATTGTAATTGACAATGTAACTGATTTATTTTCTTATGAATATCAAAAAGATGAATCCATTTTTGAGAAAAATTCTTTGTTTATGAAATACATGCATGATTTGGCCAATCTTGCAATATCTAATAGAATCCCTATTGTTATTACTAATATGATAAGAAATCTGGAAGGAAAAGAAATTGAAAATATGAAAAGTGCAATTGATCCATTTACGCATATCAAAATACATCTAACAAAGAATCTATCAAAATTTAATGGAAAAATTTACTCTCCATTTATAGAAGATTCCTTTTCTTACACTATTGACAAATTAGGATTATCTTCTTCTGAAGATATTTAACGGTCAATGAGGAAGTTTACTAATGGCAGGAATTTTTGATTCTATCCCAATTATTACTGTAGTATTATTTGCACTTGGCTTAGTTGGTGTAATTGTTTATGAAAGATCACGATCTAAAACACCAGATGAATCCGATTCCTGAATCTCTATTTGAGAATTTTGGTTTTTCCAATCTAACTGAAATTCAAAAAAAGGCTTCACCTATAATTTTACAAAAAAAAGATTGTCTAGTTATTGCTCCTACTGGTTCTGGAAAGACAGAATGTTCTGTAATTCCAATATTTTCTTTACTGAAAAATTCTAGGAAACCTAGAAAAATAAAAGCTCTTTACATTACTCCTTTACGTGCATTAAATCGAGACGTTTTTCGAAGAATTACAAAATATGCTCATCAAAGTGAACTTTCCATTGAAATCAGACATGGTGATACCACACAAAAAGATAGAAAAAAAATTACTGAAAACCCCCCTGATGTACTAATTACAACTCCTGAAACTTTGGTTATTCTTTTAACTCAAATCAAATATCTTGATGCATTATCAGAACTAGAATGGATTGTTGTAGATGAAGTACATGAGCTATTATCTAGTGAAAGGGGCACTCAACTTTCTCTAAGTATTGAGAGATTGGAATTTAATTCCAAATTACCACTGACAAAAATAGGATTATCAGCTACCGTTGGAAATTTTGACGAGGCAGGAAAATTTGTTGTAGGTACTAAAAGAAAATGTGAGATAGTCAGAGATACTTCTGTACGTAAATACGATGTAGAGGTAAAATATGTAGATGGAACAATTTCTGATGTAGCAGAAAAAATTGTTGAACATGTATCTGAATTGGATTTGGATTCTCCTATTCTCTTATTTACAAATACTCGAGGTGAATCAGAATTTCTAGCCTCAATTCTTAAAGAAAAATCTACTATTCCAATTGAATTACATCATGGTTCTCTTTCCAAAGAGGTTAGAGAAGAAACTGAACAAAATTTACGTGAAGGAAAAAGAGGTATTGTTGTCTGTACATCTTCGCTAGAATTAGGATTAGATATTGGTTCAGTTGAATTAGTTATTCATTATGGTTCACCTAGACAGGTATCAAAATTAGTTCAAAGAATAGGTAGGAGTAGACATAATCGTAATGAATCTGCTAAGGGATTAATCATTACAAATAACTCTGATGATGAATTTGAAGCACAAGCAATTCTTCAGAGAATTCAGGAGGGCTCTATTGAGGAGCAAAAAATTCATGATGGCTCACTTGATGTTTTAGCTCATCACTTAGTTGGACTAACAATGCAAATTGGAGAAATTTCAATTGACAATGCATTTGATTTGATTAAAAGAGCTTATCCGTTTAGAAATTTGAAACTAGAAGAACTGGTAGATGTGTTAGACTTACTTGATTCAAATTATTTGATATTTTTTGATAGAACAAAAATGACTTTTTGGAAGAAAGGACGTTCTTTCAAATATTATTTTGAAAATCTTTCTACTATACCTGATATTCTAAAATTCAAAGTGTTTGATAGTGTAGGAAAAAAAATCATTGGAACGCTAGATCAACGATTTGTAGGTGATTATGGTGATTCTGGAAATATTTTTGTGCTAAAGGGCTCACAATGGAGAATTCTAAATGTTGATGAGAAATCATTTACAGTAAATGTTGAACCATTTCGAGGTGGAGGAATTACTGTTCCTTATTGGGAAGGTGAGAATATTCCTATTGACTACAGGACAGCCAGAAAGGTGGGTGATTTTAGAAGTAAAGTGAGAAATGGCTCATTACAATTAACAAACAAAACAATTGAACAACTAAATTTTAATGAAATTTCTGAAGAAAATAATATTGTAGTTGAATCCAGTAGATCTCAAGGTTCAATTGTAATTCATTCTTGTTTTGGGACGAAAATTAATTCCACTCTTTCAACATTACTTTCTTCTATGTTGTCTTCTATGTTAGGTTCTGTTGTGGATTCTCGCTCTGATGGGTATAGAATTGCACTATCTTCTAGATCACGAATTTCAGAAAAACTATTTCTTGAAGTCTTAAAAGATGATTATGATTTATTTTCAATGGTTACCGCATCCCTTGCCGGCACTCATAATGTTAATTGGAGAACTTGGTGTGTTGCAAAAAAATTTGGTATTGTTGGCAGGGGTGCAGTTTATGAAAGAAAATCTGCGCGATTTTTGTATGAAAGATATGCAAAAACTGCACTTGTACAAGAAGCATTACGTGAGTTATTTCATGACAAATATGATCTTAAAAATACTGATAAACTTCTAAAAGAAATCCGCGATGATCAGATTCATGTAAAATGGTTAGAAGTTGATCAATTCTCAAAATTGGCAGAACCAATATTAGATCATACATCAAAATATTATTCCTCTCCGGCAAATCTTGATAAAGGAATTTTAGATCTTGTAAAAGCTCGACTTGAAAAAACAAAACATCGATTAATCTGTGCTAGATGTGGAAAATGGGAACGAGTAGTTGAAACAAATGAAGTAAAGAATATTCTAATTTGTCCTTATTGCAAGGGACGACAAATTACTGCGACATTTTATTCTGATTATGATCTTCCTAAAATTATTCGCAAAAAACATGAGGGTAAAAAATTAACTAGTGAGGAAAAACATAAGGTAGATCGTGCCTGGAAAGTCTCTTCTCTGGTGGAAAATTTTGGTAAAACTGCAATTATTGTCATGTCTGGATATGGTGTAGGTGCAGACACTGCAGCACGAATTCTACGAAATATGGTTGATGAAGAACATTTGTTCAAACAAATCTATGAAGCAGAAAGACAGTATGTAGTTACTAGAGGTTTTTGGGATTCCTAATTCTTTTTTGTAATTTTAGAAAATGCTGTTAGGAACATCTCTATTCTGCCCTCTAAGCCAGATTTTGCATTAAGACCAGTTATTGAAACAATTTCTCCTAATTCACATTTGTCAATTAGTCTAGCTTGATTTCTCCATCCTTTTACCCAAATCTGTCCTGTGTCATCTTCTACAAACATTTCTGAAAGTGCAATTGATTCTCCAGTTTTAGTTTGCACTTCACGTCTTTCTGGTACTTTCAAAATTATTGCTTCTATGCAATAACTGCCATCAACTTTAACATCATTGATTTTTGTTCTAATTTGAGATAGTGAAGGAATACTTTCATCGTTATCTAGTTTTCTTACAAAGGAATTCTCATCAAGTGTTATTGAATTTCCATAAACCTTTGATGGCATGCATTCTATAACGTCTCCTTCTACACAAATACTAGTTGAATTTGATGAATCGCTAATGTTGTAGAGATTCTTTTGATTATCTACAGCTAAAATCATGCTTCTTCCATTTTCTGTTGGTGACATTGAAAGCACCCTTGCAATTACTGGTTCTGCCTCTTTACCTCCTTCAATCTCAATTATTGTTGCATCATTTCCATGAATTTCTAATCCTTGATTTCCAGATTTCACTCTGACACCAAGTAGTCTTACTTTGGCTGACTGAGAAATCATATTTGGAATTGATGATTCATCTTTTCCCCATAGAACTACTCTCATACCACTACCATCCTTTCCTTTTAGCCTCATTCTCAAGGCTTTTCCAGGCATACCTCTAGAGTTTGTAAACTCCATGCCACTAATTACACCATCAATTTCTCCTAATACTACAAGATCCTTTTGACCTTCTTGCAACTCACTCACATCTTTTGTTATTGTGTCTATAGTTGGAATCTCACTTGTAGAATCAGTAGCTTCAACATTTGAACCTGAACCAATGTTAATTGTTGGTGAACCATCAAGATCAGATTTTACATAAGCTTTAATGATTTTAATTAAATCTCCTGGTTTTAGATTTTCAATTCCAGGAAGATTTGCTTTATCATCCCACAACTTTACACTTGCTGTAGAATTTGCATCATCATATACTGTCATAGTTCTGAGATAAAATGGAGAACCATCTTTTCTTGAAAATTGTTTTGCAGGTGATAGATTCAAAACTCTTGTTTCTAATGAGATTTCTTTTGCACCTGCATAAAGATCTTTTAAACTCATTTCAACTTTTAGTGGACCTGATAATGTTACTCCATAATCTGACGCAATTAAGAATAAGGCACCTTGATCAGTTAGATACCCTGCACCAATTTTTTCTTTTTTTAGTTTTATTTGCTCTTCTATAATTTCTCTAGTTAACTCTGGCTTTTGCTCAGTTAATTTATCAACTAGAGTATCAAATTCAGACAACTCACAAATTCTACCTTTATTGTATTAATAAAAATTTCATTATGTCGTAATTCTGAGTTTATGCTATTTTAGATCGCTTTTTCTATAGTTTCAAATTTATAGTTTCAAATTTTTCTTTTTCTGAATAAATTGTCTCTCAATTTGATTAAACTACAACAAAATCTATGATGAAACAACTGATTAACTAAATTAGTGGGATGATCGCAGTTTCAATATGTCGTGCATTGATGTTAATCATTTATCAAAATCATATGGCTCCCTCAAAGCAGTAGATGATATTGTTTTATCAGTAAAATCTGGTCAAGTTTTTGGATTTTTAGGCCCAAATGGTGCTGGAAAATCAACTACAATCAAATTACTCACCACTTTGATTCCTCCTTCGAATGGATCTTTAACTATTCTAGGAATAGATGCAATCAAAAATCCTCTAGAAATACGGCACAAAATCGGAGTGGTGTTACAACAGCCAAGCTACGAACCTACTTTGTCAGTTGAAAAATCTCTTGACAAGTATGGAATGATGTGGGGTGTTCCAAAAGCCCAACGTAAGGAAAGAATGGAACAGCTCTTGAAAGATTTTGACTTAGTTGAGATTCGAAAAAAAAGAAATGAAGATTTATCCATTGGGCAGCGAAGACGAGTACAAGTTGCACGTGAATTCATGCATGATATGGATTTGTTATTTTTAGATGAACCCACCGTTGGATTAGATCCTAGCGCAAGAAGAAAATTGTTGGATTATTTAAAAAATAAAGTTAAAACTGGATTGACAATTTTCTATACAACTCATATTCTAACAGAAGCAGAATATCTCTGTGATGAAATTGCAATTATTGATAAAGGAAAAATTGTAACTGTTGATTCACCTGAAGCATTAAAAAGTAAATTTGGAAAAGAAAAAACTATAAAAATTCATTTACTGGAAAAAAACTCTGAAATTCCTGATTTACTAAAAGGGATTTCTGATTGTAAAATAAATTTTGAATCTGGAACAAATATTGTGATTCATTCTGAACAATCTGAATTAGTTTTGTTAAAAGTTTTGAAAATTCTAAACGATAATGATGTTGAGATAGAAGATCTTTCTGCAGTTCCAACAAATCTTGAAGAAATATTTCTTAAAATGGTGAGAGAAAATGCATCCAATAATTAGACTTGTTAATAGAAATATCACAATTTCTTTGAACCCTGGATTTTTAATATGGCAAGTAATCTTTCCTTTGATCTATATTTTTGTCGCAGGTTTTGCATATGCTCCATTAATTCAAAATGTGCCATTTGGTGCAAAAGATCTTGATTATCCAGCATTTCTTGCATCAGGTATGATTGGATTTAACATAATGAATAGCACCTTGGTTTCTGGAATCATAATCTGGAATGATCGAAGGCATGGAATGTTTGAACAAATAATGTCTGGTCCATTCACAAGAAGTCATTACATTCTTAGCAATATTTGCACTATAGGCATAATTGGTTTAGTTAGTGCCTCTTTGATTGCTTTAGTAGGGTATCCTGTATTTTTTGAATCTGTAGAATTTTCATTAATTACAATCCCTGTAATTATTTTTGGTGCCATTACTGGCTCAGTTTTGTTTGGCTCGTTGGCATCTATTATTTCAACTAGATTACGATCTAGTGAAGGATTTAACGTAATAATTAACACCGTCTTTCTATTTTTTGCATTTGTTAGTTCTGCATTTTATCCTGCAGATAATGTACCTGAGCCGTTACGTACTGCATTTTATCTAAATCCTTTAACTTATCTGGTTGATGTAATTAGAGCAGGAATTTTTGGAAATATTACAGAATTTGTAATAATGGAAATGATAGTACTTGTTGGAATTGCGTCTGCTCTTTTTGTAATTGCATCAAAACTTCTAACTAAATTAGATTTCTAGAAAATTTAATTATTCTTAAAGTTCTCATACATTTCATTAATTTTTTTAATTACATCTAGATTTTCATAATCAATCAAACTTAGATTTGGTATAACACAATGGCCTCCTATTATTCCTGGATACATTTTTGGTCTATTTCCTAAATTATCATGTATTTCATCTGCAAATTTCCACATTTCATCAAAATCTATTCCTTCCTTTTCACAAATCATCTTTGTTATCTGGGCATAATTGATAAGCCATCCATAATATGATGTATCTACTAGGATTTTAGCAAGTTCCCCTGTTTTTGTAGTTGACATCCAATCAACTTTCTGAAATCTTTTTTCTAAATCTGATTTAATTTCAGGATTAATTTGGTTATTATCTGAGGCGATAAATTTTGTATATTTTTTGATGTCATCTAGGAATCTTCTATGAACCCCCCGTACTGGTGAAAATAAAACTGGAACACTAGATTTTTCTTGAATATTTTTTGTAGTACCTGGTCTAACTGTAGAATGTATGATTATTGCTTTTAGATCATTTAACTTTGGAATCCAATTTAATGTAATGCCTACAAACTCTGTTAGTTCTCCTGGTAAACATACATGAAGATATTCTGGATTTTTGATTGTATCATTTTCTGAGTAATTTTTACACTTTGAAGAATCTGTGTCAATACCCACACAATCAAAATTTCTTTCTTCTAGTAATCCAAATAGGGTCTCGCCTACTTCCCCCATACCTAATACTATATCTGACATTGTACCTATTTTCAGAAAAATACTTCATGCTATATTCGTGTTACAGTTTTTTTGTTTTTTAGATAAAGTAGCCCGAGGCAGATTCGAACTGCCGTCACGGGCTCCAAAGGCCCATATGCTTGACCTCTACACTATCGGGCTGCTAAATCGAGCACGCTAACTCCCTTAATGAACTTTTTATTCTAACTTGCCTAAAACCAAACTAATTTCTGATAACTCTAATTAATTTTTCAATAGGATCTTCCATTTGATTTAGAATCTTTTTTGCTTTTTGTTGATTTGATTGCTTTTTAGATTCAAAAAACTTTGTTATTTGTCTTGAAACTTTTTTAGGATTTGTTTCTCTTTTGACTAATCCTTTTTTTACCAAAAAATTCTCTATGATGTTTGGGACTGCATTATATGATATTGTAGGAATTCCCATCAATGCCGACTCCGCAGTCATAGTACCTCCTGAACCAATGAAAACATCTGTATTTTTTAGCAAATGTTTCCCATCAAATGACATTTTTACGACTTTAGCTTTTTTGCCTACCTTTTTTTGGAGTTTTTGAATTTGCTTTGGATACCTGCCCAAAACAACAATGTTTTCTTCGGCAAATTCAGAAATTACATTATCAATAATTGGAATTATCTTATTTGATTTTTGAGTATAAGCTGCTTCCTCTTCTTCTATTCTTATCAAAACATTTTTTCTTCTATTATTTCTAAATGGAAGTTTTTTAGATTCATCTGTTTTTCTTTTGATTGTTACTGCAGCATCAATTGACTTGTATGAAATAATATTTTTTTCACTTATGCCAAACTTTGAAAATTCTTTCTTTGGAATTGTGTAAGGGATTAGAAGCTTCTGAATTAGTGGTAATGTTAATTTCATCACTGCCTCAGCATGTGGTGAATCACAAAATGCTATGTGCTTAATTCCCAAACCAAATGAAATTCTTGCAGCTTCAGGTGAGCAAAAACTAATTACAAGATCTGGTGAAAACACTTCAATTTTTCTAGTAAGCTTTTCCATTCTCTCAATCCCTGCTTTTAGTTTGGACTTTTTACTCCCTCCACCATGTTTGCCTACAAAAATCAGGTCAAAATTTCGAATTTTTGCTAATTTTGAAACTTCTTCATAATCTCTAGAAGTACACAAAATCTTGTTTTTTTTACCTAATTTCTCAATTATTGGTTCTGAAAACAATAATTGCTTTGGAGTTAGAATATCTATCCATATTTTCAAGTAATTTTCATAATTGAAGTAGTTCAATAAGTTTTTCTTAGTCGAATCCTAAGCTTAGAGTAATGGGGGGAACAAAAGTTGTTGTTTATGGTCTTAGTACAGAAGGATATGCCATTGCATCACAAATGGCCATAAAAGGAGCCGATGTTTACATAATTGACGAATCAACCCCATCTGCAATTTCATTAAAAGCTGAAATTGCCAAAACATATCCTAATGTTTCATCTCTAAAAGAAGATGAGCCATTATTAGCTATGGAGCCAATAGAAGTAGCAATATCCAAAGCTCAATACTTGTTCTTTACTCCTAGAATAAGAAAAACTGGACAAGACATCAAAACTGAGATTCATTCAAAATTCAAGGATGCAACGGTATCATTAAAGAAAAAGAGTTCTGTTGTTTTTACTCTTCCTACAGGATTTGGTGGAAATAATGAAAATATTTCTCTGCTTGAGCATGTTACAGGACTAGAAGTTGGAAAACATATTTCATATTTTTATTATCCTTTAGAGGGCACTGATAAGCAACCAAAAATTATTGGTTCTTTCAATGGCAAAGAAGATCCCGTATTGTCTGATCTGTTAACTACTGGAAAAAAAGAGAAAAACTTTGTTGCAATTTCATCATCTGAACATTTCCATGCAATTAACGTTCTATCACGATTTTCAAGTCTATGTAGTGTGCTAGAAGTTTGCAAATACGCCCAAGATGAGATTACAAAAAATGATTTATCTTCAGATGATTTTCAAGAAATATTCCTTGACGATATGGTTGGAGGCTTGCTAGATCTCAAATCTTTAGGCTCATCTTTTGAAGGTGCAAACACACTCATGTATCTCATTAACGGAAGTGTGAAGGGAATTGATGGTTACATTAAACGACTCATAGACGAAATACGTGCAACATTAAAGAAAAATGATCTTAAAGCTAGTAGAACAAAAATTGCATTGTCTTGGACACTTGATCAACATTCAATGCGTGGAGATAAAATTGAAATGCTTCAAAATCTGACTTCAAGACTTCGTGATTATATTGGTGATGTTGAAGCATATGAAGATCCAAACTTTGATCTATTTCATAGTGATAAAACAACAATTGTTGTGGCATGCTCAAAATCTGATTTTACAAATATTGAAAAAAATAAACAAGATTCTGATTTGATTATTGTCAAAGCAAATCCTTTATGCGAAACAATCCAATAATGGTATAAATTAGCTAAATGAGTATTCTGTTTGAATTGTCTAGTGATAATGAATCTGATGAAATTCCTGTAAACGTTGTTTCTGAAAATCAGAATGATGAACAAACTCCAGAATCAGAATCTTCAGATACCGTTCAAGAAAATTTTTCAGAGTTGTTGGATGCAGAAAAACAAAAAACTTCAGAATGTGAAGAAAAATTAAAACATATTTTAGCAGATTTCCAAAATCTTACTAGAAAAACCCAATCTGATATTGTAAATGGTGTTAATGCTAAGGTTGATGAATTTCTATTAGATTTTCTAAAAATTTATGATGATTTTGTTCGTGCAAGAGATATCTTTTCTGAAAATCAAATTAATACTGAAGGTCTTGATTCAATTTTGAAAAATATGGATTCTCTATTGAAAAAATATGATGTTGCTCCAATTGATGCATTAGGGGAAATTTTTGATCCAAATCTTCATGAAGCAATATCTGTTATCACTGATGCCAGTTTGGATGACAATACAATTACCAAAGAGATCAGGAAGGGATATATTTCTCAAAACAGGATTATAAGACCGACATTAGTAGAAATTTCAAAAAAAGGATGATAATTAAAAATGGCTAAAGTAATAGGTATCGATTTAGGAACAAGTAACTCTGCTGCTGCAGTTATGATGGGTGGAAAACCAACAATTATTCCTGCAGCTGAAGGTCAAACTGCAGCTGGAAAGGCATTTCCATCAGTAGTAGCTTTTTCTAAAGAAGGTGAACTTTTAGTTGGTGAGCCTGCTCGTAGACAAGCAGTTACAAACCCTGACAATACTATTGTTGCAGCAAAACGAAAAATGGGTTCTGATTCTACCTTCAAAATTCTAGATAAGGAATACAAACCTCAACAAATCTCTTCATTCATTTTACAAAAAATAAAAAAAGATGCTGAGGCATTTATTGGCGAATCTGTAGAAAAAGCAGTTATTACAGTTCCAGCATACTTTGATGATAATCAACGTCAAGCAACAAAAGATGCAGGAACAATTGCAGGTCTTGATGTTGTTAGAATAATTAATGAACCAACTGCAGCTTCCTTAGCATTTGGATTAGATAAAGCAAAAGAAGACATGAAGATACTTGTCTTTGATTTTGGTGGTGGTACATTAGATGTTACCATCATGGAAATGGGGGGTGGTGTTTTTGAAGTAATGAGTACATCTGGAGATACTCAACTAGGTGGAACTGATATGGATAAAGTTCTGATTGATTACATTGTTGATGAATTTAAGAAAAAAGAAGGAGTTGATCTCTCTCAAGATACAACTGCAATGACAAGAATAAGAGAAGCTGCAGAAAAAGCAAAAATTGAATTATCTACTGTAATGGAAACTGATGTTAATCTACCATTTATTGCACATGATCCATCATCTGGTGCAAAAAATCTTGAATTAAGATTAACCAGATCTAAACTGGATGAGTTAATTGGACCTATTGTAGATCGTTGTAAACCTTCTATCCAAAAATCACTTGAAGATGCAAAACTTGCAAATTCTGATATTGACAAAATAGTAATGATTGGTGGTCCAACACGAATTCCACTAGTCAAAAAATTTGTTAGTGATGTTATTGGAAAAGAAGTTGAATCAGGAGTTGATCCTATGGAAGCAGTAGCCATGGGAGCAGCAATTCAAGCAGGAATTATTGCTGGTGATGTAACAAGTGATATTGTTCTACTTGATGTGACTCCATTAACACTAGGTATTGAAACACTTGGAGGAGTTAGAGAACCTCTTATTGAAAGAAATACTACCATTCCGACTTCAAAAGGTAAAGTATTCACAACTGCGGCTGATAATCAAACTGCTGTAACTATTCATGTTGTTCAAGGAGAAAGACCTATGGCAACAGATAATGTCTCCTTAGGAAGCTTTAATCTTACTGATTTACCTCCTGCTCCAAGAGGAGTTCCTCAAATTGAAGTAAAATTCGATATTGATGCTAACGGAATCATTAACGTAACTGCAAAAGATCTTGGAACCCAAAAAGAAGCAAAAATTACTATTGAAACTAAAACCAAATTATCTGAAGAAGAAATTGAAAAATTAAAAGAAGATGCTGAAAAATTCTCTGAAGAAGATAAAAAGAAGAAAGAAAAAATTGATCTTAAGAATGAAGCAGAGAGTTACATCTACACCACTGAAAAATTAGTCAATCATGATCTTAAAGATAAAATTTCTCAAGAACAGGGAATTAAAATTACTGATGCTGTAAAAGAAGTAAAAGAATTTTTAGATAATGAACCAGAAGAATTAAAACCAAAACTTGAAGCATTACAATCTTTAGTAAATGAAGTAACTACCGAACTCTACAAGAATGCTGCTCCTCCACCAGGTGCTGATGGACAACAAGGTGCTGATGGACAACAAGGTGCTGATGGACAACAAGGTGCTGATGGACAACAAGGTGCTGATGGACAAACAACAGAATCATCTTCAAATGATGAAACAAAAACTAA
>REGJ01000045.1 GCA_003702525.1 Candidatus Nitrosopumilus sp.
TTAGAGGAGAGTTATTTGAGGCTAGCCAGGCACCACTTTGAGAGGTTTCACCCAGAAAATTTACGCTTTGATTAGGCACAATTCGTGTCTGTATTTTGTTATCAGGAGAATATGCCTCAAATTCAACAATCAGATTCCCTTGTCCATCAAAGATCTCAACTCTATGTTCTGCACCTAGAACAACTTCTCCTGTATCATCATTAATTGTTGTAATGTCAAAAACAATATGATCTTCATTTCCTTCTAGAATTGAAGGACTTGTTTCTAATTGCACTTTGAAATAGTTTTCATTGATAAAGAGAATATCACTTTCTTCACTACCAGAGCCACCACCATATGCTACTTGTATTGAACCAAAAATTAGTACAAGAGAAAATAATCCAAGAAAGAATTTCTGATTCATAAAAATCAAAACTTTGTAAATTATTTTAAGTTAACAAAGATTCTCAAACTTTGATCAATCCAGAAGCCATCAAGAATTTGATTCCATTTGCAAACTCTACATCAGTTAGATGACCATCAGACCACCATGCTGCATTGTTTCTTACCCAGATAGGAATTGATGTTATGTTTGCTTCTTCTTCATCAACTGTTTCTTCAGTTGTTGGAACACTAATGATATTTTCTTGAACTAAATATTCAATGCCTTTTGCAAAGTCTGGATCATTGATTTGTCCATCAGACCACCACATTGCATTCTTCTTTACCCAGTTTGGAATGTCAATGTCAGCTGAAACAGGAGTTATTGTAGGTCTTGGTGTTTCAACGAATAGTTCTGATTCATCTGAAACCATATGAACACCAGTATCAAGTACGAGTGCTTTTGCAACTATTTCCATAGTATCAGCTGTTGTATATGGTCGTGGTAATGTAATGTCTTCATATTCAATGTAAATTGTGTCACCATTTGACACTCTCAATTCATTTTGTTCTTGAGAAGAGTCATCAGTAGTCATGAAGAATTCTCCTGGAAGGTAGTTGATATGGTGTGGATGCTCATATCCTACAAAGTAGTTAGGAACATTTCCTTCCTCAAAGGAACCATGTCTAGGTACAACTTCTTCCAAAATTGCTTCAGGAGCTACTTGGAATGAGAAATTTACTTCTTGACCAGGTTGATCAAATATGTTAGAGATTACAATTTTAGCAGAACCTCTTTGATCAAAACGAATTGGTTCTACACCTTGTCCATCTACCCAATACTGATCATTTCTTGATTCAAGTAATTTACCATTAAGGAAAATATCCATATCATATGATAATCCCATCTCATGAATGTCAGTTAATCCATCATGGACCATTAGATTAAAGTCGTAATCTTGATCAACACCAATTACACCACCTGGTTCAGTCCAAAGGTATGTTTTCCATTGTCCGTCAGGAGTATACTTTGTTAAGGAACTTGCAGCTGGTTCAGTCAAGTGTTTTTCATAAACTGCATTCTGAATAGTTGCATGATCCATATCTTTTACATATTGTACACCAACAAAGATTCCTGCTTTGTCTGAATCTGAATATACCTTAACATAATTCGTGAAAAATTCTCTGTGGTGTTTCCACAAGTCAGTATCTCGAATAAAGAATGTAACTTTTTCATTAACATCATAGGTGTCTTTGTGGAATTCAGCTTGACCTATCTGCCAGGTATAATATGCAGATTTGTAAACATGTTCATCTTCATTGTATTCCCAATCAACAGTTAATCTTCCATCTTGTGTTGATGTTGCAATCATTACTGCTCTATCATGTGCAGATAATACATCATTCATCACCATTGTCATACCTTGCCCCATTACCATTTGCATCGACATTACTCCATCCATAGTCATTCCAGGGGTTTTGACTGTAGTCAGATAAGTATCATGTACAGTGTACATCATTGCTCCTGTTAATTTTACAACTCCCATAAACACGCCTGTATCGGGACCCGTTTCTGTAAATTCTACATTATCTACACGTGCAGCATCAGTATAAACAACAATGGGATTTGAAGAAGTTCCTATTTGTTCAATTTTATATTCATCTTCATTCCAACCTGGAGCATAAACTAGAACATTTACTCTATCAGTCCAACCAATTCCATCATATCTTTCATGACAATCTTGTAGTTTGAAAGTTTCATTTGCACAGAATTTCATAATAATTCCTGCAGATTTTTTTACATTCGTAAAACCAGTATCAGCATAGACAGTTGACATTGTAATTGTAGATGTTAAAATCATCATGAATGCAAAAATTGCTATTCTGCCCATACTATTTGTCATATAAGATGTAAAACTTGGTTTTGAATATAATGAGAATGGTTCATTCGAAAAATGTACCAGTAGATCTTTACTTTATTTCAATTTGACATGAACTGAAATTTTCATTCCATTTTGAATGACCTACAAATCTTTTTGATTCAAATTCTTGAAGATCAGTAAAGATTGTACTAGTTTTTCCTACAATGTTTCCTTTAGCATCCACAAATGATATTTCAAGTTCTACATTAGATCGTTTTAGATTATCATTATGATATTGACCTGAAATTGTTACCAAACCAAAATCATCACGAATACATGAGAAATTTCCTACGCCTTGAATTGCAGATTTTTCTGGTTCAATAGATTTTGGTACAGTTTGAATTACACTAGATTCTTGAGAAATATTTTCTTGAATGTCTCCTTGTAGAACGTGGTATAATTGGGAGTTTATGTAATCATTCTTGTAATGAGCAATTTTTTTCAAAATTTCACTCATAAATCTAGTTGTAGGCTCGTTTTCATCTAAAACCAGATTAGAATCATCATAATTGTAGTGTTCATTATGTTGATCAAATATTACAACGTGTACTATGAAATTGTCATAGATGCAGGAAGTTAATGCGCCTTCTGTAGTATAATTAAACAAGCATTCAGAATTGTTATTTGGATTTCCAGTAAGATACGCTGAATCAAATACTTTGTCTTTAGTTTCAAAAGATGTCCAATAATTATTTAGATCATTTTTGTTGTTAAATTCAGATATTTCTAATGTTAATGTAGGTACTTTGAATTTGTAGAAAATTGGTTCGTACACTCTAGTAATATCATTGAAAATAATTTTTACAGAATCTACAACACCTTCTTTTTCTTCAAACTCATATTCAGTTGAAAACATTCTCCACTTTGTTTCTTTTGTGATATTCAGAATTTCTTTGTCATTTAACAAATACTTTTCAAGACTTGATTGGAATGTTTGATCATTTGAAAAAATACTTTGTTCAGCATTGTATTCCAAATATCCAACTTCTCTTAGATAATGTATAGTTCTAAGAAATTGCAGATCATTTATTTTTGCATCAATCCACCACTCTGCTCTATCTTTTACCCAATAGGGAATCAATTCTGCAGTTTTTTCTTCGTATAATTCTGGAATGTCTTGAATTACGGTCTGTGCAGTATTCTTTAGAATTTCTTGAGATTCTATCTCATCAGGTAAGATGTTTTTATCAAGAACATTTTGAATTAGTGCTAGAAATTCAGAATCAGAAATTTGTCCATTTATCCAGATAGAGGTGGCCTGTCTTACCCAATCAGGGAACACACTAGGCTCAGAATTATCACCAAAAGCTGGACTTTGAAGTGAAATTGCAAGTAAAAGAAGAACAATTCCAAGTAATGAAGTAGTTTTGAGATTCATCATTTAGAAACCTCCTTTGCAAATTTTGATAATACATCTCTAAAGTCAGCATCACTAGAACGATACTTTGCATACTCTACACTTCCACAAAGTAACAACCAATCTCTTACCTTGCCATATGCATCTGACTTTGATTCATTGAGTAGACTAAGTAATTCATGGTTTGTCATTTCTTTGTAGATTTCCATGTTTTGTGAATAATAGTATCTGATTGCCTGACTAAGAGCTTCAAAAGCTTCTTTTCTTTGGTTGTTATCAAACAGATTCTGAGATTTGTGTATCATTTGTTGAGTTAATTCTCTAAAGTCAGTTTGAGGTTTTGATACAAATAATACTGGTTCTTGAGGTTTTCTTTCAGATAATTTCTTGCG
>REGJ01000046.1 GCA_003702525.1 Candidatus Nitrosopumilus sp.
GAATGTTTGCCCATTGACGACCTTCAATTCTCATAAACATCAATTTGGTGTTACCTAAGAATGGGATAAAGTCAGAAGGACCTACATAGATTTGATCATCATCTAGTCGTTCATCAAGTTGACTTTGGACACTTTCAGTTTTAGAAATTTTCTTAGATACAAGTCTCTCTTGCTCTTTCATGTTTAAGAAATCAGTGTTTCCACCAACATTGATTTGGTATGTTTTTTCAATCTTGGTTCCTCTATCATTACATAGTTTAGCTAATGTTCTGTGAACAATGGTTGCACCAACTTGTCCTTTGATATCATCACCAATACAAGGAATGTTTTTCTCTTCGAATTTTTTTGCCCATTCTGGGTCTGATGCAATAAATGAAGGAATGCAGTTTACAAAAGCAGTATTAGTATCAAGGCAAACTTGAGCCCAGAATTGTGTGACTTTGTCAGAACCTACAGGCAAATATGAGACAATAATTTCAGCACCAGTTTCTTTGATGATTTTTTTTGCTTCTTCAGCTAATTGTTCATCAGTTTTTGTACTGGTGATTGGTTTAACTCTATTTTCAACCCACAATCCAACACCATCTAAAATAGGACTTTCATGTACTTTGCCATCAGTTTTTGGCATTTCATCTTTTGGGATCCAATCTACCATGTTTGGGTATTCATAAATTGCATCATTGATGGATTTTCCAACTTTGTTTTCACCAACATCAAATCCACATACAAAGTCAATATCATGTATTCCGTATCCAGCTAATTTTTCATGAATAATTCCAATTACTTGTTGAGAGGGATTTTTTCTATAGTATTCAATTCCTTGAATAAGTCCTGAAAAGCAGTTTCCAATTCCTACTAATCCAACTTTAATTCTCCCTGTCATTCGAAGAATGGTGATATTGGGCGGGTTTAAAGTTTTCTTAGATAATTCAAAAAGAATTCAGAGTAAGGCAGAATTTTATACTTGACTTCATCGAATTAGAATATGGTTGATCCAGGTCGTCCAGTAAAAGACATAGAGATTGATTCTAACACATCTATTGAAAAAATATTTGAAGAGTTATCTAAGTCAGGAGGATTTGAATCAGTAAATCTCTCAACAGGGGTTGAGATTTTATCAGAAATGATTGCAGACAAACAATGTCTCAAATTCATTTCATTTGTAGGTGCTGTAGTATCTACGGGATTGAGAGGTATTCTAAAAGATATGCTCAAAAACAAATGGTTTGATGTAGCAATAACAACTTGTGGCGCATTAGATCACGACATTGCAAGACATTTTTCAGATTACAAAGAAGGATCATTTACAATGGATGATAATGAGCTTGCAGACCAAGATATCCACAGACTAGGCAACGTACTTGTGCCTATGGATAGTTATGGACCACTAATTGAAGAGAAGATGCAGGCATTCTTAGAAGAAGAATATCAAAATGGCGTAAAAGAAATGACTACAGCAGAAATTTGTAAAATGATTGGAAAGCATTTGGGAGAAGATTCATTTCTTTATTGGGCATACAAAAACAACATTAGTGTTGTAGTTCCAGGAATCATGGATGGAGCAGTAGGAAGTCAAATTTGGTTATTCACACAAAAACATAATGACTTTAAGTTAAACATGGCAGGAGACGCAGATCTACTTTCAGGATTTATCTTCAAAGCTGAAAAATCAGGAGCATTTATGATTGGGGGAGGAATTTCAAAGCATCACACTTTGTGGTGGAACCAATACAGAGAAGGATTGGATTATGCATTTTACATTACAACTGCACAAGAATTTGATGGTAGTCTAAGCGGTGCACTAGTTAGAGAGGCAATTTCTTGGGGCAAAGTTACACAAAAAGCAAAACAATCTACATTACATGCAGAAGTAACAACTATCTTACCATTTATCTATGCAGCACTAGTATCCAAATTATAAAAATAGACAAAACCTATTATCTAATAAAAACAAAAAACAATCATGCTTCCAGAAATAAGAATCAAAGAATTCAAATCACTTAATCTAGAAGGAGGGTATCTTATTGATGGATTCCCATCAGCAGGTTTTAGCAGTGCAATTGCAACAGAATCAATGGTACACACATCACAATTTGAATTAGCAGGAGTAATTGATTCAGACATATTTCCACCAATTAGCATAATTAAAGATGGAAAACCAAACTACCCATCAAGAATTTTTGTAAATGAAGAATTGAAAGTTGGTGTGTTTTTGTCATATCTTACACTCGATCAATCATTACACAAAGTTACAGCCAAAACAATGCTCAAATGGGCACAAAAACACAAAATTGGATTAGTTGTCAGTAGTATTGCAGTTAAATCTCCTAATGGAATTGAGGATTTGATTGGCATTGGAAGTACAGATTCTGCAAGAGAAAAAATAAGAGAGGCAGGGCTAAAAGTATTGGAACACGGAACAGTTCCAGGAATTCCAGGTACATTGTTAAATGAAGCAAGTGTTACTGGACAAGATGTTATTGTGATTATTTTTCATACAAATGGAGAAGGGCCTGACTTTAAATCAAGTGCGCAACTTTGTTTGGCAATCTCAAAATTGATTCCAGGAACTTCATGTGACATTCCAGCTTTACAACAAGAAGCAGAAAAAGCTGAGACAGTTATCAAAGAAGCTGAAGAAGAGTCCAAACATCTAAAAGATTCCATGTACATGTAAGTTCTTTTGATTATGTTTATTTCATTATCAAAATAATGAAAATCGGGATTAGATGGAACAATTCTTAGAATTTGCAGTATTAGTAATAGTAATTTCGGCATCTGGAGTCATGGCGCCAGGACCACTTTTTGCGGCAAACATATCATACGGGCTAAGAGAAGGTGGAAAATCAGGCATCAAAATGGCTGCAGGTCACGCAGTTGTAGAATTGCCATTAGTCATATTGTTAGGAATCGGAGTTTTCTCACTAGAAAGTTTTCCAGAGTTTAGAACAATTATTTCAGTTTTAGGAGCAATAACACTTTTTATTTTTGCAGCATTGCAAATCAGAGCAGTTCTCAGAGAAAAAGAAGTTGGAGTTACAAATCCAAAACAAGGCGCGTTAATCACAGGAGTTTTGTTAAGTGGATTAAACCCGTTTTTCATTATTTGGTGGTTAACTATCGGATTCAAGTTAATTTCAGATGCTATGATGATTTGGGCATTTTCAGGCATGTTAATCATGTTTGGATTACATATTTGGATGGATTTTGTATGGTTGGGAGGAGTTTCATTTTTAGCATCAAAAAGTACCAAGATTCTTTCAAACAGAAATTACAAAATCTTAATGATAGGATTAAGTGGAATGTTAATTTATTTTGGGATTACATTTTTGCAAGAAATACAGTATTAGCCACAATCAAGAATTTCTATGTATGGTTCACAGGAATCATTAAACAAATCAATTTTCTCAACAATCACTTCACAAAACTCTGGATCAAGTGTCTCTTGATATGAATTAATTTGATTCAAAATTGTCATATGTTGAACACCACAAGAAAAATTTGAAAATAGTACCAAAAGTATTAAGAGTAAAATTCCACTTAGAATTATTAGAAAGATTTTAGATTTATTCTTTGGAGATGTCAATTTCCATGGTAGAGACATTTCGTTGTTTACCATCTTGCGAAGTTAGTGAATCAGATGAAATTCTTACATCACTAATCACATATCCAACAGAGTCCATTCTTTTAACAATCATTTGAGATACATCAACAGCTTGAGTGATTCTTTTTCCTCTAGCCTTTATGGTAACAGTAGGTCTTGTTGAAAGTTGGGTTAAAGTTGCAGAAACATAAGTCATGATAGGTTTTGTACCAACAAAAATTACATCACGTTCTTCTGAAGATTTAGAAGTTTCTGTTTCACTAGAATGAGTTTCTGGTTCAGGTGTTGGTTCTGGTTCAGGTGTTGGTTCTGGTTCAGGTGTTGGTTCTGGTTCAGGTGTTGGTTCTGGTTCAGGTGTTGGTTCTGGTTCAGGTGTTGGTTCTGGTTCAGGTGTT
>REGJ01000047.1 GCA_003702525.1 Candidatus Nitrosopumilus sp.
GCAGTTAGTGTAATTGTGGTGCCTTGGTTGTAAGGACCATCAGAAGAGTAGGTGATTGCAGCAGTTGGGGCTGTGGTATCGGAATCAACACATGCTCCAGCGTAATCATCTTCGTGATTTCTCAAATGGTTGTTTACAGCACTTTGGGAAATGTCCAAGGTATTTTGTTCGCCATTGCCTTCAACATGACAAACTTCTACCGCAAACGCTTCTTGAGAAAATGCGACAGATGAAAATGATAAAGTTAACACTACAAGTAATACTAGACTATAACGTCCCACGCCAATGAATTGCAATCAATTAAAAAAAATTTCATTATCTTATCAACAGGAGTTTGTCTCAATTCAGACAGAATTTAGAAAGTATAGAAAAAACCTATCTGAATTTCATCAGCAATGGTGTTTTTTTTTTTGAATTTGAAAAAAAATTGGTATGAAAAGAAAATCCCATTTTTGGGAATTAGTGAAAATGTAAAATTCTAATGAAAATTTTTACCAAACTTTATCTTCGATCATCATAAGACCATTCTCTGTAATTTCAAATCCCATAATTTTGATAGTTTCTTTTGCAGTTGGAGAGTTTCGTGATAGAATTTTTTCGGCTAGAATTTTTCTTGATTCTGGACGAAGTTGTTGTCCAATTTTATATTTCCCTTTTATAGAGTTTGGAGTAACTTTGATTACGGCAACTTCATCTAAGACAAGATCATTTTCATTAATTGGGTCATAATGTCCTTCAGGTTGATATTTTTCCATTAATCCATTTAACGCCAAAGTCTTTTCTTTATCATCTTCTACTAAAGACCCATATCCTTTGATAACAACGCTGATGTATAGTGTGTCAGCTTGTGACGCATCAGTAGGATGTGAAAAATAAGATGGAAGAAATTCTAATTCTCTATCAACTTCAAAGCCAACTTTGTTATTTTTGAGAATATTTTCTATTTTTTCTCCTCTAGGATACGAATGCATGTAGATTACATCGTTGACAAAGGCAAAATTCATTGGAATAATTTGAGGATATCCATTCTCATCAATACTTGCTATACGTCCAACATGTTCATGATTTAGAAATTCCTTTATTTTTTCCTGTGATTTAATTTCAAGACGTCCAACTAGTTTCAAATCAGTTGTGATTTGTGAATTGATCTAATAAACTAAATGTAGCAAAATATACTAAAAAATATGAAAGACCCATATCTTGATGAATTAAAAAATGATTTTAACAAATATTCAAGTGATTTAAAAAAATTAAAAAAGAAACTTCTAAAGGCAGCACCGCAAGAACAAGAAAAAATTATCAAACAGATAGACAACATTGCAAAGCAAATGGAAAAAAATCAAAAACAATCTACAAAGGTTACAAAATCAAGAATCAAAGAAAGACGATTGAAGAAATAATCTATTCATCTTCTTCAAGTTCTTTTGCCAATGCCTGGACATCTAAAATCTTGCAAGACAATTCATCACATTCAATTTCATATTGATTCATAGAACCAAATCACAAAAAATATCAAAAAAACAACAACGTCCTAAAACTTGACTTTATTCATTCAATTTTTTTATTAAATAAAATCACTTAATTTAAGAGAGATTATAATGCAGTCATGGATGAATTTGACGAGGAGAGAGAAGAGGCCACAAATCAAGTATTAGATTTGCTTGAAGAGTGGGGAGCAGAATCAAAATTCATCTGGTTTAGAGAACTACATAGAATTACAGATGTTGATAAAGGATTATTGAGAAACATTCTCAACGAATTAAAAAAATCAAGAGAAATCAAAGAGATGCATGGAACAAACAATAGAATTTTTTTCTGTTTGAGAAAATACTACATAAAATGCAGAGATGTAGAGTATAGATTCAAAGGAAAAGAGATTATGCTTAGAGATGGAAGCAAAACAAAAATCATTGCAGGTGCAACAAAGGCAACAGAACGTACCAGAAAGCGATTGGAAAAACAAAGAAACAAACGCAGAGCTAAATCATTTACAAAAGCAAAAAACAAGAGACCTCACAAATCATAAAGAATCTTCTGCTTGTCTTTGCGCAAAATTAGATTCAGCACGTTTTAGTTTGGCAGATTCAGCAACATCTTCAGTCATATCATATAGTTGATGCAATTCCATATCAGGAACCAATTCATTTTCTTTTTCATCTTCTAGTTCGAGTTCCAAATTTGCTAAAATCTCGACATTTTCTTCTAGAATATCAAGACATTTCTTTACAGATTCAGGAAGGTCTTCATCCATCATAATACAGTAAAAGATGGTAAAGTAAATGATTTTCTGTATGTTATAGAATAGAACGCCTTATTGTTTGGCTTTTTCTCTCAAGGCAGGCATTACATGACTTGCAAACTTGTCAATAGAGCCAAAGTAATTCTTACCCCAGAATCTAATTACAAAGTGATTAACACCTGCATCCATGAATCTTTCAAATGTTGGAATAATATCATCAGGAGTTCCAACTGCAGTTGAAGAACGTGCTACTGCTTCAGGAATCTTTGTTGCAGCTTCTCTCATCTTTACAATCCATTCTTGATTAGACATTGAATATTCTGTAAAGTATTTTACGAAATCAAATCCTTCAATTTCTTTCAAGTTGTGAACTCTCAAAACTTCTGGTTTGAAGAGACTGACTTTTACTGCTTCTTTCATTCTTGCCCATGATTCTTCAGCATCATCTGAAAAGTATACATCAATATCCAAAGCCATTTGGAAGTTGTCTTTTTCTTCCTGTGTTCTATTGTATTTGTCCATAGAGGATTCAATTTGTTTTCTGTGATCTTCAAAGAGTTCTGGAGTGTATCCTATTGGTAACCAACCATCACCTAATTTTCCAGTTAATTCTAAAGTTCTCTTTCCACCTGAAGCCATGTAAGTTGGTGGACGTGGTTTTCTAATTGGAGGTGCTTGTAAACATGCACCTTCAAGTTTGTAGTATTTTCCCTCATAATCAACTGTGTTGTCTGGAGTTGATTTGTATAATGTGTGAATAGTTTCAATTTGTTCTTCCCATTTTGATACAGGTTTTTCAAATGGAATACAAAATTCTTTAAGATTCTGAGCTTCACCAGCACCAATTCCAAGAATTGCTCTGCCTTTAGAAACTCTATCAAGTGTAATTGCAGCTAGTGCAATGTTTGAAGGGTGTCTTCTAATTGCATCAGTTACACAGGTTCCAAGTTCAACATTGTTAGTTACTGCGGCAATTGCTGAAAGCATAACCCATGGGTCCAGTACGATTGCATTTTTCCATTGTGGGACATTTGTGTGGTCCATATAGAAAATTGAATCATATCCTGTCTTGTCAGCAAGCATACATGCTGTTAGAATTTGGTCTTCAGTATATCCGGCTCTAGCAACGTTAAGACCGTTTTGAATACCAAATTTGAGTTGTTTTGAAGCCAAGTACAATTAACACAGAATGATTAAATAAATAAGTTTATTCCAGCTGCCAATTTCGCAGTTTTTCAAGAAAATAGAAAAAAGGTAAAAAAATTTTGAATTTTTTATAAATTACCTGCTTTGATATCTTCAAGACATTTTACAACATCGTCTTTTGATATTGGAATTGGGTTTGGATCCAAGTGTCCTTTATCAGTCATTACGACATCAGCAGCTTCAGAAACATCGGCTTTGAGTTCTAATTTATCAAATCCTAGTTTATCCATTGCTTCTTTGAATCTGTCATAGAAGATTGATTTGTTGTGTTTGTGAGCAACTGTGGTACAGGATGAAAGGGAGTAGCCATGAGGTACACCTTCATTTGAGAACACATAGGACAATGCATGTCCAAGGGTTGTAGAACAATTACCAAAGCCCATACCAGATAACATTGAACCATAAGGATAGTTTTCTGGTTTGTCATTCATAATTGCATCATAAAGAATCTCAAATGCTTGTTTACACAGAGTTCTAGTCAAGTCATTACCAAGTTTGCT
>REGJ01000059.1 GCA_003702525.1 Candidatus Nitrosopumilus sp.
TTGCAATTCTTTCTTTTTCATTTCCTGGAAATTGACCTCCTTCTGTTTTTGGCCTTAGTGTACAAACTGATTTTTTCAAATCTTTTTTGATTAGTTCTAGTGTTTCTGGAATTTGTTCAATTTTTAGGAAATCAAATCTTATTTCTACAAAATCTGATTTCTTTAAAGCAATTTTTAATGTCTGTTTTACTTTGTTAGGTGTTTTTTCTGCAATGGATACACAAGTTTTGTACTTCATCTTATTTTTCTAAAATATATTCATCTGAAACTTCCATACCAAAGTGTCTACCTGTTGCAGGTTTTGAATGAACCATTACTGTATCCCCTTTCTTAAGATGTGTAACTGATACTAGTTGCCCATTTGGTTTTACAAAACGAATTGTTTCTGCATCTTGTGCAATTATTCCTCCCACTTCTCCTCCAGCTTTTGCTTTAATCATTAACATTGGTCTTCTTTCAATCTTTGATCTACCTACGGTTGCTCTTCTTGCTTTTCCTTTGGAGTTTAGAATCAACACTTCTGAGCCTGTTTCAACCTCTGACAAATAATTTGTTGTTCCATCTGGAGATAATGTGTAACAATGCACTGCTCCTGCATTGACTCTAAATGGCCTTGGTGATGTAAATGATGAACCTACTGATTCATTGTGAACTAAAAACAAAAAGTTTGATCTACTTCCAATTAACATTCCTTCTCCTTTGTGTAACATTGATGCAGTATCTACACAAACCCTTTCTCCATCTCCTACTTCTTTGATATCGATAATTTTTGCAGGTTTCATATCAAAACTTCTTGTTCCCAAGTAAACCATGGCTTCTCTTACTTCGTTAATTGATGATGTGCTGAAGATTACGCCATCTACTCCTACTTCTAGAATTGAAAACATCTTTCTTACTTCTTCAGGTGTTCTTGCGATTGCAAAAATTTTGGTATGTATTTTGTGAAGCTTTGCAATGATGTTCTCTAGTGGAATTATCTTCCAGTCTTTAACTTCTACAACTACAAAATCTAGGCCTTTTTTTGCAATGGTTAGGATGTCTTCAATATCTGTATTTGATAATACTTGGAATTTTCTTCCAACTTTCTTGCCCTTTGGTTTTACTGCATTTTCTTTTTCAAGAACTACAAAATTAGCATTGTTTGATGGATAAACTGTTTTCAATTTTGTTTTCTTTTTTCCAAGTTTCTTTGGATCAAGGTAAACCATATTGATTCCTTCATCTTCTAATTGTGGCAAAAGTTTGGCTAATTGTGCCTGTGAACCTTTAGGGGAGATTATTAACTCTCTACTCTTACTCAATTTTCTTCATTGCTTCCTTTGCTGTGCCTTTTCTGAAAATAATTTCAGCCAATGCTTCTACCATTTTTTCAGGTGCTTTGTGTGCAAAGATGTTTCTACCATATGTGACACCTTTTGCTCCTGCTGTCATGGCGTCTTCAGTCATTTGAAGAATATCTAAATCTGTTTTTGCTTTTGGTCCACCTGCAATTACAATTGGAACTGGTGTACTCTTTACAACTTTTGAAAATGAATCAATATCTCCTGTGTACAATGTCTTGACAATGTCTGCACCACATTCTGCTCCGATTCTTGCAACGTGTGCAACAACTTCAGGATCATGTGGGTCTTTGACGTTTTCACCTCTTGGATACATCATTGCCAAGAGTGGCATTCCCCATCTATGACATTGATCTGCAGTTAATCCTAATTGCTCTAACATTTCGGGTTCTTCTTTTCCTCCAATGTTGATGTGTAGTGAAACTCCATCTGCTCCTAATGCAACTGCCTCTTTTACAGTACCAGTAAGCATTTTTCGATTAGGTGATAATGATAATGCAGTACTGCTTGAAAAATGAACTAAAACTCCGACTTTGGGTGGTTTTGGTAATGATTTGATAATTCCTTTGTTAATTATTACACTTGTAAGGCCGTGACCTTCACATTTGTAAATTGTTGATGCTGGGTCTTCAAGACCCTCAATAGGACCATTTGAAATTCCATGGTCCATTGGAATGCATAACATTCTTCCTTTTCTAAGAATTCGATTAAGTCTAATTTGGTTACCTGATACCATGAGTGGATCTGCTTTTTGTGCCCTACTTAAAAATAACGTGAACCATTAATCTCAATTCCATTAAGATTTGAGCACAAAACCTCAATTGTTTTTTCTATCAAGGATTAAATAGAAATTCTAAAGGATGAAATGCACTTGAGTCAGACAACTGAACAACTACAAAAAAGTGACATTAAAGATATTTTAGAAAACTCTCTCAATGGAAAAAGACCTGGTCCTGAAGACTGTATGAGATTATTGGAATCTGATGATGTTCATTTAATGGGACTTGTATCTGGCCATCTGACAAGAAAACAATTTGGAAAGAAAGCATCTTTTGTAAATAATATCATTTTGAATTATACCAATGTATGTATTACTGACTGTAAGTTTTGTGCATTTTACAGATCACCTGGGGCTGATGATTCTTACACCCTAACTTTAGATCAAATTGAATCTAGAGTAAAGACTGCATGGGACATGTTTAAGATCCGCCAAGTCTTGATTCAAGGAGGACACAACCCAAATCTGAAAATTGAATATTATGAAGATGCATTTAGAATGATTAGGGAAAAATTTCCCAAAGTTGGAGTACATGGATTATCAACATCAGAAATTGACATGATTGCAAGAGTTGAAAAATCTTCTACCAAGGAAATTTTATCCCGACTCAAAGATGCTGGTTTACAATCAATGCCTGGGGCAGGAGCTGAAATCTTGACTGATTCAGTAAAAGAGATTATCAGTCCAAAGAAAATCTCTAGTGATGATTGGATTAGAATTATGGATGAAGCCCACTCACTTGGAATTCCATCTTCTGCAACAATGATGTATGGACATGTGGAAAACAAAAATGATATCGTTGAACACTTTTTCAAACTTGTAAAACTACAAGAAAAAACTAAAGGATTCATGGCATTTATTCCATGGAACTTTGAGCCAAACAATACTTTGATGCATGAGGAGGGACTAGTTGAATACGGCACTGGAGGAATTCAACTATTGAAGATGATTGCAATATCTAGATTAATCTTTGATGGACTTATTCCTCACATTCAATCTTCATGGCTAACAAACGGTATTGGTATGGCTCAACTGGCTTTGCAATATGGTGCTGATGACTTTGGCGGAACCCTAATTGGAGAAGAAGTGGTCTCTTGTACTGGTGCTCGTTCAACTGAACTTACTGATAAAATAATCATAGATGCAATTCACCAGATTGGTTATTCTGTTGAAGAGAGAGATAATTTCTACAATCCTATTTCAGTATCATAGTCCATAATCAGACCATTTAGAATCAACTAGATTCTTTGTTTCTTCATCAACTTTTACTTGTTGTTGAATTTCCCTTTCATATCCTTCCTCTTTTGTTTTCTGTGTTGCGTCAATTCCCATCTTAGAGCCCAAGTTGACAAGTGGTGATGCTGGATCCAACGTGTCTGTTGGTGCATTGTTGATTATTGTAGTATCTCTTGCTGCATCTGCTCTAGTTGTAATTGCCCAAATTACATCATTGATGTCATGAACATTGATGTCTTCATCGACTACGACGAACATCTTTGTTAGTGATAACTGTCCCATTCCCCATAATCCCATCATTACTTTTTTTGCTTGACCTGGGTATCTCTTTTTGATTGAAATTATCGCAAATCCTTGGAACCATCCAGCAGCTGGCATACTAAAGTCAACTACTTCTGGATGAAACATCTGGATTAATGGTAAGAATGAGCGCTCAATCACTTTTCCAATATATGCATCTTCAAGTATTGGCTTTCCAACTACTGTTGTAACATAGATTGGATTCTTTCTTCTCATAATTCCAGTTAGTGTAAAAGTTGGGTATGGTTCAACTGGAG
>REGJ01000048.1 GCA_003702525.1 Candidatus Nitrosopumilus sp.
CAAAGAAAGCAGAAGCAAAACCTGCAAAGAAAGCAGAAGCAAAACCTGCAAAGAAAGCAGAAGCAAAACCTGCAAAGAAAGCAGAAGCAAAACCTGCAAAGAAAGCAGAAGCAAAACCTGCAAAGAAAACCACAAAGAAAGCAGAAGCAAAACCTGAAAAACCTAAAAAATTAACTAAAAAAGAATTAGAAGAACAAAAAAGAATAGAAGAATTAACTCCTGAGGAAGAATTAGAAGAACAATTATCTGATGAAGAAATTGAAAATTTCCAAATTGAAAAAGTCGATATGGAGAGATTAACAAACAAAGTTTGTGATATTTTAGCTGAACGTGAATCAGAAGGAATGTTTCAAAGTGAACTATGGAAAAAACTTAAACTTACAAATGCTATTGGTTCTAGATTATCATTAAAGCTTGAAAGAATTGGTTTTATTACTAGAGAAAAACTTCTTGAAAAAAATCGTTGGACTTACAAATTAATTTTAAAGAAAACTCCAATCAGTACACAATCTATTGAAAATTCACCATGTTTAGTTTGTCCTGTTGAACAAAAATGTTCACTAGAAGGTGAAATCAGTCCCAGAAACTGTCAGTTCATTGAAGATTGGGTTATTGCTGAAATGAAAAAACCTGCGAAGGCCAAATGAAACTATTAGATGCACGCAAAGATCACTATCGAAAATTAGCACACGAGCAAGGTTTTCGAAGCAGAGCTGCATACAAACTCAAGGAACTAAATCAATCATATCGGATAATTGGTCCTGGTTTTTACGTTCTTGATCTTGGTTGTGCTCCTGGTGGTTGGACACAGATGGCTGTCAAACTGGCAGGAAATCAAGGCAAAGTTATGGGAATTGATTTGTCCTATGTGGAGGAAATTCCAGGGGCTCATATTTTGAGAGGCGATATTGAAGATGAAAATGTAGTTGATGAGGTAATGGATTATTTTGAGCGTAAAGTTAATGCTGTGATTTGTGACCTTTCACCCAAAGTTAGTGGAAATTGGTCTGTTGATCATGCCAAACAAATTTCTCTAAATTATGATTGCACCAAAATCATGGATAAAGTGTTAGCCCACAAAGGCAATGCTGTATTCAAGGTCTTTGATGGTGAATATTCTATGGAGTTTAGAGATTATATCAAGAAAAAATTTGCAAGAATTAATCTAACAAAACCTAAAGCTAGTAGAAAACAAAGTAGTGAATTATACTATGTGTGTCTAGGTTTTATTGGATAGTTGAAAAATTTCTATTATCTCGTTCATTTTTGCATTAGTTCGAAACCCTGTTGGATTAAATGATGTTACACTCGCAACAAAATTCTTTTTTCGTAAATTTTCTATAACATCTTCTAGTTTTGGTGGAGATGATTTCATTTTTTTTGCAACTTCATCTAGCGTAAAATATGTAGCTGGCATTTCTGTTTCTAATAGACATTTGTTTAATGTTTTTTCACAAACTTTATCCACTTCTAAATTTGAAATTTGATTTAGCATATCTTCAATGAATTTTTTGTCAAAAATTTTTCCGATCCATAATGGACCTGCAATACTAATTCTTAATTTACACAACTCACACTCTTGTTTTTGTTCCAATGAAATTTCTCGATGTCCACAATTTTTGCAATGTAAAATGTATCCTATATTTTCTTCTTGATCAGGTCTGTTTCGAACTTTGACATACGTTCTGTAGTAATGCATATCACTTTCAACAAACATTGGTTCAACCTCAACTCCTAATCTCGCTGCTACCACCCGTAGACATCCAAGTACCAATCTGATTGCAATCTCATTTCCATATTCTGATCTAACAGGAACTCCTCCGTATTTTCTCTTACAGGCACTCTGAAAGAGCCCATTTAGTACCTGCAAATCTGTGGCGGCCACTGACAATATCCCTCCGTGCATAGTTGCCCTAATTCCACAGTCAAAAAATGCTGCAGGAGAGCCAAATGGATCTATATCTACAATTGAGCCTCTTTCTCCTTTTTTTGAATAATGACTCAAAAACCTGCATACTTCTTTTTCAACAAACTCTACATTTTTGATTCCATTAATTTTAGCTGAATGTTCAGCCATCTTTAATGCAGATGGATTTAGATCATTGATTACCAAATTATCAATTTCTAATTCGTTTGCAACTCGTAATCCTCTGGCTCCAATTCCTGATAATCCTTCCAAGAAAATCTTCGGGCCTTGAAAATTTTCTAAAAATGCAGCATATGCAATAATTGAAAAATCTCTATTCAGTTTTGCTTTTGGATTGAAAAATGCAGGTTCTTTTGGAGGAACTTTTTCTGTAATTGATCCTTTTGGAACTAACAGTTTTGTTTTTCCTTCTACAATTTCTTGAAGAGACTCATTTGGTATTTCCAATATTCTTCTATTTTTTCAAAGCCTATAACGGTTTAATACTTGTGCTTTAAGACAGAATTCGTGCAAGTTTGTGGGATAGATGATGCAGGACGTGGCTCTATGCTTGGTCCATTAGTAATCTCTGGAATTTCTATTGATAAAAAAAATTTGAGAAAACTTTCTTCATTGGGAGTAAAGGATTCAAAAAAACTTTCATCAAAAAACCGAGAGTTACTTTACAAAAAAATTATTGCACTAGTTGATGACTATTACATTACAAAAATTCCGCCAAGATCTATTGATGCAAGTGTAAAGAGACATGGCTTGAATGAACTTGAAGCAAAATACATGGCAAAAGTTGTCTCAAAATTGGATCCTGATACGTCATATGTTGATTCATGTGATGTAAATCCTAAACGATTTGGAAAAGAAATCTCAAAATTGTCTGATAATCATAAAATCAAATCTTATCATCATGCAGATAGTAGATTTGTGGTAGTATCTGCAGCCTCAATTCTTGCTAAAGTTACCCGTGATAGGGCAATTGAAAAACTCCGAAAAAACCATGATCTTGGAAGTGGTTATCCCTCTGACTCTAAAACGGTCAAATTTGTGACTAGATACTACAAGACTAATCATTCTCTACCGACATTTGTACGCAAGAGCTGGAAACCTGTCCAAAAAATCCTAAATAGTTAGCCTCTAAATTTTGCAATCACTATTGCATGGTCTTTGTCATATGGATGCAAATCAATAGTTTGTAATATCTCAAATTTTGAATGCAATTTCTGTGTCTCTTCTTCTACAATCTTTCTTGGTGATTTTGTTACATCGATACTTCTTGTTTTAATTACTAGGAAGAAATAACCATCTTTTTTTAGATACATTTTACAGTTTTCAATTGCAATTTCTGTTTGATCAGGTTGCGCAATATCTACATAAACTACATCTACTTTACCAAATACTGAAAAATACTCTTTTGGTTTTCGTGCATCTTGAAGAATTGGCATAATGTTTTTTCTATATGTTGCAACTCTGTCTAGAAAATCCCTTGCAACCCTACTTGCATGCTCTACTGCAAATACAATTCCACTTGGTCCTACAATATCTGAAATGTGACTTACAGTTGTTCCAGTTGATGCCCCTAGGTACAGTACTTTGGTTTTATTTTCAAAAGGAAAATCTTCTAACTCGTTCATTATCGCAGCTGCTAATTTACTTCTAAAAGGATCCCATAATCTATACTCTATTCCTTTTTTGATGATTAGTTTTTCTTTATACACTTGATTACCTGGAACTAAATTTTCAGTAGCTAATTTTTGCTGGCCTTCAGATTTTATCCAGAAAAATGATGGATTATCTTCTTCCAAACTGTTTTCTCTTTTTATTTTTATTTGAACTTGGTCTGTCATCTCTACGTCCGCCTCTGTCATCTCTACGTCCGCCTCTGTCATCTCTACGTCCGCCTCTGTCATCTCTACGTCCGCCTCTGTCATCTCTACGTCCGCCTC